>CAIYET010000381.1 GCA_903925285.1 Candidatus Hydrogenedentota bacterium | reverse complement strand
CGTCCTTTCTCAGTCGATCCCATGAACACCATCTTGTCTCCGGCGGCCGTAAACGGGTTCTGGTGAAAATAGAAGACCTCGTTTGATCCCTCGCGTTGGGACAGGCGGATGACTTTGTGGCCGGTGGTCTTGTCAATCCATTCGCTCCTTCCCGGGGCAGTCGGAGGCCACTTGTCAGGATCGGCAGCAGAAGCGCAGCCGCTCAAGAGGACGAGCGCAACAAACGACAGACAAATCTTGGCCATAGCTTTAACCTCAACCTTTTCATTTCTTGACTGCCGGTAAGCGTGTCTGGTTTCACGAGGCCCGACTGGCACACCACATACTCTTCATGCGCCTATTTGGACTTGAGATCAAATCAAGAAGCTGGAAGGAAATCGTCCTTTCTTTCCCCCGATTTTGGCGATTTCGACAATCGCACGTACAGGGCGACGGCTCCCTCGAATCCCGGAGGACGGTCCCAATGCTGCTCGCCCGTCGATACCCGGACGCGCTCTTGGGTAAGGCGCTTTCCTGTGGCGGGATCAAACCAAGTCAGTGAATACGTCCCTGCCCTCATGGATTTCAGACCAATCGTCTCGCCTGATGTTGAGGCATATGCGATGTAGCTGGCACCTGGCGCCGCAAGAACGTACCGAGTTCCTCCTGCCCGCAGTTCATCATGCGGCGCCATTTCATTGACGTTGGTGGATTCGAAAAAGCGTACCAGATAACCGCACATTTTCAGATCATCGACTGAGGGGGCATCCGGCGCGTCGAAACGCCAGTCCAACGCCATAACATACGTTCCGGCCATCGCACAGGCCCAACACTTCTCCCGCGCCACGTCTCCAAATCCAAAGGCTTCTGCTTCGGCCATGTTGAGATTGTAGCGACCGTTCGCGTTGTTCCACGCCGTCAGCATCCCTTCATGCAGGGCACCGGCCGTTTTCTTGTTATATTGAACAGTGAATTGCCCGATGTTGGGATCGCCCGCGAATTCATCGAACGACAGGGATTCGTTTTTGTGAACCGCGATGAGATGGCGGTGTTTGTCCGCGTCGCGAATTACCGCCGCGATATTGCGGACCCGCGCCGCGCTGAACGCCTCCCCGTATTCCTCCGCCACGCACCATATCCAATTCCGATGGTGCTCGAATCGCCGGACGCCCTGATCGAGAAACGCCTGCTCTTCCGGGCCAACGATATCCCCTGTGGGCCAGATACTGGCACTGTCGTCATAGAAGATGAAGAAGACCACGATGCCGTTGTCGTCCATTTCACTGAACCAGGTTTCCCACTGCTGGAGAATGTTTTCGTCCAAGCCCTTAGTGGGATCGCTGTCAACAAACGGATTGTGCGTCGCATCGCCGTCACCCCCGTGCGAGCGAATGGCTTCCAGGTAGATGCAGTTGGCTCCGGTCCCCTTCATCTTCTCGATGATGGCCTCTTGGTCTCCGTCACGCGTTCCATCGATTTTTCGTGTTCCTCGATAAATGAAGCCTTCGGGGTCGCCCGGTCCGCACATGAAGAACGCGTCAAGATTGCCGTCGTGGTCACGGTCTTCGTTGTGCACGAGCCATGCGGGATGTTGCGGGTCAGCGATGATCTGGCCTGGCATGGGTTCGGCTTTCGCGGCCTCTCGCATCAGGCGGAAAACCGTGTTCAACGGATTGCTTTCGTCTTTCATGTCGCCGAGCACCGTATCGTTCCACGAGAAGACGATATCCAAGCTTGGAATCACAGCCATGCCGCGCATTCCGTTGCGATGCCCGAGCGCCGCATATACATCGAGGGGTGCGTCCGGCCAATGACGTTGCCCATGCCGATCAACCCCATTCGTCCACCACAGCCAACTGTAGCTGCCATCGTGGTCACACTGATTGTCCGGGACACGCTCCGACCCCAGAGACCGTTGTCCAGGACACATCTCGGCGGGCTCCGCCTGCGTGCGCGGAAAGGTGCCGTTCAGGGGTTCCGTCATGCAACGGCGGGCATCGTTTCTGGAAAGCAATTGCCGGTCTTTCCATCGCCCTTCGTGGAGGAAGAGATATCCAAACCGGCAGAAATCCCGGGGTGAAACGGCCAAACGTCCTGGGCGATCGTCCTCGCCGAATGCACAGAAGGTTGGGTTGTCTTCGCACTGCAGAACATCGCTCAAAACAGGGTGAAGCACGGAGTTGTCAACTGTGGCGTAGGTGGCGCGGTAGACGTTGAGGAACAAGGTGTCCACAAACAGAGCCATCTGCCAGTCGTTGTAGTCGAAGGCTGTTCCCGGCGTTTCGCGGACGCCGTAACATGAGGTCTGGGTAGCCAAGTGGCGAAAACACATGTCGCGATCTTTGAAACCAAGTTCAGGGTTGAGACTTTCCAAACAGGGAACGTATGTGCTCACCTTCGCGTCAAGGCTCGGCAATCGTCCGTCCTCGATCGCCTTGAAGAGGAAGAAGGAGTACCATGGCTTTACCGCTGAGGCCACATCGCCTCTTTCTTGGTAATCGCCCCACGTGTAGACCAAGCGGCCGTGGCGGACGATGCAGCCTCGCCCCTGCATATAGTCGCGAAGCCGGTCAAGTACGCTTTCATCCAATCCTGCCTCGCTGGGCGACATCGTTGCCCAGTGTGCGCCGGGAAAAACTTCGTGCTGGCAAGAGGTAGCGGCAAGAAGCACAAAAATGACGGCAACAATATATCTTTTGAAAGGAATCATGGTTCGCACTCGCGGTTGTTGTCGCAATGGTTCACGAAATGATGGCACGCTGCATGCATTAGTCTATCCAGTTTTGGATCAAGAAGACATGTCAACAAAAAGGAGTATACCCCATGACAGTCGAACGGTGGTTGCGGTTAATTGCGGGTTTGTTCATCTTCGCCTCTGTGGTCCTGGCGGCGGTTCACAGCCCGTATTGGCTCCTGTTTACAGGCTTCGTAGGACTGAACTTAGCGCAATCGGCATTTACAAACTGGTGTCCCATGATGACGATTCTGCGTAAGCTCGGCGTGCCCGATTGCCTCCCTGCCCAGCAGAAATAATGGCGTAGGCCATTTCTTTTCCCGAGCCCGTTCATGGTCGATTACATGGACGGGCTTTCTGTTTGCGTAACGGATGTGGCGTTACCGTAACGTTTCGTGTTCGGATGAACGTAACGCTGCTTTCGTGGCGCGTACTGGCCTGGAGGTAAGGAAATGTGCTGAATATCAAGCATTTACGCGTTTATCGATGCTTGGCACTGCTCTTGCGTTCTAGCCTCACAAGACAACAAGTTGAAGGAAACGTAACCATGGCAAAGCTCGTGATAGCAATACTGATTGGCGGCGCGATTGGCGGCCTCATAGGCTCCCGCAGGAGTTGCGAGACCGGCGCGTGTCCACTCACTTCGAATCCCTACAGCGGCGCATTGTATGGCGCAGTAATGGGTTTCTTTTTGGTCTCAGCAGTCTTTGGAACAACGACGCCGAGAGCGTCAACGGAGGATACAGCAATGGCAGCGACAGCAAGTACTTTGGTGACAGAAGTTAAGAGCAATGACGAGTTCAAGCAACAAGTCCTGAATGCAACCGTCCCGACGTTGGTCGACCTGTGGGCAACGTGGTGTGCCCCGTGCCGGGCGCAGATGCCCATTGTCGAGCAGGTTGCCGAGAAGGCCGGCGACAAGGCGCGAGTGGTAAAGGTCAACGTAGACGAGGCCGGCGACATAGCCGAAAGCCTTGGTGTGAGTTCAATACCCACTCTGGTAGTATTCAAGGGCGGAAAAGAAGAGAAACGCTTTGTCGGCGTACAATCGGCGGACACGCTTTCCCGCGCTCTTGGACTCTGACAAGGAGGACCCTATGAAACGGCTTGTCCCATTTCTTGCGGCGATAGCGCTTACGGGAGTCATGGCAGCTTGCGGACGGTCCTCAGGATCGCCTGAAAAGACCGCGCCTCCGGCAACCATCCAGGCTTCTCTTGCGAGTGTGGAGAAGCGTTCCGTTCAAGCCCCGTACGAGGCGGTTGGGACGGTCCGTGCAAAGGTGGCAAGCACTATCCAAAGCAAACTCATGGGGCATGTGCGAGCCGTAAACGTAAGGGAAGGCGACCATGTGGAATCGGGGCAAGTGCTCGTGGAAATCGACCCGCGGGAAACCGAATCCCAAGTGAAACGGGCCGAAAGCGCAGTACGGGAGGCCCAGGAGACGCGGCAGGAAACCGAGAAGATGGTCCAGGCCACCTTGCAGTCCAAAGCGGCGGCCGAGGCCGGCAACGAGTTGGCTACAGCGACTTTCAAGCGATACAAGGGACTGGTGGAGAGCCAGGCGGTAAGCCGTCAGTTGTTCGATGAGGCCGGCGCCAAACTAAAAGGGGCTGCGGCCGACGCCGCTCGCGCCAGCGAAATGGTGCTATCGGTCCAAGCCAAACGAGGTGAGGCCGACGCGCGTATCGAACAGGCGAAAGCCGAGTTGAGCAATGCGCGGACGCTGCTGAGTTTCGCAAAAGTGACATCCCCATTCGCGGGCATTATCACGCGCAAGACGGTAGACGTGGGCGACTTGGCCGCTCCGGGCGGTCCGCTGCTCATTGTCGAAGACCCCCAACAGTACCGGCTCGAAGCGCAGGTGGATGAAGAACAGATCCGCAAAATCGAATCTGGCTCCAAGGTCCCGGTCGTTCTGGATGCATTCGGCAAAGGCGAATTCGCCGGAGTCGTGGCGGAGATTGTGCCTTCCGCCGACCCGGCAAGCCGCACGTTTGTGGTCAAGATCGATTTGCCTCCTGACCCTGCGGTTCGGTCCGGAATGTTCGGTCGCGCCCGTTTCGCGACTAGCGAGAAGCAGACCGTTACCGTACCGGCAACGGCTGTTTTCCAACGAGGTCAGTTGACCGGCGTGTATGTTATCGGCGACAACAGCGTTGCCCGGCTCAGGCTGATTACCATCGGGAAAAACTACGGCTCCGACATCGAAGTCCTCAGCGGCTTGGAGCCTGGAGAACGGATCGTGGTGGACAAGATCGATCAAGTCACTGACGGCGCCATCGTGAAACAAGGTTAGACGGGAGATTTTGCATGGCTGGAAAATTCGGAATAGCAGGCAAAATCGCCCACGCGTTTATCGACAGCAAGTTAACGCCTCTTATCATCGGCGCGTCTATTCTGCTCGGCATCGGCGCAGTTCTCCTGCTGCCTCGCGAAGAAGAACCCCAGATCATCGTGCCGATGATCGACGTGTTCGTCCGGATGCCGGGAGCCGGTGCAAAGGAAGTCGAAGAGCGCGTGACCAAGCCCATGGAAAAACTCCTATGGGAAATTCCAGGCGTCGAATACGTCTACTCGACATCGAGTCCCGGCCAATCCATGGCAATTGTGCGGTTCCTGGTAGGCACCCCCGAAGAGGATGCCATCGTCCGCCTGAACCAGAAAATGTTCGCCAACTTCGACCTGATACCGCCCGGCGCCAGCCAACCGCTCATCAAGCCGCGCTCGATAGACGATGTGCCGATCCTGGCCTTGACGCTATCGAGTGGGCGTTACGACCATTTCATGCTGCGCCGAATCGCGGCCCAGCTTCACGACGCCATAAAGGAAGTGCCCGATGTCTCCGAGGTAAAGCTCATCGGGGGCCAGCGCCGGCAGGTGCGGGTCGTGCTGGACAAGGGGGAAATGGCCGCGTACAGCGTGGCGCCGGCCACAATCGTTTCCATGCTGACACGTGCCAACGCACAATCCTTGTCGGGCGATTTTGCCACGGAAAACAAAGATTTCCTTGTTGAGACAGGCGGGTTCCTGGAAAATGCCGATGCCGTCGGTAATGTCGTTATAGGCGTTTACGAACAGAAGCCCGTATATTTGCACGACGTCGCGAACATCATTGATGGCCCCGAGGAACCCGCCGACTACGTCTTCTACGGAACCGGCCCCGCCAATGAGCACAGCCAATTCCTCGGCTACACGCACAGCGCGAATCTGGCCCCTAATGCCGTAACGCCTGCGGTGACCATTTCGGTGGCCAAACGCAAAGGGACGAATGCGATTATTGTTGCGGATAAAGTCCTTGAAAAGGTGAGAGACCTGCAAGGCAAGATTGTGCCGGGCGACGTGCAGGTAACGATATCGCGAAACTACGGCGAGACCGCCGCAGAGAAGTCCAATGAACTCCTGTACCACATGGGCCTCGCGATTCTGTCGGTTTCGATTCTGATTGCCTTGACATTGGGATTGCGCGAGTCGGGTACCGTGGGAATCGCCATCCCCGTGACGTTGGCACTCACGCTGGTTATCTTTTATTTCTACGGCTATACCCTGAATCGAGTCACGTTGTTTGCCCTTATTTTCTCGATCGGCATCCTGGTCGATGACGCGATTGTCGTTGTCGAAAACATCGTGCGCCATTACCACCTGTCCGAAAACAAGGGGCGCCCGGTGATGGAGATTGCCGTGGAAGCCGTGGACGAAGTCGGCAATCCGACGCTGCTCGCCACGGCTGCCGTGATCGCCGCGATTCTGCCCATGGCATTTGTCCGAGGGCTGATGGGGCCTTATATGCGGCCTATCCCCGTCGGCGCGTCCGCGGCCATGATCTTCTCCGTCATCATCTCGTTCGTAGTTACTCCGTGGGCCGCATATCGGTTGCTGAAATCAAATCGGCAGCAAACAGCCAAACGTTCTTGGAATCCGCTCCGGCTTCTCCTGCGCAAAAAGGGCGCGCCAGAATCCGCGCAACAAGATGAACCCGCCCACGGACATTCGGAAGGCTGGATGGACCGGTTGTACCGTCACATTATGAAGCCGCTGATAACGGTTCCTTTCCTGCGTTACGGATTCCTTGTCGGGGTCGTATTCCTGCTTCTTGCGGCCTGTTCGCTCGTGCCTCTGAGCAAGGTGCTTGTGAAGATGCTGCCATTCGACAACAAGAGCGAGTTCCAAGTTATTATTGACATGCCCGAAGGCAGCACGTTGGAACAGACCGCCGCGGTGACGCAGGAGATTGGCGATTATATCCGCACTGTCCCAGAAGTCGCCAACTTCCAGACGTATACTGGCACTGCTTCCCCCTACAACTTCAACGGGCTCGTCCGGCACTACTTTATTCGTCGCGGTTCTAACGTG
>CAIYET010000380.1 GCA_903925285.1 Candidatus Hydrogenedentota bacterium | reverse complement strand
GGTCATACCCGAGTGCACAGTGTTGGGCCTGGCGTATGGCGAACTGCTTCAGGGAAAGTCGTACCGGGCCAGGTCGGTCCACTTTTCCGGACCTTCCTTCGAGGCGTTGGTCAATCGCGACAAGCCGCCGAAGCCGTTCGTGAAGAGTCCGCTCATGGTGCATGAGGCGCTGGCCGCAATCCGGCAACCGTTGCAGGTGGACAGCCTCAGCATCACCAACGGGCACCTGACATACTGCGAGCGGCTGGCCGTTGGAGCCGACCCCGCCGTGCTGACGTTCGGGGCAGTGAGTCTGTTCGTCGAGGGCATCGCGAACCGGGGCGAAGCGACTGCCGCCATTCAACTCCGGGGGCAGGGCGACCTCATGGACGCCGGAACGATGAAGGTGCTGATGACGATTCCGATCACGCCACGGGACTTTTCGCTCCACTATTCCGGTTCACTCAGCGCGATGGACCTGACCCGCCTGGATGCGTTCCTTGAAATTGCGGAACACATCCGGATCAAGTCCGGCAGCGCGCAAGAGGCCTCGTACGAAATTGATGTGACCAACGGCCAGGCTCGCGGCCGGGTGCGCGCGATCTACAAGGATTTGGAGATGGCTGTTCTCGACAAAAAAACCGGCACCGAAAAGGGGCTCGACAATCGCGTCGCCTCGTTCCTGGAGAACGTGTTAAAAATCCGGAATTCCAACGCTCCGGACGCATCGGGTTCGATGAAGGAGGGGATGGTAAACTACACGAGAAGACCGGACGACGAGTTTCAGCAATTTGCGTGGTTCGCCCTGCGGACCGGTGTCATGGATGTCATCAGCCAGTGACGCGCGACGTGAGCATTAGCGACGGTTCAAGTTGAACGAGCCTCAGTTCAGGTATTCCGGATTCTTGGCCGTCGAATCGTACTGTTGTTCAGTCTTGAACCGTTCGTACCGTCCATCGCGGGCCACCTCTGCCGTCCGGGCCAGCAAGGCGGCCACGTCGGTTGAACTCATCGGCTTGAAGGTGCGCGCCGCCTCAAACGCCTGATCAAGCAGCTTCATGCTGTCGATGCCGTTGATGACGACCGAAGTGGGCAGATTCAAGGCGTAGTGAAGGCATTCGATTGGCTGGACCGCCTTGCTCTTGAGGATGTCCCCCGAACCCATCGATTTCATTCCGAGCACCCCGATTTGCTCTTTGATCAGCACAGGCAGGACCTGGTGCTCAAAACTGCGGTAATGCGCGTCCATCACATTCAAGGGCATCTGCACGGTGTCGAACCGGAACTGATGCTGCGCCGCCATCTGAAGCATGTGCAAATGGATTGACGGATCCTTATGCCCGGTGAATCCGATGTAGCGGAGTTTGCCAGCCTGCCTGGCTTCCAGCACCGCCTCCAAGGCTCCGCCCGGAGCAAAGATCCTGTCCGGATCGTCCATGCGGATAATCTCGTGAAACTGAAGCAGGTCCACGTGGTCGGTCTGGAGGCGCCGGAGGCTTTCATCGATCTGGGCCGCGGCGCCCGTTTTGCTGCGGCCGTCGATTTTGGTCATCAGAAACACCTTGTCCCGATAACCGTCCCGCAAGGCCTTCCCCATCCGCACTTCGCTTTTGCCCTCGTGATAGTCCCAACAGTTATCCATGAACGTGATGCCGCGGTCAATGGCACTGCGGATGATTTTGAGGCTTTCGCTCTCCAGCACGGGGTTGCCGATGTGAAACCCGCCCAGGCCGATGGCCGAAACTTTCTGGCCGGTGCTGCCCAGCGTGCGGTAGATCATCCCTGTTGCGGCTTTTTCCTCGGCCCAGGATGAAGACCCCATTACACTCACGGCAACGCCACCCACGGCCGCACGCTTGATAAAGTCACGCCTGGTTACGGCCGCCAGTTTTGCGGCTGGCGTCCCTGCGGAAGTTTTCGAAGTAATCATATATCTCATTCTCTCATTTAGGCCACTGTTCGGGGTGGCACAAGTTTTTTTACCTTCAGAAAAGACAGTAGATCGGCGTTAAGTTGTTCC
>CAIYET010000379.1 GCA_903925285.1 Candidatus Hydrogenedentota bacterium | reverse complement strand
GTTGCCGGGTTCTATGCCGTGGCTGTCTTCAAGGACGGCAGTAGGACGTTCGTGGCCATGGGGCGCAAGGAGATCGAGAAGATCCGCGATAACTCGCGGGGCTATCAATCAGCCAAGCGCTACAAGAAGGAGTCCGTCTGGGATTCCGACTTTACGGCGATGGGTCTCAAGACGGCGATTCGTCGCTTGTGCAAGTTTCTGCCGAAATCGCCGGAACTCGCTTCTGCTCTGGCGCTGGATGCTGCAGCAGAGCAGGGCAAGGCGCAGAACCTGAACTTGACGGATGTGATCGAAGGCAATTACGCCCCGATCATTGATGAAGAGACAGGCGAAATCGCCGACGCCAAGAGCGACGCTGGCAAGCAATCAAAACCGGTCGTTGATCAGGCAGAGGTTGTTGGGGCATCTGGGAAGAAGGTGAAGACGGATGGGGCTACCCCCATCGGTACAGAGCCCTCAATCGAAGTACCCAGTGCCAAGTTGCAAGCAATCTACGATTTGATGGCTACTGCCAAGGCTATCGAAGTGTTGGACGAGATTTATATCCGTGCTGAGGGCGACTTGGAAGGCGCTGAATTGGAGGCTTTGATGCGGGAATACCGCAAATGCAAAACCACCATTGGAAGTCTGATCTAAATCAGCTCCCCGTGCCTCGGCACGGGGTTTCCCAGAGCATTGAGGAATCAGTGCTGCGGAAAACGGAATTGCTCCCCTGGCTACGCCAACGGGACATGAAGGTAGCTGGCCTTCCGAAACAAACAGCATTTAGCCGCAATCGGGATGCCGATTGCCATCTCAAACCCCGCCGGGGCGTTATCTCCCGGCAGGGATCGAACGCCTTCAGCGGTCTTATCGTATGGAGGCTGCAATGGACGTTGTAATTAACAATGATCAGGAATTGTTCGTTGTTTCCGCTGGTGGAGGGTATTCCACCCTTGGCTTTGAGTATGTCTTCAAACAGTTGAAGCAACTTGTGGTCCGGTTGAATCTCACGATCCAAATTCGTGAAGATGAAAAGGGAACCATCGGTCAGTACGCTGATTTTCAGAAAGCGGTCACCGAGGCTGGCAAGGCGAATCTCAAGGAAACCTGGTTCAATCTTGATACGCCTATCGCGGTACGCCGCCTCTTGGAAACCTATCGCAAAAACGGCAAGCTCATTCGCATTTTCTACGGCGATGTGACTACGGGTGAAGATTGGCTCGAGGAAAACGACGTCGTCGGGAAAGTTGACCGCTCGTCGGGAACATTCAAGATCCCGATCCTTCTTCAAGGCGGTGAGTCGTGGGGTGTCAGTATCCTCGACAACTCGATTGTCAAGCTGATGGATGTGGAAGATCGGAGAATACTTTGGAAGCACTCAAAGTATCAGAGTCCTCAGATTGATATCCTCGCGAAGCGTTGTGGCGCAAACAAATACGTCGTCAATCTCGATGGCGGTCCACATGCCAGCTTTTCTTCGTATGCCAAGGCAGCACAGTGGGTAGCGTTCATGGCCGGTGAGTGCATGGAAGCTCCCCGGTAGACCCAATTCGATTTTTTCAACCCGACGGGATCGTCACGCGCCCGTTCGGGACGTGGCGTGAACGTCTTTTTCTAGGAGTTCATCATGCTTAACAAGGTTCAACTGATAGGCTTTCTCGGGGGAGACCCTGAGGTCCGTTATACCAACGATAGCGAAGCCATTGCGCGCGTGAATATTGCCACCAGCGAAAGCTGGAAGAAGGACGGCGAGAAGCACGAGAAAACGGAATGGCACCGCGTGGTCTTCTTCGGAAAACTCGCGGAAATCGTCGGTGAGTATCTGAAGAAAGGCTCGTTGGTGTTTGTCGAGGGGCGCATCCAGACCCGTTCCTGGGACAAGGATGGCGAGACTCGCTACACCACTGAAATCGTGGGGGAGGGCATGAAGATGCTCCCCAGCGGCGGGAACAAAGCAAAGGAAGACTCTGATGCGGCCCGTTCGGCGCCCAAGGGATCGTCCAAGGCTCCCCCATCCTACGATGCCGGACCCTTCTGAAGGTAGCTCAAGCAGGCAAGGAATTCTCCATTGCCTGATTTATCAACCCCGCCGGGGAGTCTCCCCGGTAGGGGTGCCTCCATGCCGGTGGGACGTTCATCGGCCCGCGACGGGGCCTTCCCAAGTGCCTTGTCAGGGGACTTCGGAAGGCCCCATCCGGGGTTTCTCATGGAGGAAATCATGGAATCAAAGGAAGTAAAGTTTGCTGCAAATGGTCGATGGGGAAGCATCCTCGGAGCCTTGGCACCGCAACTGCAACCCGCCCTCGATCGCGTTGGCCACCACGTAGCTTGCCCAGTACATGGCGGCAGAGATGGCTACCGCGTATTTAGTGATGTGGATGAGTCCGGCGGAAGCGTTTGCAATACCTGTGGTGTTCATCCTGATGGATTTGCGACGCTCATGTGGGTGTCTGGCATGGACTTCAAAGAAGTGCTGAGGGCTGTGGCGGAATACCTTCAGGTCGGCGCTGTCAGCCTTCCAGTCGTACGGAAGACAGTCTTTCGCCAACCTACATCGGAAGACGATCTCGAGAAATCACGCCAGGCGCTTAACCGGGTCTGGAATGAATCGATTGATCGTGCTCATCGGGATGCCGAGCCCGCCAGGCTGTATCTGGCTCGCCGAGGGATTGCGATACGACAGTCGGAGACTCTTCGGCTTCACCCCTCATTGGCCTACTTTGAGGAGAGGAAGGAAGTCGGCACGTTTCCAGCCATTTTGGCGATAGTCCAGGGACCGGACGGTGGTGCCATCACGATCCATCGAACGTACTTGAGCACAGATGGCCACAAGGCCCCTGTCGAGTCGCCTAAGAAGTTGATGCGCTATCCCAAGCAGCGGAAGCTGGCTGGTGGAGCGATTCGCCTGGTTGAGCCCGGTGATGTACTTGCATTGGCGGAAGGCTTGGAGACGGCTTTGGCCGTCATGGAGGGCATGAAAATGCCGGTTTGGTGCTCAATCAATGCGCATTTACTGGAGAACTTCATCCCCCCTTCGGGTGTTAGCCAGATACTGGTCTTTGCCGACAAGGATCGTCCTACGGAGCAACATCCTCGAGGACATGGTCAGGAAGCCGCCAAGCACCTTGTTCAGCGTCTCTGGGAGATGGGTATCAAAGCCAGTGCAATTGTTCCTGCCGGTGAAATTCCTGCCGGCCAGAAATCGCTCGATTGGCTCGATATCCTCTATCGGGATGGCAGCGCAGGTTTTCCGACGTTGCAATCCGTTGAATTTGCCATGCGTCGCGTTGCGTGAAGGAGGTGATGACATGGCCAGGTCTCATGAGGTTTGCCCGACTGATGTCGACACACTGCCAAGATTCATCTGGTTGTGGATCCCTTGCACCTGGAGGGCATCATGAAATATCAGTATGTGGGGCAACAAACCGTCGCGGAACTTGCCGACGGGAAACGGGTGCTTCTCTTAACTGGATCGGTCATCTTGGTCCAGGTTCTCAGCGTGCAACTCAAAGCGCTGTTGGAGAGAGGTCTTCTCAAGTTGATTGCTTGAAACCAAAGTCCGCCGCAAGGCGGGCTTTCCAGAACGCATCGCGAGGTGCGCTGTGGAAAGCAGACTTGTCCCCCATGGGTAACCCTGGGAGTCAGAGGCGGTAGCTGGCCGCTCGAAACAAACAGCATTTAACGACAGTCAGTCAACTGCCTGTCATTCATAACCCCGCCGGGGCACTTCCCCGGCATGGGGCTTGGTGCCTTCAGCGGTTTTTTCGTTTGGAGGCCGCTATGTATCACTATGAAGATGGCACGACTCGCTGGCGCCGGTTCAACGGCCATGGCGACGTTCGCGCCTACCGTGCTCCGAGAGGATGGACTGCCTTTGCTGACTTGATCGATAGACACCCTGTTACTGGGGTGGATCTGGGTTCATCGAGTTGGTGGATCAGGGAAACCAGGGAGGCTTGTCATGGATAAGCCTGACTGGAACGCCATGCTGCAACAGGCGCTGTCGCTTCCCGGAACAATTTCCAAGGCGTATTCGGTGTTCCATAACTACTCATTGGGTAACGCGATCCTTGCGTCGATCCAGTTGGGTGAGCGCGGATTGCCCTTGACCCCGATTGCCAGCTTTAACCGATGGAAGGAACTCGGTCGGCAGGTCAAGAAGGGAGAAAAAGCCCTCTCGCTCATCATGCCCGTCACGATGAAGCGAAAGGGGATGGATGGTGAGGATCAGGAGGAGTCTGCTGTTGGGAACTTCATGATCTTCCTGCTCAAACGCCACTGGTTCAGCGTTGACCAGACCGAGGGTGAAGCACTCAGCCCTGAGGTTGCCATGCCGGACTGGGATAAAGCTACGGCGCTGGCTGCCCTGAACATCCTCGAGGTTCCATTCGAGATGATCGATGGCAACTGTCAGGGCTATGCCAAACGTGGCGTTCGCGAAGTGGCGATCAATCCGGTTGCGGAAATGCCGTGGAAGACGCTTTTCCACGAAGTTGCGCATCACCTGCTCGGCCACACGGCCACAGGAGATGAGACAGGAGTGATGTCTGATGGTCCGACGATGCCCAAATGCATCAAGGAGGCGGAAGCCGAAGCAACGGCCTATCTGTGCTGCGCGACCCTTGGGTTGCCTGGTATGGAGGAAAGTCGTGGCTACATCCAGAATTGGCTCAACGGGGAAGAATTCCCTGAAAAGTCATCTCGACGGGTGTTCGCAGCGGCCGACAAGATGCTGAAGGCGGGTATCCAGTCCACGAAAGTGGAGGAGGGGACCCATGCGTGATCCAAGCCTTCGGCTAATTGTTGATCGACTCCATGGCCTGCGCCGAAAGATTTACCGGTGCGGGGAAGAAGGGCGCAAGTACCGCGTCGAGTTCCTTTGTCTGGCGTTCAAGCACGGTTTGGATGGCGATCTTCGTCATTACCGATTGTGGGATGAAGGCTGGGAAGAACTTGGCGAGCGGCAGTGGGATACCTGCTTTGAGATGGGCGATGCGGAATCGGTGATTGCCGAGGTCGTGATGCACGCCAGGCAAGAGGATTTTCTCGATGCCATTCGGACCTACTGCAACATGCCTGGCGCTTTCGAGCGCTGGCTGAGTTACGCGGATAAGCAGTCAGTGTTGTTCTAAATCGGATGGGTTGGCCTTGGCCGACCTATCCATTCTCCCTACAGGGGCCTCACGTGCCCTTGAGGGATGCGTGTGACCTCATTTCTTGAAAGGAATCGAAATGGAAATGCACGCAACCGACATGAGCAATGCCGATCTGCTGGAAATACTCTGTGGCTCAGTTGGACGCAACTTAACTAGGCGGCCACTCTCGGAAGTATTCGGGATTTGCGCGCCCAGGCAGAGAAGCATTCTTGCTGGTGAGGATCGTGAGCCGTATGTGATCCATCCGCAGATAGCCGCCGCAAAGGAACTCTACGTCCGGGCGATTCAGGAAGACATGAACGTATCAGACATCTGTCTGAGTTCGCCCAATACGGTTTCCTCTTACCTTTCGGGCCGCATCGGCAATTATGAGCACGAGGTATTTCAGTGTTTATGGATGGATGCGAGGAACCGGTTAATCGTTGCCGAAGAGCTGTTTCGCGGCACGCTGACCCAAACCTCTGTGTACCCCCGTGAGGTGGTGAAGAGAGCACTTTTTCACAATGCAGCAGCCGTGATCTTTGCCCACAACCATCCAAGCGGGGATACAGATCCATCCCGTTCGGACGAAATGCTCACCACAAGCCTCAAGACGGCGCTTGCGCTGGTAGATGTGCGGGTACTCGATCACTTTGTCGTCGCCGGCAACAAGGCGCTTTCCTTTGCAGAAAGGGGATTGCTTTGAACACCGTATCGATCGATGAATGCGAGGTGGCAGCAATCCGGAACGCAATCGCATCGATGTATCGTGGTGACACCGGTGAGCTTGAAGCAGCAAACGGCATTCTCAGAAGTGTCGCCAAACGTTCTTTGGTGGCATTTGTGCTGGATGCCTTTAATCGTGGCTGGATTTCGTCCTTCAACCTCGGCATTGCCGACGATGGTCGAGTGATCTAGCAAATTAGTTATTCCCTGGTCAGGGGGCACGTTCCCCGACCGGGGAGTCGTGTCCCCATTTTTTGGAGGACATATGGACGAGAGAATTTATCAGGTGGTAGCGACGGTCCACGACCCACGAACCGATGCGGGCATGCAGGAAACGCCCATTCATGTCATCGAAAAGCAGGTTCGAATCCAGGCTGATCGCTTAGCCCAAAAATGGGCCAACGACGGGTACTGGACCTCGGTGTACAACCAGAAGACGGCTGAATGCGTCATCGATTACCCCCCGAAGGGAGAGTCACGATGAAATACACGCCGAAACCTGGTACCTACCGGGAATTGTTTAAGTCAGGGCTGGTAGCGTTGTTGAAAACTGGAGAGCTATCAGAGCAACAACGAAAGGATGCGGTGCATTACTTGCTGCTACTGGACAATCCAAACTACAAGTTTGGGTCTCTCCAGAACAGCGGCGGGCATACCGATTTCTTCCGTAGCTGACTTCCCTGTTGATCTGAAAAGCTACATAAATCGAAATTCAACCCATGCGGGGTCTCGCCCCGCATGGGGCGATGGCTCTGCATTTTCATTGGAGTCAAACAATGTCACAACTGACCATTTCGGTGGAATCCGCCGATCTCGCAACGATTCTTGCAGCACTTCGTTACTACCAACAGGAAGGGCAGGGCGAACCGTCAAACCGTAGTGACGAAATTCACGTCATTGCTACGGATGGGGATACCCATGTTCCCTTGGATGCCGCAGGTATCGATGCGCTTTGTGAACGAATCAATCAAGACACCCCTGTTCGCTGTGTGATCGGACTCGAAGGAGGATTGGTTACCGGTGTTACCGCGAACGTGATTCTTGAATTCACTGTTCTTGATTATGACGTGGAGGCCTGTGATGACGATGAAGTCATGACGGTCCCTTCCATCGGGGAAGAGGGCAAGGTTGTCGATGTCTTCAAGCGCGGCTTCTGGAATGCTGACGTGGCACCAGGAATGGTGGATCGTCTGCATGCGGCGATTGAACAGATCTTGGCCGAGGAAGAATAGCCATGGGCATCAAGTTTGATGGCTATCGACGCCTGACGTTTCAGTTCAACGACGGCTGGAAAGGAGAAGACGAGCACGAGTTCCTTGGGGAGTTCATGATTCTCAAGAATCGTATTCGTCAATCCAGGAATCAAGACTCCAGTAACGGTGAGGCTGGAGAGCGCATTTATACGGTCCGCGCTCCCCGTGGTGTATCAAGAACCGACATCATTAACGTCCTCCGAGTGTTCCCCGTGCTTCGGCACGGGGTTTTCCAGAGCATTTAGGAATCAGTGCTGAGGAAAACCGAATTGCTCCCCTGGCTACGCCAACGGGACATGAAGGTAGCTGGCCTTCC
>CAIYET010000378.1 GCA_903925285.1 Candidatus Hydrogenedentota bacterium | reverse complement strand
GATCATGTTTCTCGATGAAATGCCGGGTGTTCCCCTGAGTGACAACTGGAACGACATTTCGTATCTCGCTGGTGGTTCAGACGAAGCTGAAGGTTATCGAACCCAAAAACCCGAAGCCCTACTTGAACGCATCCTCAACGCCAGTAGCAAGGAAGGCGATTTGGTGGCCGACTTCTTCTGCGGCAGCGGCACCACTGCCGCAGTGGCTGAAAAACTGGGCCGCAAGTGGATCGCCGCCGACCTCGGCAAGTTCGGCATCCACACCACGCGCAAACGCCTCATCCAGGTACAGCGTGAATTGAAAGCCGCAGGCAAGCCATTCCGCGCCTTTGAAGTGTTGAATCTCGGGCGGTACGAGCGCAATGCCTATCTCAACATCTCGGGCCGTCTCACCGGCAAGAAGAAGGAACAAGCGCTTGCCCGCAAGGAGCGCGAGTTCCGCGATTTGATCCTGCGCGCCTACCGCGCCGAACCGCTGCAAGGTAGGGACGGCTCTCCGAGCCGTCCGCATACCGACGAGTTTTTTCACGGCAAGAACGGCGGTCGCCTGGTGGTCGTCGGCCCAATCAACCTCCCCGTCGGCCGGCTCTTCATCGAGGAAGTTGTCACCGAATGTCGCAAGCGCGGCGCCTCCCGCGTGGACGTGCTGGCCTTCGAGTTCGAAATGGGGCTCTTCCCGGCCGTGCTGGAGGAGGCGAAGCAGAAGGGGATCGACCTCGCCCCCAAGACCATCCCACCGGAAGTGTTCGACAAGCGCGCCGTCGAAAAAGGCCAGGTGCGGTTCTCCGACGTGGCCTACATCGAAGTCACGCCGCGCTTCGACAAAAAGGACGCCCTCACGCTGGCCGTGGAACTCACCGACTTCTCGGTTTATTACTCCCAGGGTCTGGCGGACGCCATTGCCGCCGATTTGAAGGAAGGGAAGAGCGAGGTCGTTTGCGAAGCGGGCAAGCTGATCAAACTGAACAAGGACAAGGATGGCGTCATCACCAAGGAAGTGCTGACAAAGAAATGGACCGACTGGGTGGATTACTGGGCCGTGGACTTCAACTACGAAAGCCGCAAGGAAGTCATCAAGGTCGCCAGAAATCTTGGCGTCGAAGACGCGCTCCCCGGCACTGCCGACGCGTCCGAACTCCTCGACTTCGAAGAACGTTGGACCGGCGCGTACATCTTCGAAAACCAGTGGCAGAGCTTCCGCACCCGCCAGAACCGCGATCTGGAAATGAAGACCGCCAGCCACACCTACCCCAAGTCAGGCCGCTACACCATCGCCGTCAAGGTCATCGACATCTTCGGCAACGACACCATGACCCTCGTGCCGGTGACGGTGGGGTGACATTCGATATCTCACGGAAGCATGCGCACACTATGTTGTTTTGGAAGGACGGTTTCACATGAGCATATGGCATGATGCCTTCAAAAAAGATCCGATCCACACCTACCTGGCCGCCGTTGATGGCCTACTCGATAAGCCCACTTTGCTCCCAACCATGACGGGGGACAGGCTTGCCAAGTACGAAAGATTGGTCAAGGTCGTCAAAGTGTACAAGGGTATGCTTGCAAATGTGGACCCTGAACTTTTCGATTTAAACATCCTCGCGACTCCAAGAACCGCCGCACAACAACTGGTCAGTCATTTTACTGAATTCGGACGAACTGGTGACATAGGTCAACTCGACGCAGCAAACGCGCGGGCGGATGAACTCATCAGGAATGCTCCATTGCTCCAAGTCCACGCGCCGACAACAGAACCACTTGTGCAAGCTGCTGCTGACTACTCAAAGAGAGCGCAAGAATTTATCGCAGCACTTGAGACGGCCGTTACGGCAACGCAGGAGAAAACTAAGGCGACTGGCGACAGTGCCGCTCAATTGACGACGAAACTCAATGAATTGCGCGCCGAGACAGACCGGGAGAAAGGGCGCCTCCAAACGGCCATAGACCAATGTCAGACCGCCTTTGCCAATCAACAGGCGGAACGTAATAAGCAGATTGCGGCGACTGAAAAACAGCACAGCGACAAACTGGAGATACAACGCGCAACATTCAACGCCGAGATCACGAAATTCCTGGCGGAGAGGAAGGCAGATGTTGGTTCCAAACTTCAGGAACAAGACAGGCTGGCTCAGACAGAGCTATCGGCTATACGTCTGATAAAGGCGCAAGCGGCAGAACTTCTGCAAATTACGGCCGACATCGTTGTCACCGGCGAGTACCTGAAGATGGCGGAGAGAGAACGAAAGGCCGCGAACGGCTGGCGTTGGGGTGCTATTGCTGCCATGTCACTCCTGATTCTTGCAGTAACAGGCATCATTGTCCTTTCCATGTTCGAGCCGGTCGACTGGAAGATGATCCTATTTCGGTACGCCACCGTCATTGTCGTTGCCTTGCCTGCGGTATACGCTATGCGCGAATCATCCCATCATCGTGGCTTGGAAAATAAGTGCCGCCGAATGCAGTTGGAATTGTCGGCAATCGATCCGTTCATCTCCAGCCTTGACGCAAACGAACGCAAGGCCCTAAAAAAGGAACTCGCGAACCGGATATTTGGCCAGCAAGAACCAGCGGCCAAACCTGAGATCAGCAGTGAAAAGGTTTACCATCTCCTGGAAAAATTGCTGGAAGGGGTAGGCAGAAAACTGTAATGGTGAAGAGATGGATATCAGCCCATTCGGCGAAGCGAAAGACTTGAACGCGGAACAATCGGGAGTTTCTATTATGGCATTTAATCCACCATCGGATGACAAGATACGGGATGCATTTCCCGAACTTACGAGTCTGAATCACATTGCGGCTGGCGGGTTCAAGGTTGTATATCGTTCTTCGGTCGCCGCTGGTCCCGAGGTGTTCAAGTTGGTCTGCCTGCCGCAGTTGGGTGGTACCGACGAGGAGAAAGCGGCGTACCGCAAAGAGGCGCTCGGCCGCATTCGTCGCGAGGTGGGAATCCTGTCGAAGTGCCAGCGTCCTGAACTGGTGAAACTCGGAACGATTGCCCCGCGCCTCGTCCTCATCGATGGCGTTGAGTACGTCGGCTACAGTGAAGAGCTGGTTCCGGGAGAATCGCTCAAAAAGGTTATCGGCGCTCGCGGCCCGAAACCGGACGAGGCAGAAGCACGGCGTCTGATGCTCGCACTGCTGCGCGCGATCGAAGAACTCTGGGCAGACCACCGCATTGTTCATCGCGACATCAAACCGGATAATGTCATGAAAACAAACGATCCGGCGCGTTCGTTTGTGCTTTTGGATCTCGGAATCGCATACGGTCTTCAGGATACGGCTCTTACGCACGATCACGGCATGGGGCCGTTTACACCACGGTACATGGCCCCCGAGATCGCCCGCTCCGATTTCCGGCAAAACATCGATTTTCGCACCGACCTTTATACGACCGGCCTTACCGTCTTCGAGTTCAGCGCCCAACTCCACCCATTGGCGCGAACGCAAGACGATCTTGTAACAACGATTTCTCGCGCAATTCGCCAACCACCACGGCCGTTGAAACAAGATCGGCCGGATTTCAGCGACGCCTTTTGTGCATTGGTGGACCAGACGCTCAAGAAAAAGCCGATGCTGCGCCCGTCTAATCTGACGAGCGTTATCGCGATAGTGGAGGGCGGCAAGTGAAACTCTATGCACAACATGGCCACGGCGACAGATCGAAGACTGGCGAGGGACTGAATCTCGGTTTGATTGACGGCGTCATCTATGGTCCCAAGGACATCGCGGAAGGCAAACTGCGCGCTACAATCGAACAAATTCGCGAGAAACACAAGAAGGCGGATGTTCTGGTCGATCCGCAGTTCTATGCCAGTGTGGCTGCCGTTGATGCAGCATCCAGCCTTGGCAATCTGGGCGACGACGATGGGTACTCATACTTCCATGCACGCCGACGAAGCCAACTTTTGAGTGCAAGTACGCTCAGGGGTGACTTGGATGCGGTTCTGGGGTTCCAACACGATTTGCGCGTCACAAAAGTGATTGCGCCCAACATTGTGGTGCCACGATCCTTTGATTCGGCGGAGTCAGCTATCGCAATGGATTTTATCAGCAACACTCGAAGCGCTTGGGAAAGAGTGGGCGATCAACGCCCGGTCTACGCCACGCTGGCCATTTCTCGTGATGCTTTGGTGCAGAGAGAAGAACTGCTCCGATTTCTCGGCGATCTTACCATGCTCGACAACCGACCGGATGGCTTTTATGTGCTCGTGGCCGTCAACAAAGCTGAGGCTCGTGCAGAGCTTTTCCACGCGGACGTTATTGCCGGGTGGATGCTTGTTAACCATGTACTCAAACTGAACGGTTACCAAATCATTAACGGGTATTCGGATATCCTGACGCCATTCTTGGGCGCGGTAGGTGCCGATGCGGGGGCAACCGGGTGGTGGTCCAATCTGCGAGCATTTTCGATGGATCGTTTTGCTCCGCCAAGCGGTGGAGGACGCCTGCCGGTCGAGCGTTATCTGAGTTGCGGTCTTCTGAATCGAATCCTGTACTATGAATTGAGCGCCTTGCGTAGTGTTATGCCGGGTGTCCTGAATGTCCTGCCTTTGGATTCTTTGTATCCAGATGTTGCGGCATCCCAGCCCGCCAGGCCACAGGAAGTGCTTCAGACATGGGAAGCAATCCGTTCGCTAATCGGTGATCTCGTTCGCTCCGACGTGGTTGCGTCGCTGTCGGCATGTCTGGATGCGCTTGATTCTGCACAGGGCCTGTACGACAACATCGGCGTACGGGGCGTGGCGTTGGACACGAAATCCAACGATGAACACATCGAACCGCTTCAGGAAGGTGTCCGTCTATTTGCGAATCTTGCGGAAGTCAGACTTCCGTGAAATCCGCTCGATGGCTTGTGCGCGTGCGGTGGGATGTCTGGCTTGAGTGGCACTCGGAGTATAACGCTTCCCGATCACTTCCGTCTTGGGATCGTAGCTCCAGAGGCCAACCCCCATGTGCTGAAACGTGGGTAGATGCCTTTCGGCTCTGTCTGCCACTTCGTTCGGCAACACAACAACCGCTTGGTCGGCGAAGTAGGAGTACCGATAGGCTTGCATGAGCGCTCGCCGCCAGTCCTTCAGTTTCATCTCGAAGGCGGTCAGAACGGACTCGTGACGGCCATGTGTCGTTTGCCGGCCAAATTCCATCCACACAAAGTCTGCAATTCCGTATCCGGCCAACTCAAATTGGCGTCCGCCAACGCCAGTACCGGCACGGGCAGCCGTGAAACCTCGCTGAAACGCCGCGACAAAATTGGACTCCCCCCGCTTCCGCCCAATAGCAGACGGAAGATTCCGCCGGGGATTGGAGGTTCCAAAATCAATAGCCGATGCGCAACTCATACGCCCTTTCTCGCATCCGGAATGCCCGAAAACCATCCCGCACATCCACAATTCACAGTATAGAATTGAAAACCCGTTTGGTCAAAACAAAGGTCAAGTGTGCGCAATGCCCCCGTTGCCTGACGGGCAAACGTGCGAACACGCGCCATTCCGCCGCCGAGCGATAAGCGAGCGATAAGGACCGTATCTCGACATACGACATAACGGTCGCTTCCGCTTGTTGTGTGGGCATTGGTATTGCGTGCGCGGCGAACCGGGGCAAGCGGCATCCGGCTTTCCGGCCGCGCATTCGCGTCTTCTCGGGCCGCTTCACGGTCGAGGCCGGGGCGTTCAAGTTCGGCAAGCCCCACGCTCCGCGCGCTCTGCGCGAAACAAATCGATTGGACGCAACCGGCGGTGACGGAGCACCGCCCTCCAGGGGACTGCACACTGCCGACGGAGCGGCGTGGGTAGGCCGCAGAAGCGGGGCGCAGGCGGAACGCCTGGACCAGCCGCCAGCGCCACGGCCGGCAACACGATCAGCAACAGGAGTGCGATCCGACGTTTCATCGCTAGATGTATAACAAAACCGTGCGATCGGGAGAAGCCGGCCAAAAAAAGCAGAGAACGCGACGAACGTCGCGTTCTCCCGTTGTGCGCCACCCCGCCACAAAGCCGGCGCTTAGAAGTTCACATCCAACTGCGTCGTGACCGTATTGGCGCCGGCGACGGACTTCTTGTTCCAGATGTCGTAGCCGACGATCATGGAAATCTTTTCTGTAAATGCCCAGGCTACGCCAAAGCTCAGCGCGCCGTTGACATTCTCGCCTCCCATATAGTCCACCGCGAACCAGAGCCGGTCGTCAATCTCGCTCATGGTGCGGTCCCACGAGAGCAGCACGCCCTGATTGTCGCCGCTTTCACCGCCAGGGCCGGTCAGCACATCGTCGTTGCCGACGTAGTAGCCGGCCGAGAGGCGGCCGAGCGACGGCAGCCCGCAGATGGGCGGCAGCGTCTTGGCGGTCAGCGCATAGACGATGTTCTGGTCGGTCTTGGTCGCATCATTATACTTGGTGCCGAAATTGTAGCCGCCAACCGCGAAGGCCGGCGCGTTCGTGCAGATCACCCCTTCCGGCATGCCGAGCTTGGCATTGAAGTAGACCGGGTGGTCGTCGTACTTGCTGCCGCTGAACGTGGACATGTAGTCGACGCCGACTTCCATCTGTATGCTGTTGAACGGCAGCACACCGATGGTGAGCCCGCTGTCGTACACATCCGGATCGCGCTTGCCATCCTGATAGTAGCCGTGCTCCCAGTCGCGGAGGTAGGAGTCCAACCCGAAGTGCGGCACACCGAACGCCTGGACGTCCGTCGAAGGAATCCAAATCTGGGTTGAAGGCGTAGCCAGCGCAACCGACACCCCAAGCGAAACCAAACCAACCACTAGGAATCTTGAAACCTTTTTCATGACCTTACCTTCCGTATTGCGTGAATAGTTTATCCACTCACGCGCGATAATGACTACGCAACCTCTGTGCCATTTGCAGAACAACACCTATTTATTGACATAACACATTACACAACAACAAGTTATGACTGGTTACATCGTCATACACATACGGTTGTATTACTTTTTATGAATACATTATTGTCTTTCTCTATACATAAAAAACATTTGTGAATTATAATAGATTTTTTAGCGTTTTGTTTTGGACCGCCTCAACTCATCATCGCCTTATCTGTCTGGAACTGTAGTTATGGTGCAGGCTTGCATTTGCCGTTCCTGCCAGCCATGATGCGGAAATCTCCTTCGAGAATAACTGCATGCCACCCGCAATCGACATCCGGAACCTGAAGGGCCTCTCCGTTTCCGAGGCCGCCACGCGGCTGCGCGCCGAGGGGTTCAACGAACTCCCCTCCTCCAAGCCGCGCAATATCTTCGTCATCGCGTGGGAGGTCGTGCGGGAGCCGATGTTCCTGATGCTCGTGGCCTGCGGCGTCATCTATCTCGCGCTGGGCGACGCGCGCGAAGCCCTGATGCTGATGGGGTTCGTTTTCGTGGTCATGGGAATCACGCTCTACCAGGAGCGCAAGACCGAGCGGGCGCTCGAAGCGCTGCGCGATCTTTCCAGTCCGCGCGCCTCGGTCATCCGCGACGGCCGGCAGACCCGCATCGCGGGACGCGAGGTCGTGCGCGGCGATCTGCTGCTGCTGCGCGAGGGCGACCGCGTCCCGGCCGATGCCGTCCTGCTGCACACCACCAACCTGTCGGCGGACGAATCGCTGCTGACCGGCGAGTCCGTGCCCGTGCGCAAGCAGGCGGTGGAGAATCAGATCGCGCCACGGGGTGGCGCTCCCACAGGTTCCAATCCAAGTGTGCCGGCAAACGGTGG
>CAIYET010000377.1 GCA_903925285.1 Candidatus Hydrogenedentota bacterium | reverse complement strand
TCATCGCTCTATGAGGCAGCGGGTAGTTCCGCTGTCTGCGAGACACTCGGTAAAGGCATCAAACCGTTTACCCTCAATCCGGACGATCTGAAAAAAAGCATGCCCTTCAACTCTTTGCGTGCGATATTGAGTTGGCTCGCGGTGTGTGACAATAAGGAACTCGCCAAAATCATCATTCCTCCCGCTGCCGAGATTGCCCCGGACATAGCCAGCATCGCCACAATTTTCGGGGTGGCGGAGAGTCTTAGTCTCAATGAGGAGGAGCGCAAGACGCTAGAGGTCAACATCCCTCGCGTCACGGAGATCGACGCTATCGAAGGTCTATCCGATCTCGCTGAACAGAAAGGCTTCAAGGCCCAGGCACAGCAGGTGCTGGAGAGGAATGTGCCCAAATTCGCTCTTGAGATTCAGCTTCGTCTGATCAAACGGATACACAAATTGGGAGATGTGGCCAAGACGGAGGAGTTGCTTGGATTGGCAACGAATGGGGCCAACCTGGCTGGCGTGATTCAAGTTGTCGAAGCCGCCGCTGAACTGGGGCTCACGAAGAAGATGGTGGATCTGTTTGATATCGCTCTTCAGCGGTCCTATGACGGTTCGGATGTGGATAAGGTATTTGCATCCGGCGCGCAGATGGACTGCCTTGCTACACTGATGGCCAAGGCAAAGGGATTAGTCGCCTCCAATCCGAACATGACGGATTGGGGCATTACACCCAGACTCCCCAGCAGCTTTGGTGCGGCAACCCTTGACAAAGAACAAGCTTCGCTGGCTTCCGTTGTGGCCGCGAACGTATATACAACCGAAAACGCTGCCACCTTAAGAGATCTTTTCGAACAGCCCGTTACGCACCAATTGGATGTCATCGTAAAATCGTTGGGGGCGCAGCCGCAAATGCGCATCAACGACTTGTACGTGTTGGCGCGGTACTACGAACAAACGAAAGATCCTGCTTTGGAAGTGACCCGGCAAATGGTCGCATTACAAGGACACCTTCGCGGGTTGGACAAAGCCGGTACTTCGGAAGCTGACGCCAAACGGCTTGCCCTGATGATGGAAAAGGAACAACTCAATTCCAAGGTGAAAGACTTGGAGAAGTCGCTTGCCGATACGAACGCGCAAGCGAATTCAGTCCAAAAAAGACTGTCCGAAGTCATCGTCAAGACTGTTATCTTGGTAATGGAAGCCCTGGCGAAGCTCGTGTTGATTGTCCTGGGGGTGTGGATTGCGCTGTCGCGCGCGATAGTCGCCGCCCGTGATGCGCACAACTGGCTCTTCTCGCATTTCTGCTGGACGTTTCTCGAAACAATCGGGTTCGAATGCTGCTGTACAGTAGTGATGCTGCCCGCGGGCGTGCCTCTTACGTTGCTCAGCCAGGATAGGTTAAAGCACCTGCACATAATGGAAATGCACCTAGACGCCGTGCCAATCCCCAAGGAACCAACGCCCACAATGAAGGATCCCGCGGAACGCGAGAAGGCGGGAGAATAGGCAATGAAACCACCTAGCGCATCTTCCCTGTCAAGGAGTCGACAAGCAGGATTCACTGGAAAGGATACTTTTCCATCGGCGAGGAATGACAAATACCGGCATAACGAAAGATGTGTGGCGTTGATGTTCGGGATTCTGACCGTGTTGATGGGCGTGTCATATGCTCAGTTGATCGTGCCGAAGGAGGCTCCTACACCGCAGCCACCACCAAGGTCCTCAGCATCATCGGAAGCTCCAGCTGCTTCGGTCTCAAGAGAAAAACAGGGGACGATTGCCAGCAAGCCGGCCATTGGGGAGGCACTCGTACCGCCCGCAACCGATGCGGCCCAACGGCCACCCGGACTGACGAAGGCGGAGTATGCTAAAGATCTTCCGGAACTGATCGCCGCGCTGAAAGCGGAGCCCGACGCCAGCGGCAAGATAGCGGTGGTCGTGCGGCCCGAAGGCCTGGATGTGACAGCCGATTTGCTCCGCCTGCAATTCAAGGATGGCGATGTCATCACGAACATCAATCGCGGCGTGATCGAATCACTGGAACAAGCGCAGCGCATCCTCGAAACCCTCAATAATGATCCGGGATTCAACGTCCGTTTCCTGCGCAACGGGCAGCCGAGCAGGATGCGCGTCAACGTCGTTGACGCCGCGATGCCGCCCAAGCAGCCTCCCGATCTGACGAAGATGGGAAAGAATATTTCTTTTGGACGCCAACAGATTGGCACGAAGGTCAAGATGATGGACAGCAAGGATCCGAAAGGCAGTTTTGTTCAAGTTGGGGATACGGTGAATGGATTGACGATCAAAGAAATCACGAAAACGAGCGTCGTGCTGATGCTTCCCTGGGAAGACCATGAGTTGACGATCGAAATCCCGCGCAAATAACGTGAGGCATATTTCTGCCGCGCTTTCGGCATTTGCTTTGGCCATGAATCCGCAAGCAGTGTGTCGCTGAAAGCGGCTGGTTGCACGTGAGCCGGGCGGCGAAACACTTAACAAGAAGGCTTGGAAACGCGAAAATGAGTCTTGGGAGAAATCAGGCAACAGCACGCGGAAGATCGACGTTAATCTTGTTCTTGATTTGTATGTTTACCACGGGCATTGCACACCCCCAGTTGATTGTCCCAAAGGAAGTCCGCGTGCCAGATTCTTCTCCTCCTCCCGTCGCCCCTGTCAAGGTGGCTCCCGCCGACCCGCAGACACATAATAGCGCCAAGGAATTATGGCCAGGCCGTTTCCTGTTTATTGCCGTCGAGGGCACTACTCTCGATGACGTGACGAAGGCGCTGCTTAAAGAAGTGCGTCCCGCGGGCGTCGTGTTGCGCGATGCCAACATCGTCGATGCGGCCCAAACCACCGCGTTGGTGGCGGAGATCAAACGCGAGACGGGCTTTGGCAAGACGCTTGCCGACCTTCCGTTGATCGCCGTCGAACAGGAAGGTGGGAAGATCAATCCGCTTAAAGTTGAACCGGCGATGAGTGCGGCGGAACTCGGCAAGAGCAAAGACATGAAAGGCGCGCGCGAGTTGGGACGGGCCTGCGCCCAAGCGGCAGTCACGCGCGGCATCGGCGTGGTTCTCGCCCCGGTACTCGATGTCGCGCAAGGCGATGACGTCGACCCCTCGATGGATATGCGCCTGTTCGGAACCGACCAGGAACAAGTGGCCTTGTTAGGACTGGCCTTCGCCGACGGTGTCGCGACCGGGGGCGCGATTCCCGTGGCCAAGGTCTATCCCGGCGTGGGGAAGGTGCAAAAGACTGACAACGAAGAGAGACTGGTATTCGATTACGAGCTGTCGCGCCTTTCCGAACTCATGTATCCCTTCGACGAAGCGGCACGCCAGGGCATTGCGGGCATCATGGTTGGCCGTGCGTCAGTGCCCGCTCTCGACGAACAGTTTCCCAGACGGCCCGCATCCGTCTCGCCCGTACTGGTCAAGAAGGTGCTTCGCGACCATTGGAACTTCGCCAACGTGATTCTGGCCGACGATGCCGCTTCGACCGCCATGAAGCCGTCGCGGCCCAGCGAACGGGCGGCGGTCGAGGCGCTTATGGCGGGCTGCGACGCTGTTCTTTTCCTCGATACACGGCCCGAACGCGTCCGCGCTGCGATCACCGCCATCCGCGAGGCCATTCAGACCAACGCGTTGTCGCACGACGAACTCATCAAGAGCCGCGACCGGCTCGAACAGTGGCAGGCGCGCCTCCGCAAGACGGAAACGCCCAAAGCCATCGAGCCAGCCGAGCCTTCCACCGAACCGCCGCCGGACCCCGCCGTTCTGGACGATTTGAAGAAGATCGGTGTCTTAAGAGAAAAAGGTGGCAAGACGGCACAATAGACATCCGGGGAGGAAGAAGTTTGTCAACGCTTACAAGTGCTCACGCTAACGCAAGCGGACAATACTGGCGCGGCCGCTGTTTCGCTACGGTGAAAAGCGGCCTAGTCGTGGCGATGTACCTGCTTGTTGAGCATGCCGTAGACGCTCAGTTGATCGTTCCAAAGGAAGTATCAGTCGGCCCTTCAGTTCAGCCGGTCATTGCTTTGTTGTTGCGGAGTTACCAAGACACACAGTTTTATCTGTTGCCGTTTTCGGTTATGGAATTGGGGCAGTGGGGCAGAAGGCGTCTGGAGAGGGAAACACAGGCAGGCTCCGTGGTTTCGATAGACCGGGACTTTGCAGAGAGATTGCTGACGCAGAAATTCTATTATTCTTTCGACACATCGGTGTCGTTCACCCCGACGGTTCCCGGGCAATACCGGCTAATAGACTGTCCGAATTTCGCGCTCAAGGGAACACTCTGTGGCGATCTTGCGTCCACGAAGGAGGCGGACTTTTCCGGCATCGTGATGAGTAACCGTCCAATCGGTTGGCGGACGCCAATCGCCGCCGCTACCCCACCGGGTTCAGAAGTATTGCTCCGTTTGACGCGTGATGCAGCACTGGAGGCGCTCAGACGGGGCCGCGCTTCCGCCGACATCGGCAAGTACGAGAAACCCCAAGTGAAACTCGCCCTGCAATTTGATCTCGCAAAGGACCGCAAGGCTTATTGGATTCACTTTCTTCGTCTCTATCCTCGACAGGCGGCCCCACCCGTGGAAAGCTGGGAACCACCCGATTTTCCAACATGGTCGCTAGAGCATTTCGCCATAATCGAGGAGACACTGTCGGGAGGATACAAGGTCCTGTGGCAAGCGGCGTACTTCAATGACAATGTCATCTCTCAGCATCGCATGCGCATCCTGGGCCTATGCGACGCCGACGAGGACGGTACCGCCGAGTTGGTTCTCTTGGATACAAAGCATGAGTTCATCTCGTACAATATGTACACACTGACGGATGGGAAACTTCAGAAGACGGCGTGCATCGCCGCCGCGCTCTAGGAATTTGCCGTAGCCATGAAACCGTAAGCGGGGTGTCATTGAAAAGGACAGATCAAACGTCGGACAGGCGGTGAAACGCCGAAGAAGGAATCGTGGAAATGGGTCTTGCGAAGGATCATGCAATAGCACGTGGAAGAACGACGTTATTCCTGCTCATGATGTGCATGTTAGCTGCGGGCATTGCGCACCCCCAGTTGATTGTCCCAAAGGAAGCCCCTGCGCCAACTTCATCAGTGAAGCCCTCAGCTTTTTCCGAAGGCGTTGACGGCTCTTCGGTTGACGATTGCGCGACGAGAGTAGCGCGTTTTACGGTTTCGCATGGAGGAGTGATCTTCGATTCCCAGTCCAGACTCGAATGGATCGTCGG
>CAIYET010000376.1 GCA_903925285.1 Candidatus Hydrogenedentota bacterium | reverse complement strand
GTAAGCTCTGGGCGAAGTGTTCTTGCTCCGATTTTTCATACCCTTCCTTGGTATATGTGATCTTGATGTGCGCGCTTGGATGCGACAGCGGAATGAATCCGCCTTCTGAGTCTTCGTCCATACCCAACACCTCGTGCGTAACTGGGTCCTCGATCACCACTTTCACTCTGCCTTTAACTTCGCACTTCGAGTAGTCCCCTTCCTTCGCAGCACTGAAGGCTTCGGGAGTGGGGGCAAGCCAGACTTGGAAGAAGATCTTTTCAAAGGCATTGACCGGGGCGGTGCTGGCCGTGGGTGTCGGCTGTGTGGCCGGAGGCTGCTGGGTCGGCTGCGCGGCGTGCGGATTCGGGGGGAGTTTGCTCGGCTCTGGCGTCTTAACGCCGCGTCCGGGCATGAAGACGGCGCCGACGGCGATGAGCACGGCCAGTACGGTTGCACCGAGTGCGGCGGGTACGACCAAGTTTCGTTTAGGTTGCGCGGGAACGGGTCTTTCGGGTCGCACGGCTTCCGCAGGTCCGAGGGCGACGGTTGGCGTGGTGGCGGCGATGCGTTGCGGCCCTTTGGCTACTGTGGCCGTATTATCCGGAAGTTGGTCTGAGACCATCGTTGCGCCCGCCTCTGGCGCCATCATAGTGGCATCGGTCGGGGCGGCGGGACGTCCGCATGGGCCTACGCCCGTGAGCGCCGGGTCTGGGCGATCTTTGAGCGATTCCATAAGCGCGACGGCCATGGCCTGTCCGGTGGGATAGCGCTGAGCGGGATTCTTGCTCAACGCTTTCATGATGACCTTGCTGAGGCATTCGTTGACCGCGAAGTTGAGTTCCTTCGGCTCGACGGGGTCGACCTTGATGACCTTGTGCATGACGGTGCTGAGGACTTCGCCGGTAAACGGTTTTTCGCCGGTCACCATCTCGTAAACGATCAGTGCCACCGAGAAGAGGTCCGAGCGCCCGTCGATTTTGTGCCCCATGAACTGTTCCGGGCTCATGTAGTGGGGCGTGCCGATCATCGCGCCTTCCTGCGTCAGATTGGAATCGCTGACATGTGCGATGCCGAAGTCAGCGATCTTGATGCTGCCGTCGGACAGGATCATGATGTTGGCGGGCTTGATGTCGCGGTGGACGATGCCCTGTGTGTGCGCGACGGCGAGAGCCTTGCAGATCTGGACGCCGATGTCGACCGCGTCTTCGGGCGATGGACGTCCTCTGTTTGCGAGGAAATCTTGTAGGTTGCCGGAGTCGACGAACTCCATCGCTATGTAGGCAACGCCGTCTTCCTCGTCGGCGTCGTAGATGGTGATGATGCCGGGATCGTTAAGCATGCCCGCGGCGCGTGCCTCGCGCAGGAACCGATGCATCATTTCTTCCGCGCGTCCGCTGGCCTCCATCACGTCGCGTCGCGCGGTCTTGATGGCCACGCGGCGTCCGATGATCGGATCGATGCCTTCATAGACTACGCCCATCGCGCCTTTGCCCAGTTCGCGGACGATCTTGTATTTGCCAAGTTTTTCGGGTGTTTGCTGTGTGGCCATGGGTTCCTCTCTTCGTCAGAAGGCATTCGGAATTCAGAATTCAGCCGGCACAAACATCCATGCCATGCGCCGTTCCGTTCTAACTCCTAACTCCTATTTCTTTTCGGTCTGTAGTTTAGAAATCCATTCTTTGACCTTTCCGGCGTCGGGCGCATCGGGCGCGTCGCGCAGATAGGTCTGGAACTGTTCGATAGCGTCGTCGATGCGGCCAAGCGCCGCATACGTCAATCCGAGATTGTAGCGGGCCAAACCATACGCCGAGTCGAGTTTCAAGGCCGCTTCAAAGGCTGAGGCGGCTTTTGCGAAGTCTTCGGCTTCCCGGTGCGCCTCGCCCAAATCGTTGTGCGCGGATGCGTCCGTGGGTGCGAGTATTGCCGCGCGCTCGAGACAGGCAATGGCTTCGGGATACTTGCGTAACTTCAACAGGACGCGGCCTTTTCCGCGGAAGATTTCGAGGGCGTTTGATTTCAGCGGTTCCGCGCGACCGAAACTTTCCAGCGCGTGCTCGTACTCGCCGCTCGCCGTGTATGCCGTCGCGAGATTGAACCAGGCATCGTAGAACGCCGGGAAGAGTTTTGCCGCAGTGCCATAGGCCGCGATCTTGTCCGCGATCGCAGTAGCCTGAACGCCGCGGTTGTAGGTTTCGATGGCTTGGCGCTGGATGCCTTCGACATTGTTCTCCGGCACGATTTCGCCCAAGGCGTCGCCGTTGTCCGGCGCGGGAACGGGCACGCCGTGTTCCTTGAGCAGCGGATAGGCGCTGTTGACTGGGTTGACGATCGTGACCCATTCCTGGTCGCGCAGCTTGCCGATGAGCACGCCGACCAGCATACCGTGCTGATCGAACACGGGTCCGCCGCTGGATCCGGGACTGGCGGGGATATTCGTCTGGAGCACGGGACAATTCCGATACGTTCGGTTTGTGTTCGACACGATACCCGTCACGGTGCTGAAATCGAGATTCTCCGGTGTGCCGATCGAGACTAGTGGCGAACCGCTACGCAAGGTCGAGGCGTCGCCGATCCGGACGATGTGTGTCGGCGGCGTGCCGGACTTCAACAAGGCAATCTCACAGGAGTCGTTCACGGCTACGACGGACAGTGGGTACTCTTTTCCATCCATCGTTTTGGCATGAAGGGAACCGACACCGTGCACCTGATGCGCCGTGGTAAGAATAAGGCCGGATTCATGGATAAAACAGCCGCTGCTCTGGACCGGCGCGCCGCTGTCCTTTTTCTGTCCGAGAATGACAACGACGGCCTTTTCGTTCTGTTGGACGATGGCTTCGGTGTCGATCGCGTGCGCTGCGGCGCAGTGCACCGCCACCAGGATGAATAACGACTTTCGCAGCCATTTCACGTACATGAACCGTTCGCCCCGCGTTACTTGAGCTTAGATTATACCATGGCGCGCCTCAGATCAAAGAGATTAGGCCAGCCGCTCGCCTGTCGAACTCATGCTGATGCTTGCGTGCAGTACGCCTTTCTCGCTACGCAGATGGTTGGCCAGCGACTGGAGCGTGCGCGCCAATCCCCGGACTACCACGATTTCCGCGCACAGATCCTCGTCGAGATGGATGTGCGTACTTGCCAAGACTACCTCGTGATGATGGTGTTGCGTGTGGGTCAGCCGCTCGCTGAGTCCGCGCGTGTGATGGTTATAGACCAGCGTAATCGTGCCGACGGCCTCTTCGTTTTCCTTCCATTCCCTTTCCACGAGGCGGTCGCGGATCATGTCGCGAATAAACTCGGACCGATTCGCGTAATGGCCTTCTTGAACAAGCCGTTCGAGCCGCTCCCACAACGGCTGCTCGATTGAAAAACTGAGCCGCATGACGCCCGGCATGAACATTCCCTCCAATTTCAACCTCATTCTAAGGCCTGCCGCGCATGGATGCAAAGATAGGAGTTAGGAGTTAGGAGGATGAACTCGGAGCGGCCATTCTAACTTCTAACGCCTAACTCCTGGATTCATTGTCTAGTTGCTTTTTCGGCGGCATGATTGCTTGATCCATCGACGGGCCTTCGAGTATACAAGCTGGATATGCGGACATGTAAGAACGAATGGGTGTTGTCCGGCCTATTGGCCGCGTTGACGCTGACATCGGTAGGCGTCATGCTATGGACGTGGCAGACGCATGCCTGTATCCCCGTATGGTTGGCGGCCGGCGTGGCATCGACGGGTTTTTTGTTGACCGCCGTTTCGCGCGGGGCCTGCCGTCATGCTGCCGGGCGTTGGGTACTGGTCGCGCTGGCGTTTTGCTGGGTTGGGGACATGGCCGGTCCTTTTCATTTTATGGTGGGCGTCGGGGCGTTTCTCATCGCGCATCTTGCTTTCATAATGGCGTTCATTCAACGAACGCTCCGGATTCGTCTCGTGGGAGTCACCGCGATTCCCGTTTTGGCCAGCAGCGGTATTATCGCCGCATGGCTTCTGCCGCACGTTCCTTCGGGCGATTGGCCGATGATCGTCGCATACATGGGCGTAATCTCGTGCATGTGGCTCATGGCGGGTGGCGCCGCGCACGATACGGTGGGGCGGCTGGCGTTCATCGGCGCTACCGTATTTTTCGTTTCCGACATCTTTGTTGCGCGTTGGCGCTACGTCGATTCGAGTAGCATCAATGCTTTCATTTGCTACCCGCTCTATTACACCGCATGCCTGATCCTGGCGTGGTCCTCGTATTTGCAGAAACGAGACCATGCAGGCTAGAATACGCGTACGATAAAGAGTGGAGGCTGCCGAAGATGGTTCACGAAGAACTGCTGAAGATTCTCGTTTGTCCCGAAGATAAGACGCCTGTAACATTGGCGGACGATGCGCTAGTCGCGAAGGCCAACAGTGCCATCGAAGCGCATACCCTCAAGAACCGGGGCGGCGCGACGGTCGAGACGAAGATCGATGGCGGTCTTGTTCGCGTGGACAAAGCCTACATGTACGCCATCCGCGACGACATCCCGATCATGCTCATCGATGAAGCGATCCCGCTCGACCAGCTTGCCTGATCGCTCGTGAAGAAAAGGTCGCGACGTCGTGCTCCTCCGGGGAAATTGAGTTGAGGCAACAACTTTCCGAAAGATTGGAGCTTCGATAAAGTGCGCTAAATCCGGAGCATTCCTCATAGTCTGCACGATTGGGCTGGACTTGCTGGGCAGGTCGTTAAGCGTAGCATCTTCACCGCGCACGCAAGACCTGTCGCCGTATGGCGTTTGCGCGCGGACAGTTCTGTTGACACCTTGGCCGGGAAGCGGTAGCATCATTGGGTTTGGAGGTCAGACATGGAAATTCATTCGTTTCAGGTGACGCCGTTTTGCGAGAACTGCTTTGTGGTCTGCGATGGCGGTGAGGCGCTGGTCATCGATCCGGGCGATGTATCGCCTAAGATGTTGCGGTTGCTGGCGGGTTGCACGGTCCGCGCCATCGTCAATACGCACTGTCATTGCGACCATTGCGGCGGTAACGCGGAGTTGAAGGCGAAGACGGGTGCGGACTTGTTGATCCATCGCGATGAGTTGCCGCTGTTGCGCGCGATGGATGTTCAGGCACAGATGTTCGGGGTCCAGGTCGCGCCCTCGCCTGACCCGGACCGTTTCATGAACGAGGGCGACGTGTTGACGGTGGGCGCTGCTTCGTTCAAGGTTTTGCATGCGCCGGGGCATAGTCCCGGTCATGTGGTTCTCGTGGGCGAAGGGGTCGCGTTCGTAGGCGACGTTCTGTTCGCAGGCTCGATTGGGCGTACGGATCTGCCGGGTGGCGACTACGGTCAACTCATGGACTCGATTCGCACGAAACTGATGAAATTGCCGGACGAAACCGTCGTGTATTCGGGGCATGGACCGGAAACGACCATCGGCGTCGAACGCGGGTCGAACCCGTTCTTGGTGGGATTATGACTTCGTTCGTGTCCGCACTGTGCCTGTTGATGGGCGCCACGGTGACGGTAAGTGTCGCACCGGACCAACCGGTGCCGCACGTATACGTGGACGATCCCGTGATTGTCG
>CAIYET010000375.1 GCA_903925285.1 Candidatus Hydrogenedentota bacterium | reverse complement strand
GGGGAGGAACATGAATAGCCGTGGGTGACAACCCACGGGCACAAATGCTTAACCACCGACCCTGTAAGGGTCGCACAAGAAGCACGATGTCAACCTTTATTAACGATGATATGGACACCGTACGACCCTTCCAGGGTCGATGGATGTCGGTTTTGTATCCGTGGGTTGCACCCACGGCTATTCATGTTTCTCCCCTTCGGGGAAACCGAATCGAAACGGTAATTTTCCGTGAACGCGAAAAAGAAGTACGCTAAATCCGGATGAGCCATAAAAGAGGACGATACGCATGAGAATCGGACTGGCGATATTGGTTGTGATGGCGTTCGGTGTATGCCAGGCTGCGGACGATGCGCTGGCGGCGAAGGCGACGTTCGAGAAGGTCTTCGGCGACGCGGTGCGGCTCGATCCGGCCATGATCGCGAAGGTGCTGGCAGGCAAACCGGGCGAACGGCATTACGTCGACCGCAACGGCGACGGCAAGCCGGAAGAGGTGTGGTTTATCGATACGTCGCCGCGCCACCCGGAAGCGTGGCGGCCGGTGCTGGTCCGCGTGATCGACGAGGGCGGCGATCTCGAAATGGGCGTCGAGCCGGGCTTCGCGAACAAGTTGTACGTCGCGGATTGGAACGCGGACGGCGTCGTCGATGCGGTGACGGAGTACAAGGACCTCGACGGGGACGGCGGCGTGGACGAAATGGCCTTTTACTTTCCGGCCAAGCCCTATGGGCGGCCTGCGGACGAGTTGTTGGTGTGGTGGGGCCGAAACGTCGGCAACGACCATCTCCTCTGGTACGACGTCGGCTACACCTACCGGCAGGACGCATGCCAGTACAATTGCCATTTCGGCGGCGACGAACTCTTTTGCGCGTTTACCATCGGCCCGAACGACAAGGAATGGGTATGCACGTTCGAGAACCCGTTCTTGTTCTACGACCACGACCGCGACGGCGTCAGCGAGGAAGTCATCCGTTTCTCTGGGCGCAACGAATCCGTCGGCAATCTCCGTTACAGCTTCGACGCGGACAACGACGGGACCAAGGACAATCCGCGCGATTTCGACGTGTCGATTAGCGCACACGCGCCCGATGGATTGACGCTCGATGAGCGCTTTTGCGAACGCCGGATGTTGCGCGGAATTCCGACCGGCCCGTTTCTGCGCTTCGATATCGGACCGCAATACTCGCGCGATACGGTTTGGGCGAACTACATGCTGACGTGGGACGAGAACGATTTGAACATCGACGGCGATAATCTGCGCGACGGGCATTTCAAGGATACGCAGGAACGCTGGGAAGGAATCATCGCGAAGGGCAACGACCTGTTCCCGCAAATCGGCGGCCCGAGTTGCGGGCCGTTCAACAAGCGTTATGAAGTCGACAAAGCCCCGAAAAACGGCCTGCGCGTCTACTTCACGCCGACGGATCAACGCCTGCACCTGTTCGGCGCGGACACGTCCTGGTTGAGCGTCGACTTCAATTACGACAACCAGCCCGATATGCGCTACGAGTATGTGGATACCGATGGCGACGGGTACATCGACGCGTGGAAGCTCGACGTAAATGGCGACGGGCAATTCGACGACGAATGGGCGCGCGGCGATACGCCCGTCACGGACATTCGCTATGTCTGGGGCGAAGTGAACGCGATCATGGGACCGCTTCTGGCCACAGTTCCCGGTCAACTCTTCGCGCTCGACGCACGTTTGCGGCAAGCGCTCGCGAAATCGGGCGTCCAAGAGGAGGATGCGCTCTGGATGTTCATATCCTCCGGATTCGACACGCCGATGCTCGACCAAGACCTGCGCGTGCGGCTGCTTTCGAGCAACGAATCGTGGCGATACTACCTCGACCTTCTCAAGGACCGGCTCATCGTGGCGCTAAAGGCGCGTTACGCGAAGCCGGAATTCTGGACCGCGTTCAGCGTGCTACGCGCGCACGGTGATATCGCCGACATGCAGCACAGCATCGAAGAGGCGTTCGGCCTGACGGACGCGCTCCCCGACTTCGCGGCGTGGCGGACGGACCTGCTGGCGAAAACGCGCGGACCTCGCGTGGGATGGGGCCAGGACTGGGTCCCGCCGAACATCGGCTGGGAATCCGAACGTTGCGCCTACCGCGCGTATTGGGGCCAGTTCGATTTCTTCGGTAAGAAAAAGCCTTGCCTCGTGCTGGCGACGTTCGGACCCGGAACCAATTATCACGAGGAACAAAACTGGGGCATAGACGCGTTCCACGTCAACAAGAGTTGCGGGCTCGGCGGCGTCACGCTCTATACGAAAGACAAGACCTATCCGGTATACAGTCCCGAAGGCAAGGGCGATATCGTCTGGTCGAAGCGTCTCGTTTCCGAAACGCCGGACCGCGTCGAGGTTGAGTTGCGCGCCGAGCATGTCGGACCTTACAGCGTCGTATTCCGTTGCGCGGCGTTGGCGGACCGTCGCGATTCCCCGATCGAAGTAACGGTCGAGGGCGCTTCGCCCGACGACGCGCTCGAAATCGGCGTCGGGATTACGCGCCTTGATCGCGAACGATTCATGCTCGATACGCAGGCCGGCGTCCTGGCGTCGTGGGGATCTCAGGAACCGGCTATCGGCACAATCGGACTCGGTATCGTGTTCCCGCCGGACGCATTCGTGCGGGTCGTGGACGCGCCGGACCAGCATCAAGTCGTACTGAAACCTGACGCGGACCGCCGAATCCGGTATCATATACAAGGCGATTGGATGAACGGACGCCGTTTTCCAAGATGCCCGACTATCGACAACTGGATGGACGACTTGCGGACTACGGCGCGGACCGCCGAATAAAATGAGGAGAAGGACCAATGAAGATAGCACGCGTTGAGTTGGCGAATGGGGATGTAACGTATGCGGTGCAACAAGCTGACGGGCGGCTGTTGCGCGCGGAAGGCGACCTGATGGCGGGCGACATCACGGCAACGGCGGAGGTGGTCGATCCGAAGCGTTGGCTGCCGCCCATCGTGCCGCGCGCGATCCTCTGTATCGGGCGCAATTACGCCGAACATGCCGCCGAGGGCGGCGCGCCACCGCCGGACTTCCCGATCTTGTTCATGAAGAACCCGAACGCCGCCATCGGCCACGAAGCGCCGATCCGCCTCCCGCGCGTCTGCGAAGACGAAGTCGATTTCGAAGGCGAACTCGTCGTCGTGCTCAAAAAGGCCGCGCTCAACGTCCCGCGCAACGCCGCGCTGTCGTACGTGCTCGGCTATACCATCGGCCATGACGTATCCGCGCGCGTATGGCAGGATAAGAAAGGCGGCTCGCAATGGTGCCGCGGAAAGAGCTTCGACACCTTCGCGCCGTTAGGTCCCGTTCTCGTCACGTCCGACGAAATCCCCGACCCGTCGCGCCTGTCGATATGCACGACGCTCAACGGTCGCGAGGTGCAAAAGAGCACGACGGAGAAAATGATCTTCGACGTGCCCACGCTCATCAGCTTCTTGTCGCAAGACACGACGCTCCTGCCTGGTACGATCATCATGACCGGCACGCCGGAAGGCATCGGCTGGGCGCGTATGCCCAAGCTCTCGCTTCATGCCGGCGACAGCGTGACCATCGCCATCGACCGCATCGGCAGCCTGACGAATCCCGTCGTAGCCGCGTAGCATAGGGATCAATTGGAATAAGGAGTTTCGGCTCATACGGATTTAGCGCACTTCATCAGAGCTTCACCCTTTCGGAAAATTGCCGCCTCAACTGAATTTCCATTGCCGCCTCAACTGAATTTTCCCGGAGGGGAAGAACATGAATAGCCGTGGGTGGCAACCCACGGGTACAAATGCTTAAACCATAGACCCTGAAGGGGGCGCACAAGGAGCACGATGTCGACCTTTGTGCGCGATGATATCGACATAGTACGACCCTTCCAGGGTCGATGGATGTCGGTTCTGTGTCCGTGGGTTGTCACCCACGGCTATTCATGTTCTTCCCCTCCGGGGAAACGGAATCGAAACGACGATCTGCTGTGAAAGTCAAGATGAAGTACGCCAAACCCGGCTGAGCCGGATTATCGGAGCTGTTTTGTGCCAGCCAATAAGGCCGATATAAGGGCGGCGGCGCTTGCCGCGCGGCGCGCGCTATCGCCGGAAGCCGTAGCGGCGAAAAGCGCCGTGATTGCGCAACGTGTCCGCGCGCTCGACGCATTCGAGAGAGCGCCGTGCGTGTTGAGTTACGTGGCGTCGAAAGACAACGAAGTCGACACGCACGCCCTCATCGACGGCCTGCTGCGCGAGAGGCGCCCCGTGCTTGTCCCCGTGGCCGAGCCGCTGGGCGTGATGATCTGGTCCGCGCTGCACGCGTGGGACGATCTGACCGAAGGCCGTTTCGGCATCCTCGAACCGCGCCCCGAATGCCTGCGCCCGGCCACGCCGCCCCCAGACTCGATCTGTCTCGTGCCCGGCGTCGCCTTCAGCGAAGACGGCTACCGCATCGGCTACGGCGGCGGATACTTCGACCGGTTCCTGGCCACCTTCGACGGCCTCGGCATCGGCCTCGCCTTTCGCGAACAGATGATTCAGCCATGGGTACCGGACCCGCACGATGTAGCCGTCCAAATCGTCGTGACGGATTAGAAGCCTGCTTCGCCGTGCAAAGAATTGGCTAAAAACGCATATGCATAACCTGACATATCGAATGCGTACAGGCGATTTTTACCGGCTCCAGTTTCGCAGGGCGCGCTCGTAGTCATAGGTTTCGTGGGCGTTGCCGCGCATGATTCGGTCCACGATGCCGGGTATGTCGTTCTCTTCGAGCCAGCCGGATTCGGCCAATTCGTCGATGGCTTGCGCAAGCCCCTTGCGGGCCACGCGCGCGTGACCTGGGACCAATTCGACGGGGCAATAGTCGCCGCCGAACGTAAAGAGCTTGCAGGCGGGCGCGGCCATCAGAAATTCCTTCACAAAACGCACGCTGGCCATCGGATTGATGATCCACGCCCAGCACAGGTCCACGTACGCGTTGGGATAATGTTTCGCAAGCGCAATGACCTCGTCCTGGTACGGATAGTCAATATGCATCAGTATAAATCTAGCCTTCGGGTGGGCTTGAAGGATGGGGCAGAGATCGGACGCATTCTTGCGTAGACGTTCGAGCGGCATGCCGCCGTGGCCCGCGTAGTAGCCGGTGTGCAGTTTGACCGGCAGATTGTACTCCGTGGCCTTATCGATGCAGTAATGGAACAAGTGGTCCTCCAGCGCCTTCGATTCGGACGGAGCAAGACTGTCTTCATTCTGACGAAACCGTGCGAACAGCGGCGCGGCGTCCGCTTCGCTTACCAGTGCGTAATCGAGACGCCGCCCATACGCGCTCTGGTTCTTCGTGGCGATGGCGCGCGGGCCATAGGTCGCGAAAACCCAGTCGATGACCTCGTGCCACTGCTTGAGGTCGGACGCGTCGCGCTTGGCGAGTTTCAAGACCGGCCCGATATTCAGCCCCGAACTCAGGCACACCGTGCTGATATCCTGCGCGAGCAAGTCCGGTTGCGCCGTTTCCATGAACACGGCTGTCTCGAGATTGTTGACCTGCGCGTATTCGATATTCGCGACGTCGCGCAACACATGCCGGTAATAGCCCGGCTTCATGGCGTCGAACAGTTTGCGCGAGATCGCCTCGCAATTGTCCTCGCGGATGTCGTCTTCATCGAACAACGCCCGGACCGATTCGCGGACGCATTGCTGGTAGCCGGTATGGCGGCAGCGCGCATAGTACGGCGCGGCCAGCTTCCACTTGTCGCGCGGCGTCACGTCGTACGAGCGGAGTTTGGCGTAATCGTCCGGCGGCATGCCCGACACCTGCAAATCCGAGTCGGTATAATGCGTCAACAAGATACCAAAATCGGGCGCGGGAAAGTGACTCGCGCCTTCCTTCGATTTCAATCGGTGCGCTTCCTCCCAGACATGCTCGTGCGTATCCACAAACGGCGTCTTCTCGACAAGCGCCGCGATATCCTGCCGAATCGACATTGCACTACCTTTCTTTTTCCGTTGCACCGCCGTTTCCCGCGCCTCCGCAACCGAGCCAAACGCCGCCGCCGCGCTTGCCGTTCCCAGGAACGTCCGCCGACTCAAATCCGTCATGTCTTACCTCGCTTGTAGCTCCAAGACCCGCACCATTACTTCAGAGGACGCACCGGTAACGGCGGCGCGACGAGCCTTTAGGGATGTTGCGCTCCAATTCCTGAGCACGCAACGCCGACGGATCGACAGAGCCTCGAACGGCTTGCTTGAAGAGGCCCTCTCGATACTGGACACCTGCATTTACGGAACCCATGAGAAGCAGGCTATTTGACCGTTACGCCGACTACGGTTTTTTCTGTTGCTTGTCCTTCTGACTTTTTGACTTCTGTTCCTGCTTCGACGACTTCTGTTTCTGGCCCTTTTCCTTGTCCTTCTTGCTCTTGTCTCCCATTGCACATCTCCTCTTGGATTATGGCCCAGGTAACTCGCCAACAATTATCCGCCAATTGGGTATCCCTTTAACAAAGGATACGCTGCCGCCAATAAGGTTCTCAAGCGGCAACATGCTGCCGTCTTCAGCGCCAGAACCTTCGCGCGCATGCCGCTGCTGGACAAGCTACTTGTGCGAGTCCACCGAGTTGTTTAACCCTTCTTGTACTTATAGCGCGATGACTCGTTCCAGAAACGCCATGGATTCGTTTTCGTCAATCGCCGACTCTGGCGTGACTATCAATTTGTTGATCGTCTTGCCCTCGAATTGTGTCACTCCCCGTGAGTTGCGACCAGCCCAATGCCGAAGTAGGATTGTGGAGCCAAGCAGTTGTCTCTGAAACATCGAGACCAATACTGTGTTGACGATCTTTCCTGGATCGACCCCGACAAAGTAGAACATGAATACAGATCTATCAATGGCGAGAAACTCAAGCATTTTATCGAGGTTGTATGCTTTGGGGTTCGAACTCAAGATCATGATTTTGGTCTTCACGTCGGTCTCCGTATCAAAGGCGTCAAAACATCTCCGATAGTCCCCCAGCGTGTTGTCCGTCCTGAACTGCGGGATGCCCCTGTTTCCCGCTTTCAAGGCTGAGACAAGTTGCTGCCGCAATGACTCATCCTCTCCGGCGATGAGATACTCGATAATACGACCTCGGACATTCACATTCTCAATAAGTGCCGCCAACAGAATCTCTGTCTTGAACGTGTTGACTTGCGCATCAAGCTCCGCCTTGAGTACGGCAGAGTCCTTGGAGTCAACGAAACATATTGCCCTTTGTGGGGCTTCCAATATTGTGGTTTTCGCCTTGTTGCCAACGAGATATTTCACGCCGGAGGGGGAAATATTGTTTGTTGCCTCCACCAGCCGGGCCAAGTTGCCCTCGAACCCTATTTCTGCATGAATGTCATATAACCGGGCGATGTTCTGTGCGGTGTTGCAGATACCCTCGAAATCCCTTGTTATGTCGGAGCCATTGAAACTGCCCCTGATATTGTTCTCCCTGAGATCTTGGGAACTGTGGCTTATCTTCTTGAGGAACGTCGTGTTGGCAATCAGACAATAGTTTTGGGCTGGTGTTACAAGGCACACGATAAACGGGCGGTCGTCGTATTTTCGAAGATTGGACAGAGACAGGACCGTGTTCCCGAAGTTGCGACTAGCAGAGGAACTGAATCGCAATGCGAAGTCGTCGCAGTAGTAAACGGACCGGTCCTTCGTCAGGTAGAGTGCATCCATCACGATGCGAGCCAGACGCGCCTTGTCGTTGATGCCGTCATTGGCCTTGATCAATTCCAGCATCTTGTCGAGAGTGTCAGTCATGGAAAAGCTCCAGCGTTGCACCATGAGAGGTCTTAGTTGCTTTGCTTAGCTTCTGATCAATCAGGCTATTTCTCTCCCAGAACACCTTGTCGGCGTACCCTTGGATGCTGTCGTCTGCTTCTGCCTGCTTCAGGCGTTTCAACGCCCAACAACAGTACTCTCGATCGAGTTCAATTCCGCAGAAGCGTCGACCAAGTTTTCGCGCGACAACCGCAGTCGTGCCGCTCCCAAGGAAAGGATCAAACACGAGATCTCGAGGACGGGAACTGGCGAGGACGAGTTTGGCGATCAATTTCTCCGGTTTTTGCGTGGGATGATCCGTGTTCTCGGGCATCGACCAAAAGGGGATGGTTATGTCGGACCACAGGTTGGAAGGATGCGTTAACCTGTAGTTCCCGTTCTGGGTTTTCTCCCAGTCCTTGGGTTGTCCGTCGTCGGAGCGATAGGGAGCAATGACGCGCCTCTTGAGTTTGACGGCTTCGACATCGAAAAAAAACTCCTCGCCTACGGTGCAATACCATATGTCCTCGGTGTTGTTTTTCCAGTTGGTCTTTGCACCCCGTCCCTTTTCGCGTTCCCAAGTGATTCTGTTCCGTACATGGAGGTGCTTGTCCAGGACGGGAAAGACGAGATTGGATGTTTGCCAATCGCTGCACACATAGACTGACGCCGTAGTTCGAAGAAGAGGGATAAGCGATGACACGATACCGTCAAACCAAGATAGGTACTCGTCCGCTTCTTGAGAGCGGAACACATGCCCATTATAGTTTTTCGTCAGGTTGTAGGGCGGGTCCAGAATCAGGAGGTCGACGAATTCGCCCGGCAAAAAGGGGCGAACCTCGAAGTAGTCATGATTGACGATACGATTCGCCAGCGCGTCGATATTTGCCTTCGCAGATAGGCACAGAAGGTCCGTTGAAAGTTCGGCCAACTCCGCATCGGTGCAGGTCAAAGTTCTGTTTCGTGGTGCGCGCACCTTCATCATATCCTTCCCCGCTACAGTATCCAAATGAACATTTCATGTCACTTCACAACGGGCGTGCCGTCGAGTTCGATGCCTACCGTGGTAACGGCCTCGTCACAGAGTTGTTCAGGCAGGTAAATCTGTTTATTGGTGTTATCGAACCGGAGCGGTTCGCCGGTCTTGAGGAACCATGCGCGGCGGATATCGTTTTGCAGGCCGGGCAGGCTGATCGGCGCGCCGGGATGCGTTTCGAGATGGATGTACAGGCGGTTGTCTTTCGCGGTGCATTTGCCTGCTGGCAGATTCGCGAAAGGCGACGCCGTCGTACCGTAGATCGATTCGCCGTTGGCCTTGATCCATGTGCCGATGGCTTCGAGTCGTTCGACGAGCGGCGCGGGGATTTCGCCGTCGGCATTCGGGCCGACGTTCAGCAACAGGTTGCCGCCGCGGCTGACGATGGCGACGAGACGGCGGATAAGTTCCGTTGCGCTCTTGAGCGGCGCGTCGCCTTCCTTATATCCCCACGATTCGCCGATGGTCATACAGGCTTCCCATGGGATCGCGGCGTGCTTCTCGAAGTCGGCAGATTTGTCGATCTCGACGGGTTGTTCGCGCGTGTAGAAATCGACGAGCCGGTTTTTGCCGCGTTCGTCCTTGCCGACGCGGTCGTTGATCAGCGCGTTGGGTTGGAGGCCGCGAATCTGCGCGATTAGCGCCTCGCTTTTCCAGTCGGCCTTCGGGCGATCCCATTCGCCGTCGAACCAGATACAATCGATCGGCCCGTAGTTCGTGCAGAGTTCGCGAACTTGGCCAAAGAGATACTCGTCGACATACTTCGCAAAATTGGCGCTGTAGTCGGGGTGATGCCAATCGAGCATCGAATAGTAGAACCCGATGTGCATATCCGACGCACGCGCCGCCGTGACCAGTTCGCGCACGAAATCGCGGCCCGGTTTACCTTTGGCGGCGCTGTAGGTCGAGAGCGCCGTGTCGAACATGCTGTAACCTTCGTGATGTTTCGACGTGAAGATCATGTAGCGCATACCCGCCGATTTCGCGATATCCATCCACCGGTTCGCGTCGAACTTCGTCGGCTGGAAGCGCTCGGCGTATTGCTCGTATTCGGCCACGGGGACCTTGTCGTCGTTCATCGACCACGTCGCACAGACGCCTTTTTCGTTCTTCGCGCGGACCGCGTATGTTCCCCAATGGACGAACAGGCCGAACTTCGCGTCGCGGAACCAGGCCGTCCTGCGGTCACGCGCGTCGTCGGTCGATTCGGCGGCGGGTTGTTGTGCGGCAGACGCCGTGCCTTTGTCGACGATGCCCGGCGTGACGTAGTAACTCTCGAAGAATTGCCCGAGCGTGCCGGGATACGCGGCGCGTTTGATATTCATCCACGTCAATTGATCGCCTGCGGCGTAGTACAGGAACGTATTACCGTTGTATTCGATTGTGTCAGGGTCCGAGTTGTTGATCCCTTCGTCGACGCCTTCGGGCGCAAGGACGGGATTGGCCGCGCTGAGTTCCCACGTCTTGAGGTCTTTCGAGCGCGTGACGTAGGTTTCGAATCGCCACAACGGCGTGCGGTGTTCCGTGTAGAGCACGTAGTAATAGCCGTTGACAAAACGGATGCATGGGCATGCCGTGTAGCGATTCGTACCGAAGGCCGCGTCCGGCAGTTTCGTCCAAGTCTCCATATCCTTCGATTGTGCGAGTTTGATCGTGAAGGCCGGATACGTGGGATCGTTCGATTCGTAAACCATCGTGAAACCGTCCGGCCCGGCGCAGACGGAACTGTTGAACAGGCTCTCCTTCTCCTGCTGGATCGCCAGCTTGCTTTCCCAGGTTTGCAGGTCTTTCGACTTGAAGATCGTCACGTCGTTCCAGCTATTGTCGTCGCCCCAACGCGAGGCGCTTGCGTAAAACGTGTCGTCGTGTACAAACGCGCTCGCGAGACCATAGCCCTCCGCGAACCGCGCGAGTTCCTTGCCGGTCTCGACGTCGCGCAGCAACAGGCAGTAGTCTTTGCGCGTACCCCCTTGAGCCGGCCGCACGCATTCCATCATGCACAAGCGGCCCTTCCAGATGACCGGCGTGACTTCGCAGAGGTCGCGCGCGACGAGGGCATCCTCTTTCTTAAGCGCGGACTTTGGCGCGGGCGCGGGCGGCGGCGCGACGGCGCTGTAGATGTCCGTAGGCCACGCGTTCAAACGATGGAAGCCTTTCGGGAGGTCTTGCTGAAACTGGACGTACGCTTTCACGTCACCTTTGGTCGTGAACTGGATTTCGCCGACGGAATCTTTGTCGACCTTCACGCCGAATACCTTGTAGCCCATGAGCGTGCAATCTTCAAGGTCGAGGGACAGATATTTCCCGTTCTGCATGCTCAGGATGATCCCATCGCTCGGCGTGCCGACGGGCTGCGAAAAATTGAGCACGATCAACTTACAGCGCGTCGCCTTGACGTGCGTATAGGTGTGGAAACCATAGTTGCCAGCCTTGAGCGCGCACTGCGGACTGACCATCGTGCAGTCCTCGAAGTAGATGTCCGGGCGCTCGAGCATGGCCTCGTTTTCGACGCGGCAGTACGCCGCCGCCGTATCGCCCCACCAATCGAGCGCGGTCAGGTGGCAGCGCCGAAACACGATCGGCTCGTCGGTCCGCGAAAGACAATTGCCCACCCCGCCCCCGAACGCGCGGCCCAGCGCTATGCAATCCTCGACGACGACGGTAAATGGCTCGACGTTGTCGACGAGGTCCCACATGAGGCCGCCGTCGCCGCCCGTAACGTAGAGGTTGCGCAGAACCCACCGGTCCCAACATTTGGCGGAGAAACTCTCCTCGACGTGATCCTTCGACCAGCCCTTCTTGTACGACCGCAACGTGCCCCACCAATCGTAGCTCTTGAATCCCTTTTCGGGATCGCCGGCGTCGATGACTACATGCCCGGTCTTGCCCGATCCGTAGCGCCCGTCGACATCGCCGACAAACAGGTTGTACGCGCCTTGCGCGCCTTTGAACGCGGTGGAGATATTCGGCTCCATGTAGATATCGGGACGGACGACGACGCGGTGCCCGCCTTTATCGTCGGGAATCGCGCTCAACGCGGCTTGGAGCGTCGTGAACGCCCGCGCCCACGATACACCGTCCGAATTGTCGCCCAACTTCGACACGTACAACGTGACCCCCGTCCGTCCCCACAACGGCGGTTCGGCCAACGCCGGCGTCGCGCCCATGCAATTCGCAATGCAACCAACCATCAACGACAACAACCCGCCCATGACTCCATCCTCCAATGACACTCGTTGGCTCCGCCGCGCGAAACATAGCCCAACCCACCAAATCACACGTTGACGGAATGAGTGTATCAGATCCGCGCAGTGCGGACACTTAGGAGCCGGCACTTGCCGTCACATCGCATAATCCTCTTTGGATCTGTACAGTAACGCAAACCCGACGTTGGAAACGTGGCGCTACTCTTGACTGCCCCGAACTGGCGGCGTAGGATCGGGAATGCGACGCCGTAAACGGCGTTTCGCGGCGGATGGTACACGACAAACCGGAATGGAGATATGAACATGGCCAAGAAAATCCGTGTCGGCGTAGTAGGGACGGGCATGGGACGCCACCATATGGAAGCGTTCGCCAAGTTGGAAGACGTCGAGTTGCTGGCAGTCTGCGACCTCAACCTGCCCGAGGCGCACGAGTTCGCAGACAAGTTCGGCGCATCGCACGTGTTCGGAGACTACCGCGAGATGTTCGCGATGCCCGAACTGGATGCCGTCTCGATCGCGACCCCGAATTGTCTGCATGCGCCGATGACCATCGACGCGTTGCGCAAGGGCAAACACGTGCTCATCGAAAAGCCGATGGCGCTCAACGCCAGCCTGGCGCGCGCCATGGTAGCCGAGGCAAAGAAGGCCAAGCGGCGTCTCATGGTCGAGCAGGCGATGCGGTTCTCGCGCGATGCGCAATTGCTGCGCGGCTGCTACGACCGCGGCGATTTCGGCGAGGTTTATTACGCGCGCTCGACCTGGATCCGCCGCAAGGGCTGGCCACGGCTCAACTTCGAGCCAGGCGGTTCGATGGGCCGCGGCGAATGGTTCATCCGCAAACAGGAGGCCGGGTTCGGCGCGCTCGGCGATATCGGCGTGCATCTGCTCGATCTCGCGTGGTACCTGATGGGCAACCCAAAACCAGTGGCCGCCAGCGCCATGATGTGGAACAAGGTCGCCGCGCCGATCCTCAAGCGCAGGCACATGCCCGTCGAGGTCGACGAGACGACCTGCGGATTCGTCCGGCTCGAAGGAGGACGCGTCATCGTGCTCGAGGTGTGCTGGGACTCTCACAACGCCCCTATCCAGGAAGTCCGCGTCTATGGAGACAAAGGCGGCTGCTCCGCATTCCCCGCACGCCTGTACCGGGGAGAAGAAATCCTCGAAACGGTCGACCTCGGCACGGCATACGGCGGCTACCCCATCACGGAAGCATACGCCCACTTCATCGATTGTATCCGCGATCCCAAGAAGAAGATGATTGCCTCCGGCGAAGAGATCGTCGACGTGATGCGCATGCTGGACGGCATCGGCCGTTCAGCCGCCACGGGGCGCGAAGTAACGCTCAAATAGAATTGCGGATTGCAGATTACCGCTGAGCCCTGATCCCTGCTCCCTCTTACTTGAGCTTGTCCAATTCGCTTTGGGTGGTCTTGCGAAGGTTCTCGTCGAGAGCGGGGGTATCGATGAGTCGTTGATACTGTGCGCGCGCGTCGTCGATCCGGTTCACTCGAACCAGCGAACGGGCGAAGGCCAGACGCACATCGTTGTCGTCGGGAAAGCGCGCGCTCACGTCTTGCAGAAGGGCGACGGCCTCGAGCGGGCGGCGCAATTCGAGCAGTACGTCGGCCCAATGTTGCGCACACACGCGTTGCAGTTCTGGCGTCAGCCGAGGCATCGCGGCCGGGAAAAACTGGTTGGCGAGGTCGGACGCGTGAATCGACGCACAGACCATGCCCAGATGCATCAGAGCGACCCCGACATCCTCGGTCGACGGCGGGTTCGCACGAACCTCTTCGAGAATAAGCAGGACGGCCCATCGCATGTCGAGTTCGGCGACGCCATAATCCGGCACGGTTATTTTACCCTGCACGACGTTCAACAGGCTTACACTCGCGTCGACAATCTCGTTCGGCCCATCTCTCCAAACCTTCGCGACAGCCGCGACGTGCGGCAGCGGTTTCTCGCCGCTCGCCGACAAACGGTCGTTGGTCTCGATCAGAAACGACTTGAAGGATTCCCGCCGCTTCGCGGTTTCGGCGAACCGGGCGTAGGCGCTCCACGTATCGGGACGCGACGGCATCATGGTGACGGCATCGCGAAACGCCCGTTCCGCGGCATCGAGATCCTTGAGACCATCCTGCTCGATGCTGCCCTTCCAAAGATACGCGGTGGCAAGGTTGGCGGCATCGGGCGGGTTCTTTTCCGCCAAGCGGGCAATACGCCAATCGAGGGCCTTGCCGAAGCGATCATAGCGTTTGGCACTGCACGCGAACCCGAAGAAAAACGGCCAATTGGCATTGTCGGCCGGATCGGCCTGGGTGGCGCGGACGATGGCCGCTTCGGCGCCTTCATAGTCGTGCAGCGCGATGCGCACTTGGGCGAGTTGACGGTAGGTTTCGCTGCTGTTTTGGGCTCCGTACTGGATGGCCTTGAGGAAATGGCTTTCAGCGGTCTGCCACATCTGCCCGATGCCTTCCTCAGTAACGCCCGGCATGGCCTTGAGAAACATGGCCCGGCTCGAGGCGATCCGGCCGAGCAGTTCCTCGCTCTGGGGGAACGTGGGACAGAGCTTCAGCGCGCGCCGGACAGTCGCTTCCGCCTTGTCCAGTTCCGCCATGCACTCCGCATCGGGTGCGCGTCTGAGGCTGGCGTCGTTGAGGGCCATGCTCATCTGAGACCGGGCCAACACAACCAACGCGGTAATATAGTACGGATCACGCTTCAACGAGCGCTCAAGATGGCTTATAGCACCCGGCCAATCGCGCCGGGCCATCGCAATGAAACCGCGCTGCTGCGCGAGCCTCGCGTTCCACGGCGCCAACCACTCGGCCCATTTAAGCCCGGTGTCCGCACGACCGTACTGTCTTGCTTGCGTCAGGCCGAGCGCATCCTGATAAAACACCTGCGACGCCAACGAGCAGGTCTCCACACCGACGTACAACGCCGAAACCGCCAGCGCAACCACCTTCCAATCCTCGCGCAACACGCGTGGCAGCCGGAAGGACACGGCGGGCTGCGCGGGAACGTTCGAGTACCGGAATCCTTCCATCGCCCCGGCCATCAGAAACAGAATGGCCGCAGATACCGGCACACGAACGTTGAACCCAAACTGCCCGTCCACCAAAAACACCGCAAACAAGGCCGCAAACGCCAGTCCCAGCCGACGCTTCCGCGGTTCCACGAACGTCGCGGCCATGTACAGACCGTACCCAATGCCCAGCACGAGAAACGCCAGGTAAAGACCCGCCGCAGGCAGACCCGCGTCGGCCGCGAACTCGAGCAGGTCGTTGTGGACATGGGCGTTGAGCCGGAGTTCCTCGCCAAACCAGCGTTGCTCGTAAGGCGTCCAGAACGGCGGATACTCGATACGGTAGTTGCCCGTACCCCACCCCAGCACCGGATGGCGCAGAATCATCGCCGCCGCACTCGTATACGACTTGTACCGGATGAGCAGCGACAGGTCCAGCGGGTACGCGCTACCCGTGCGGGCTTTGCTGATGCCCATCGCCGCCGCAAATCCAACGGCTCCCAACACGCCCACGATCAGCAACGTGGCCGCAGCAGCACGCGCGGGACCGCGAACGCGGCGGCGCGCCAGCGCGTACACGCCCAGCAGCAAAACGGCCGCCAGCAACGCAATCCACCCCGCGCGTTGTCCCGTGAAACGCAAATGCACCAGGAACAGCGCCGCGAATCCCAAACACCAGATCATCCGCCGTTCCGTCGCCAGGTACACCGCCATGACGACCGCGAGGACGAGCGTGTGCGCGGCGAAATTAGGGTTGCCGAACGTGGCCGGAAGGTTCGTATACACGTCGCTGGCCATGTCGCTCCACGGGAATATATCGAAACCAAACTTCTGAATGACCACTCCATAAAACGAAGCGACTGCCACCGCCCCGCAGATCGCCAGCATCAGCCGCCGGATCTGGCGCTCATCCGTGTACACCTGGCTTGCCACCAGGTACAGCACGAACAGATACCACAGCTTGCCCACCTCCGCGAGGCTGTTCATGCGAAACGACGACAACGCGCTCGCCACCACGTGCAGCACGAGGAACAGAACCAGGATCTCGAGGAAGATCGACGGACGGCGCACGCGCCACCCATTCTGCGTGACCCCATAGAGCCACGCCACCAGCAACAGCGCGCTGCCCCAACTTGCGATTAGGTACTTGATATCTCCGGTCGGATTCTCGCTGTAAGGAAACATCGCCAACACAAGGAGAACGACGAACACGCCGATCGCCTTGCGGAAAGGCCGTCCCCATACTGCTGCGTCGTTTTCCGTCATACTTGGCGCCCCATCTTAAACAACATGCGAGTTACATCGACCACTAATGCTATCACCTGCGTCCAGGCCGCCGCAAACGAACCAGCCTTGAGGCGTG
>CAIYET010000374.1 GCA_903925285.1 Candidatus Hydrogenedentota bacterium | reverse complement strand
CGTAGCCTGAATAGTTTCGCGTGGTTTCTCTGCGGCGAGATTGCGCGGCCGCGCGCTGACATGGACGCAGGCCAATTCGATCAGTACGCGATGGAAGCCGCAGAGCAGATCTGGAATCGGGATTATCGCGAAGGCAAGCGGCTCTATCAGCGTTCGGAACTCGGCAAGATGACGGATTCGAAGAGTCGCCTCGGCGGGGCCAATTCGCCTCCGGTTGGCATGGCGCCGGTCCCCGTGCAGGGAGGTAGCTAATGCCGCTTATTCCCCCTCCTGCACTCACGGCTTACGACACAGTCAACACGGTGCTGAACATGGCTCGCGGCCGGTTGAACGATGAACTGAAAACCTTGCAGCCGATGAGCGGCAAACTCCTCGATACGAATCAAGCGTTTGCCCAGCAAACCTTCAACACGGCGTATCGGAAGTGTCAGGCGTGGCTTGCTGAAAAGGGATACGCGCGGCTCATCAATGAAATCATTGTCTCCGCGATTCCGGTCGTCGCCTCGCTTGATCCAGCGGCGCAGTGCTGGCTCAGTTGGGCAGGTTTCTTTGATGGCGTAAGCCTGTTCCCTTCCGTTGCATTGCCGAGCGGATTCAATCACCCGTTGAAGATTTGGGAGCGATGGTCCGGCCAGAACGCGCAGTTCATGGATCCCGGCATGGAAAAGTTCCTCGACGGTATTCCGACGCTCAACAAAACAACGGCCATGATGTTCTGGGAGTGGCGGAACGATGCGATTTACACTCCAGGTTCCCTGATCGCCGAAGACTTACGAATCCGCTACGTCGGTTTTCTGCCGGATATCGTGGATGTTTCCGGCAACCCGTGGTTCATTCAGCCGGTTCCGATTGTACGGATTGCCGACGGGCTTTCGTGGTACGTTGTCGCGGAGTTATCTGGCGCGCGCGATGGCACGGGAAATCCTGTAGAATTGGCGTGTATGGCCAAGGGCGAGCAGGAGTTGATGCGGGTGTTCAATCTGGATGTCAAGGCAGATCAGAGAGTCAATGTGCGCCGGCAGCCGCGCACCGGTCGCGGGTTTGGAAGATCATGGTATTGAGGAGGTTTGAATGATTACAATCACAGTTAATGCGGTTGCCGTGAATCAAGATCAGGTTATTGTTTCCGGGACATTTGGTCTTAGCGGGAACTACACAGCCGGCGGCGATATCGTCGACTTCACCGGTGTTGCCAGCACGTTGGTGTTCACTCCGCAGGCCGCACAGCAGGCTGCGGGTATCCCTTCGAACTTGCCGCCGCTCGGGCTTGTGGAAGTCGCAGAGCAGCCGGCCAGCGGCGCAACGCCACAGGGGTACATTCCGTTCTACATCGCGGGCAGCACTCTGGCGAATGGCAAGCTCTGGATTGCGACCGACGTCGGCCAGCCGCCGACTGAATTGACGGGCGCTCCGACGGCTTATCCGGCGGGAGCGATCGCCGAGACAATCCAGTTCCGGGCATTCTTTAACTACGGGGTTTAACCCCTGTGGCGTTTGCACCGGATCCCAAGGATGCGCAGGTATCCATTTCCGTCTTCGGGGGGCTCATCAGTGAGATGGCAGCCCCCGACTTGCCGGAAGGGGTGTCTCCGGATTGCCAGGACGCCGTATTCCAGCCGGGCAGCG
>CAIYET010000373.1 GCA_903925285.1 Candidatus Hydrogenedentota bacterium | reverse complement strand
GCCGCAATCACCGGATCGATCTCGTCCAATAGATCCTGAAGCGTCGGAAACAAGAATGCGCGCTCCATTTGTGCCGCGTACACGTTAGTCCCGGCCGCCAGATCCCAACCCGATTTCCGGTACACCCGTACGACCGCCTCCTCCAGGATGTGCGGCATCGGACCGTACATCGAGAACGACGACGAGAAAACAGACTTCAGAAAATCCAGATGCGTACTGACCTGAAATCCCTCCGGAAACTCAAATGGGTTGAATCGGAATGGCGAAAGGACTTCATTGCCCAAGGTGAAGATCTGCAGCCGACCCGCGAATTGCGGGTCGCGGAGCAGGCTACGATATTCACTCTTGGCCGGTTCGATCACGAGAAACGGAACTCCGTGGCGGTCCACTTCTTTCAGGATGGCCATACACGCGTTCGTCTTCCCGGCGCCCGTCATCCCCACGATCAACCCGTGCGAGGCCAGCGCCTTCAGCGGTATCGCCAGCGGCCGCCGGGTCACCGAACCCCGGTAGGAAATCGCTCCAAGCACAACCGGCGTGTCGGATATCCCGTGGGCTTCGGACGTGGAGAAGGCCACGGCCGGCGTTGTCCGAAAGCCCGTGAACGACTCCTGCGGAAACCGGAAGAGCGAAGCCAGTTGGCTCGAAGACAGACAGGTCCCTAGCGATTGCCCCCGTACGTCCACGGTCGCTTTTCCCGCAATCAGGTCCGCAACCGCGCTGCCGCTTGACAGCGGCAGCACCCGTACCGGTTCCGGCGCCGATTCACTGCCAGAGTATAAACCTTTAACCAACATTACCAGCACGCGAAGGGTCGCGTTGTCTTCCGCCCACAGCGTCCCGGTCCACGACCACAGGCCCTCGGCCTGACCCTTCAGGTACCGCCCCAACAGGAGTTCCATCCAATCCATCGCCTGTTGCGCGGAGCGATTCGTCGACTCCCGGCGGATCGAACGGCTTACCACCTGTGTCGTCTGCGACACGTCAGTGCCTTCCCGCAGGTGCGTCGACCACGCGCGAATCGACGCCGCGGCTTCCGCGGCCAGCCGCATCGCGTCCCCCTCCGGCGCTGGACGCGCAATGAGTGTCAACCCGAAATCCCCCGACGGCACCGAACAGGCCAGCATACCGAGATCTGGATAATCGAGACCCACAGTCTCCGGTGGTGCCTGCGGTGTTCCTGTGATCGCCACGGCATTCACCGGGCCAAGCGGCGCAGGCGGATCGAAGACCACCGTGTCGGTGCCGGGGAACTGCCCGGCCATCAGCCGCTGGACTGCGGACACCGCGTCAGTCCCGCTGCGGCTATCCTCCTGAAGTCCCAGCAATACGTAAAGCACATCAGCTCGGCGTTCGAAGCGAAAAATGATCGGCAGTCCCATCCCATACATGGCTGTCAGGAACGCCCGCTCCCGGACCGAATTACGCACTACGCGTCCCTGATCGTCTTTCTGCTTAGGCAGATGAACCGCGCGCACAAACCGGCATACCACGGGGGTCGGTCGGATAGTCACGTCACCCGAGGAGACCCCGTCAAGTTCCGAATGCCGCAGCCGGTCGAGCACCTCGTCGAAATCCGGCACTGCAGTTGGGGAAGGCGATGTCACGCCGGGAACAACTGCCGACACAGGTGACGACACCGGATGCCGCCTTGCAATCTCATCTTGATCTTTTCGACCGAAGAGTCCCATTCCCTCTCACGCCCTCCCGCGTGACCAGCGCAGACCCATATGAATTGCCCCCTGCAACATCCGCCGAAGCAGCGGACTTCGCTCTAAGACTTTCACGACTATCCACGGAGAAACGTAATAGTACAAACGGACGCCCCCCCGTCCCACCGCTGAGCGCGAAAGCGCATGGTCCCGAAACGCCGTCAGGATCGTCACCTCGTGCGATTCCGGCCCAAACAGCGACGACGCCACCACGCACACAGCTTTCTTTGCGAGCCGCGCCGGCGGGTCTACGCCTGCGAGATTTCCCTGACTGTCCATCCGCCCCCGCAACCACACCTCCGTTGCGCGAAACACACCCGGCCCTCGGGAAAAGCCCCGAAGCACTAGCAGGTCCCCCTGTGACACCTGTCCGTCCATTTCTCCCATGTACGTCACGTTGTACACTGCACCGTCATCGGCCTCTAGGCGTAACGTCACCATTGGCAAATTACGTCCCCCGACATCATGCGTCCGTGGCTGCAACTGCGACTCGTGCGGCGGTAACGCGACGCGGCCTGCGATCTCCTCTTCACGAAAACTCATGGCCCGACACCGTTCTTCCATTGTTCCACGCCAGAATCAAAACAGTATAGCACGCACGCCTCTAATTCCAAACAAGACCGCTCGCCCGTTGTTGCCTAGCCTCCTACAACTTTAGGAATCAAGGAGTCATCGATTTCCCTGGACCTCCGAATTGACTTCCCGCAACTGCAAGTACAAGCAGAATGACGCCCCCTTGATGAAAACGGTCGCGAACGCCATCATAAACACACTTGCAATCGTCACCAGGACAAACGGAGCACCGACAAACGAAAGCGCTATCGAAAGCGCCAAAGGAGCCAGTCCGAGCGGAATCATCGCCATGTAGAAGAACGCCACTGGGGCAAGGAAAGGACGCACCATGCGAAGCACTGCGCCGTATGCGGGGGTCACCTTTTTCGTCTCCTCCGTCACGATCATCTTGGGACCCAGGGAAAGGAGAATGCGTCCAAGAAAAAATCCGATGGCGAGTAGGCCGAAGAGAATCCCCGCTTTGAGAGTGAACCAGGCCTTCTCCCGGCTTAAGGCAAGGACTGCCGGTCCCGCAGACACCAGAAGCGATGAGAGCGCGAGATAGATCGGTGCCTTAAACTTGACAATCGGCCAGAAGTAGGTACTGCCGCGCGCCACCAGATCGCGCGTGTCGTAGCCTTGACGCCGGAGCAAGTCGCGCATCAGACCCAGTATGCCGATGAGTATGAAAGCACTCACAACGAACAGAAACATTGCGACGGGCAGGAACTGAAACAGCGCCGGAAATTTCGTCAGAATAACCGGACCTCCGAACGGATTCCTAGCGAAGGCAAGATAGAGATCCTTGTAATCGCTTATTACCTGTTGCCACGAGACGCCCGTATAGTGCTGAAAGAACGCGAGCGAGCGTTCGCAGGTTACCGCGAGAATCGCAAGCAGAGTGAAGATCATATGATGGCAAGACAACAGAAATCCCCGCCAATAGGCGGCCGTCCATGAAATCCGGCTACTCGGATGAGTCTTCGACATCCAGGTTATTCCTATCGGTCGCGCGTCTTCCCAAGTAGTAGGCCGTCAACAGGGCCGCCACGCCAAGCACTGACAAGATCGTCTTCACGCCAACATAGGGGCACACCAGCCACAATAGTACCGGCGCTGCAAGCAGAAACTTGCCGAGACCGGGTCGGTTCAATTTGGGAAGCTCATGGCCAAAGAATGCATACAAGGCCCCGAACGCAAACGCGATAAGAGCCCAGGACACGAACGGCGGAAACGCCGACCAACGCCCGAGAATCTTGTCGGCCAGTGCCATACAATTGGCTGAAATGAATAATAACGTCCAATACGCATATAACACTATGAAATACACGGCCATTATTACACAACCAATGAGAAGAACGGCGAGGATAAGAACCCCGATTGCTTCTTCGCCTTCCATAACGCCCTTTCACGGTTTATCCGGCATGGTTGCTTCCGCACTCTTTTCGAAAAGCGACCGCATTCCGAAGACGTAGTAGAATCCTCCGCCGATGCTCGCCAGAACAAGCACGCAGGCGGGAATGAATCCCCAAAGCGCCAAGTTCGTTCCGATGGAGTCCCAAGAATACCAGTTGAGCGTTCTCGTCGCACAACTTGGAAGACAATCCTGGACAACCAAGCGAAACAGGCCGAAGAAGAAAGCCCAGACGAGGCCTACGGCAATGCTTCGCGCGATCATGCGGCCTATAGGTACGGTAATCGAGAACGTGAGCGGCACTTCGATACGCCCGCCATTCGTATCGATTATGAGCGTGTTGCGCTGCCGCGAGCCGGCCGGCAATCCCAGTCCGCTAGCCGTGATTTCGACGCTTAGCGGCTCGCCTTCAATGCGGGTTTCCTGCACGGCGAAACCGCCGCCCGGGCTGGCCAGCCGAATCACCCCCGCCAGGTAACCGCGTCCCGTATTCGACACATGCAATCGGACGGTCTTTGTAGATTCGGTCGATATTCTCCCGCCGGTCAGTTTGTTCTTGTCCGTTTTCGGAGCCGGTTTAGGCAAGGACGGGTCCAGGACGTGGAGTACCGCTTCAAGCTTTCGTGCGGAACTCGATGATGAATCGTTCATAATCGCGGCAAATGCGGCCGCGTCTTTCGTGTATCCCGCGCTGACCAGCCATGTGCGGATCCATCCCTTATCGAGGAGTTTCCCGCCCATTTGCGTGGCGAGAAGGTTCTTGTCGATGAGAGCCGCCAATTCTTTTGGGTTCCCTGCCTTGGTTGAACCGAATGGAAACGGCAACGATGGAGAAAAATGCCAGCGAAGGGCGTAGGTCCCTTGCTCCTTGTCGTTCCTTAAACGGGAGACGCAATCTGCAACAAATACGGCGTCCGGCTCCCGATCGGGAAATGCCGCCCGCAGCCATTGCTCAATCCGTGCGCTGTAAAGACAGTCCGTCACGTTATCGAGAAGATTCGGGAATTGCGCCAGCACGTCTTCGAGTTCCGCCGGGCTGGCAATGGCCGCGTCAGAAGAAAGGCGAAAAGGTTGTGCTGGGTCCAATACGTACAACAACTTGAAGAGTCCGAGGCTATGATTGGTCATGCTCGTCCGGATTGCGGCAATCTCCGCATTCAGTTCCTTTCCCCGCGCGTCGCCGCAGAGCAAACTGTCGATCCATGCCTCAATACATTCCGAATAGAGCAAGTCTTGCAGCGCGGTGTCGTAAGGTGCCTCGAAAATTGCGATAATTTGGACAAGTTGTTCGATGTTGTAGACGGCGCGGTCGGAAACCTGAAGAGGCAGGTAGCGGTCGAGTTCG
>CAIYET010000372.1 GCA_903925285.1 Candidatus Hydrogenedentota bacterium | reverse complement strand
TGCAGTCAAGATGTCCCATCCTTCCCATCCTTCCCATCCTTCCCATCCGTCCCATCCTTCCCATCCTTCCCATCCTTCCCATCCTTCCCATCCTTCCCATCCTTCCCATCCTTCCCATCCTTCCTATCCTTCCCATTCTTCCCATTCTTCCCATAATAATCCCATTCTTTTGGCGATGTCTGTCGGCTCCAACTGCCGAATTTAGGATAACACGACCGCGCACCACCGTCAATGCCGACTGAAAAAGAAAACCGCTCCCCGAATACAGCTTCGAGGAGCGGTTCGTTCAATGTTACTTTGTCTGTAGCGCCTTAGGCGATCAGTGGGCGTCAAACCCTGCGAGCAGTAGCGCCAACGTCGGCAGTAGCGGAGACGTGCAGCCGCTCATCGCTTGCTCGACGGCAGCCCCGTCGGCTAGCGAGGTTATGTCGACAGCGACGTACTTGACGAACTCGACATGGCCGTCCAAGTACAACACGTTGCAGCCACCCGGAATATGGTTGAACAGAACCGCGCTGCCGCCCGTGCCCATCAAGTCGAACATGATGAACAGCGTGCTCTGCGCCATGGCCGTCGCGGCGGGATTGTTAATGTCGGTTACCATAAACCGCTCGACGCCTTCACGCAGACGGTAGACATAATCGGTACCGCCGTTACCGACGCCTGCACCTAAAGTTGCAGCGTTCCACGGCGCTATCAAATGCGCGTCTTGGTCAATCACATCCTGCGCAAGGAAACCGTCGCCTGCATTGTTTCTGGCAATGGCCGCCAGCCCCGCCGCATTCGCGGGATTCAAGGCAAGGCCGTCAAGCGCGGCGCCCACCTGCGTCGGCCCGTACGAATTCGCTGGCATCGTAACAAGAGCGCCAAGCCCAACGAAAGAGGTCGCGAGTGCGGATTTCTTCATGCTGTCGAAAGCCCAACCCAGATAGGCATAGCTTTGATAGATGAGTTGCGGGTCGTTTAGCAACTGGGGTTTGTTGTACTGGGGATCCCCAACCGCCTTGTCCAGTCCCCAAACCGCGATACGCGTTTTGGCCGCATTTGAATCCGACGGACAGATGATGATGTTCGGATCGCTCAGGTATTCGGGAAAGATTGCTCTGCACTCGGGACCTGCCGCCACTTTCACCCCGTTTGGAGGATCGGACGGATCCTTAGGCGTTGCCGAGTCGAGCATTTGCATGGGTGGGAACTTTCCACCAGCCTCGTTGGCGTACATCTTAAATACGATTCCAAACTGTTTTAGATTGTTCGCACAGCTCGAACGCCGGGCCGATTCGCGCGCCCGTGCCAGCGCCGGCAGCAGAATCGCGGCCAAGATTCCGATGATGGCGATGACGACCAACAACTCAATTAATGTAAATCCTTTTTTACGCATGCCTTTTACTCCTTATGCTTTTTTTGCGGGACACCACCGTCCCTCGTACACGGCCCACACCGCACTCACGGTGCACCACTCAATATTCTGCCACACTTTCCAAGCCGCCGTCAAGCAAAAAGATCGGGCCTCAAAACACCGGTGTCAACCCGCAGAGAGTCTATGAGGATGTCACAAGGCGGCCCCGCAGTCTCTTTCGAGTGCAGAAAGGTTGTGGAAGGAAAAATGGCGGGTTATGCAGGCTGGATTTGTCTATGGGTTCTGAATGCAGGACCATGAAATGAAGACACTTTTCGCACTTCGCGCGTAAATTGACCCGGCTTTTCCATATTCGCTAAAATTCCGACAAACGGCCCCTCGATGGGGAAACAGCGGTGTTGGAGCGATTACGGATATGACACAGACGAACTATCGCGAACTGTTGGCGCGATTCGAGACCAAGAGCGTGCTGGTAGTTGGCGACATCTACCTGGACGAGAACGTATTCGGCGTTGTGACGGGGATCAGCCTCGAAGCGCCGATTCCAGTGTTCGAAGTCCACGAACGCAAGTACAATCCCGGAGCGGCGGGCAACGCCGCCTGCAATGTGGCCGCGCTGGGCGCCAAGACCTATATGATCGGCGTGGTCGGCAACGATCCCAACGCCGACATCGTTCGCAAGGAGTTCGCCGTGCGCAACGTCGATACGTCCGGCGTGGTGGCGGATCCAGACCGCCCGACGAATACTTATGGCAAGCTTCGGGCCGGCGGTCACAATACGCCGACACAAGAGGTGCTCCGCACGGACACGCCCGCGCCGACATTCATCGCAGGTGCGGTAGAAGACCGGATTGTTGCCAATATTCGGTCCCGCGCTCCGGAGGTGGACGCCATCATGGTTGGCGACCAAGTCTCGGCCGTCCTGACCGAGCGCGTGATCGCCGAGATTGTCGCCTGTGCGCGCAAACACAAGTTGCTGACCGTCGCCGATTCGCGCAAACGCGCCGCCGCGTTCAAAGACTTCGACATCGTTACGCCCAACGACCGCGAAGCCGGTCTCGCCACGGGCGTCGACGTCCACGACGAAGCGTCGCTCATGCAAGCGGGCAAGGCGCTCTTATCCTTCGCACGCAACGCGATGGTCACGCGCGGCCCGAACGGCATCACGATCTTCGATCGAGACAACACGATTGAGACCGTGCCCATTTTGCCATGCGACGTAATCGACGTAACCGGCGCGGGCGACACCGTAACCGCAGCGGTCACGTTGACGATGCTGGCTGGCGGTTCGCTACGTGACGCCGCATTTATCGGCAACGCAGCGGCGGGCGTCGCGGTGGCACAGAAGGGCGTGGTAACGGTCACGCGCGCGGAAGTCCAGCAAGCCATCGAAGGCTCGAACAGTCCCGCCAAGCTCAAGACGCTCGAAGAACTGACGCCAATCATCCATCGCCTCCAACAGGAAGGTAAGACGGTTGTGTGGACGAACGGCTGCTTCGACATTCTCCATGTCGGCCATATCACGTACTTGCAGAAAGCCGCAAAGCTGGGCGATGTGCTTGTCGTCGGGCTGAACAGCGACGCATCGGTGCGCGAGAACAAAGGCCCGACGCGCCCCGTCGTGAGCGAAACCGACCGCGCGTTGGTTCTTTCCGCCATGGCCTGCGTCGACTACCTCGTCATGTTCGGCGACAAGACGACGGTCCGTTTCCTCGAGGCGCTGAAACCGGACGTCTATGCCAAGGGCGGCGACTACACGCTCGAAACGATCGTGCAGGAAGAACGCCGCGTCGTCGAAGGATACGGAGGCCATATCGCCATCATCCCCGCCGTGAAAGGACAATCCACCACGGCAATTATCGAGCGCATAGCGCAGGGATGAGGGAAAGGATGAAGGATGAAGGATGAAGGATGAAGGATGAATCACCGCACCGCCTACCGCCTACAGCCTACAGCCTTTTTCATCCTTCATCCTTTATTCTTCTGTGCTCTGCCGTCATCTTCGCAATCCTCGCGTATCCGTTCTTCCTGGGCCGGGTCTACACCTTCTCCGATTTTGGCTCGTATCATCTCCCATTGCGCGCATTCTACCGCGAGTGCCTGCAACAGGGTCTGAACTTCACATGGATGCCTTCGATCCTGTGCGGATACTACGTCCATGCCGAAGGCCAGGCCGGAATGTATCATCCCCTACACCTTCTGCTCTACCGCTTTCTCGCCCTCGAACCTGCGTTTGCCCTCGAGTGCATCATCGCGTACCCCGTCATGTTCATCGGAACGGCCGCATTCCTACGTCGCTGGCGCTTACCCATGTCCGCGTGCCTGTTCGGCGCATCCATGTTCACGTTCAGCGGGTTCAACCTGCTGCACGGCATGCAGATCAACGTGCTGCAAGCGACCGCGCACATCCCGTGGCTGCTCACGCTGATCGATATCGCCATGCGCGGCCAAAGTGTCCGTTCGCGCCGCATGGCCGCGACCGGCGTAGCGCTGGTCTCGGCATCGCAATGGCTGCTGGGATTCCCGCAGGCCGTGTACTTCTCCGCATTGGCCGAAGGCCCGTATGCGCTACTGATGGCGGCGCTGCTGATTTGGCGCGGAGAGACCATTCAAGCCGTCGCGACCCGGCTGGTATGGTTGCTGGCCGGCAAAGGCGTGGGCATGCTCGTCGGCGCGATCCAATGGGTTCCAACGCTGGATATGCTGGCCGATTCGGCGCGCGCCAATCCCTCGCCCGGCTTCAGCTTTTCATTGTCCCTCGAACGCAGGAACCTGTTGCAGTTCATCGGCCCATATTTCTTTGCGGGAGGAATATACGCAGGCCGCATCGCCAATCCCCTGGCCGTCGAATTTGGATTGTACAACGGCGCCGTGGCGACCGTACTGGCGGTCTGGGCACTGAGCAGGCTATCGGTGGATTGTAGATTGCAATCCGCAATCCGCAATCCGCAACCCGCAATTCCTTCAGCCTCCATATTGGCTTGTGCGGCGTTCGTATTCGGGGCTTTCGCGTTGCTTATGGCCTTCGGCGAACATACGTGGGTATATCCCTTCGTGTCGAAATTGCCGTTCCTGCGTGCGTTCCGAGCTTCGACACGCCATATCGTGCTCGTTCACTTCGCGCTGGCCGTCATCGGCGCCTTCGCTTTCGCCGATTTGAGCCAAAAACCGGCACGCGAATACCGTCACGGTAAAAGTCGCGGCGTATTTCATTCGCATCGCGCGCTGACGGCGCTCGTCGTGGCAGCATGGGCTGTCGCAGGACTGCTGGCGTGCCGATTCGGTCCATTGTGGCGACCATTCGCGCTCGATCTCGCACAGCCGCCGATGTGGCTCATCAGTCCCGCGCTCATCACGCTGGCCGCACTGCTCACGCTCGCGGCGTCGCGCGGCTACCGGAGCGCCCTGATCGCTCTCGTATTGTTTGCCGCAGCCGATCAAGCCGTGTACGGCCTGCATTTCATATGGCCCGCCACACCGCAAACCCTGTCCGAGTACATCGGCCAATTTCCGCCGCCGCCATTAGTCGCGGGCAGCCGCGTGTTCGAACCAGAAGCCAATGCGTACGGGCCGCGAAACATCGACAACTGCACAGGCTACATCGGCGTCAAGTTGCGCAAGCGGCTCACGTACGATACGGCCCATCTCGCCGCGTTGCGGCTTGCGGGCGTTCGCTGGGCGACCAACATTCCCGCCCGCACGCACGGCGACCCTAAATGGCTCGAACTACGCCACGTCCTCCCGCGCATCCGGCTCGTGTCGCAGTCCCTTCAGAGCCACAACATCGACCGAGACATCCAAAGCGTCGACCTGGCCCAGATCGCCTTCGTAACGCACCCAATCGAACTATCCGGCGGCGCGCAAGGCACCGTCCTCCGCACCGTATCCAGTCCGGGTTATTACCGAATCGAGGTCGCGACATCGGGAAGGCAGTTATTAGTCGTTTCGGAAAGCTATCATGAAGGGTGGCGAGCGACCATCGACGGCAAGCGCCATCCCGTCGAACGCGTGAACGGCGATTTCCTCGGCTGCGTACTCGAATCCGGCGTACATGCAATCGAGCTACGCTTCGCTCCCGATAGCCTGATCGCCGGAAAACGGATCACGGGCGCGGGTATCGCGGCATTCGCGTGCATCCTTGTGGCCGCCCTGTTCGCGCCGCGCGAACAGAAAAAAACGTCAGCCAACGCCAACCCGCCAATCGCAACCATCCATCAAGAGGCTGAAAGCTGAAGTGCAAGAACGCCGAACGACCTCACACTTCGCACGCGCCGACAGTTACTCGGTTTTGTCGTTGCCCGTGGCGCCATCCTTGTTGCGTGGCCAGACCGCCGCAACCGTCAAAACGCCCAAGACGAGTCCCCACAATTCCTGATACAACTTCTCCGGCGTCTGTGCCGAGTACGATGGAACCGGACGCCCCATCTTGGTCACCATTCGAATGTGCATCTGGTATTCCTCCAGTCCCGCGCTAAGTCAACCTAATTTATTATAGCAGCATTCAAAGAAGTGTACAACATGAATTAGGAGTTAAAATAACGGCCGCCGCCAGCCTCATGTTGACTTCGCCATCGAGTCCATGTCAAAATTTCCCTAACAATTCGGTTCAGATGAGGAGATGTCCATGTCCGTTCTTCAAGGTAAAGTGCTCGTGGCCCAGGGCGGTGGCCCGACCGCCGTGATCAACCAAAGTCTCGCCGGCGCGGTGCTCGAATCGCGAAAGTTCCCGCAAGTCACACGCGTATACGGCGCATTGCACGGCGTTAGCGGTATCATCAACGAGAATTTCGTCGATCTCACTGAGGCGACGACCCATAATCTCGAAGCCGTGGCCGTGACGCCGTCTTCGGGACTGCTGTCGACGCGCGACAAGCCCGATGTCGCCTATTGCCAGGAAATCTTCAAGGTCTGCCAGGCCCACGACGTCCGCTACTTCTTCTACATCGGCGGCAACGACAGCGCAGACACCTGTCGCATTGTCAACGAAGAGGCCAGCAATGCAGGCTACGAACTGCGCGTCATTCACGTGCCGAAGACTATCGACAACGATCTGCGCGTCACGGATCACTGTCCCGGCTATGGCTCGGCTGCAAAGTTCGTCGCACAGGCGTTTGCCGGCGCGAATCTCGACAACCGCGCGATCCCCGGCGTATACGTCGGCGTCGTCATGGGCCGGCATGCCGGTTTCCTGACCGCCGCCGCCTGCCTGGCCAGGAAGTACCCCGATGACGGCCCGCATCTGATCTACGTGCCCGAGCGTCCAATTACCAAAGAACAATTCCTGGGCGACGTCAAGGCCGCGTACGACAAGTACGGCCGTTGCGTCGTGGCCGTATCCGAAGGCGTCGTCGGCCCGGACAAAAAGGCAATCGCCGAACAGTTCACGGGCGGCGAACGCGACAGCCACGGCAATGCGCAACTTTCCGGCACGGGCGCGCTCGGCGACCTCCTTAGCGGATGGGTGAAGAACGACCTCAAGATCAAACGCGTCCGCGCGGATACGCTCGGCTACCTCCAGCGCAGTTTCCTCGGCTGCGTCAGCGAAGTCGACCAATTCGAGGCACGCGAAGTCGGCGAGAAAGCCGCCCAATTCGCGATCTGGCACAACCGCGACGGCTCGGTGGCCATTCGCCGTACCGGCGACTACTCGGTCGAATATTTCCTGACACCGCTCGAAACCGTCGCTCGAGTCGCCACCGAAATGGCCCCCGAATACATCGTTCCCGAAGGCAACAACGTAACCGAGGCGTTTCGCAACTACGTGCGTCCGCTCACCGGAACGATGCCGCTGGTCGCGCGGCTGTCCGCGCCGACCGTCGCGAAGATCCTCAAAAAATAACCATACCTATTGCCATTTCAACACCGGGCGGTTGGCGGTTTCGCCAACCGCCCGACCACTTTTGGCGCCTCTTTTCCGCGCACTCGCGTGGCCCGCAAGTGTCCGTCCGAGCAAGTCCGTGTCTGTGCTCGCACAAATTGTCACGCATCGTTGCCGTTTGCGCGAATCGAAGGTATACTTTCCTTTCATCGATTGGGCGAAGCGAACACGGCAAGAGGATTGGCCATGAACAGACTGCATTTGATCTGCAACGCGCATTTGGACCCGGTTTGGCTGTGGGAGTGGGAAGAAGGCGCGGCGGAAGCGCTTTCGACGTTTCGCACGGCGGCGGACCTCTGCGATGAATTCGACGGGTTCGTTTTCAACCACAACGAGGTGACGCTATATAAGTACGTCGAGGAATATGAGCCGGCCCTGTTCGCGCGCATCCAGAAACTGGTTGCGGCGGGCCGGTGGCACATCATGGGCGGCTGGTACCTCCAGCCGGACTGCAACATGCCCAGCGGCGAATCGTTCGTCCGGCAGATCCTCATCGGCAAGGCGTATTTCAAGGAGAAGTTCGGAGTCGAGCCGACGACGGCGATCAATTTCGACCCGTTCGGCCACAACCGGGGTCTCGTCCAGATCCTGCGCAAATCGGGTTACGATTCGTATCTGTTTTGCCGTCCATTCCAGAACGATTGCGCGTTGCCGTCGGACGATTTCACGTGGGTCGGTTTCGACGGTTCCGAGGTGACGGGCCATCGCGCGTCGATGTTCTACAACCAACCGCTCGGTCAGGCGCGTGAAAAAGTCGAACGCTGGCTCAAGGAGAATCCCGATAAGGCGACCGGCCTCGTTTTGTGGGGCGTCGGCAATCATGGCGGCGGACCTTCGCGCCTCGACCTCGAACGCCTTGCACAACTCAAAATGGAACCCGGCAAATTCGATATCCTGCATTCCGTGCCGGAAAACTATTTCCGCGACCTTCGCTCGAGCGGCGTCGAACTGCCGCGGTTCGACAACGAGATCAACCCGTGGGGACCGGGCTGCTACACGTCGCAGGTCCGTATCAAGCAGAAACATCGCCTGCTCGAAAACACGCTGTACCAATGCGAGAAGATGGCGTCGTCCGCCACGATTCAGGGCCTCATGCGCTATCCGAAGGACGAACTCGACGAGGCGTTGCGCGACCTGCTCGTCGCCGAGTTCCACGATATCCTGCCCGGTTCGTCGGTCCAGCCGGTCGAGGACAACGGCTTGCGCCTCATGGATCACGGCCAGGAACTGTTGACGCGCGTGCGTGCGCGTGCGTTCTTCGCGATGGCGGGCGGCCAGCCGAAACCCAAGGAGGGCGAGATTCCGATCCTCGTATTCAATCCGCATCCGTTCCCCGTACGCACGGTGGTCGAATGCGAATTCCAGTTGCCCGACTTCCAATGGGGAGAACAGTTCACGATACCGCACGTCCATCAAAACGGCGTGCGCATCCCCTGCCAATGCGAGCAGGAACTGGGCAATCTGAACCTCGACTGGCGCAAGCGCCCGGTGTTCGTCGCTGACCTCGCGCCATTTCAAATGAACCGCTTCGACTGCACGCTCGAAGTCTTGCCCGAGCGTCCGAAGCCGGCGCTCAAGGCCGTCGACGGACGTCTCGCGTTCCACACGGACGATCTCGAAATCGATATCAATTGTGCCACGGGTTGGATTGACCGCTTTGTGGCCAACGGCAATTCGTACCTCAAAGAAGGCGCGTTCAAGTTGCTCGTCATCGCGGACAACGAGGACCCGTGGGAGACGCGTTACCAGAGCTTCCGCAACCTCGTCGGCGTGTTCGCGTTGATGGAGCGCGGCGAGGCCACGCGGTTTTCCGGCGTCACGCAGACGATTCTCGAATCGGTGCGCGTCATCGAGGACGGCGAAGTGCGAACCGTTGTCGAGGCGCTGTTCCGCTACGAGAACTCGTTCGCGATCCTCCATTACAAACTGCCGAAACACGGCACGGAGGTCGAAGTGGCCTTGCGCGTCCATTGGAACGAGAAGAGCAAGATGCTCAAACTCGCCGTACCCACGCTGCTCAAGACGCCGCAATATCTCGGCCAGGTGGCCTACGGCGTCCAATCGTTTCCAACGACGGGCCGCGAATGCGTCGCGCAGAAATGGACCGCCGTGGTGTCCGACGAAGACGAACGCGCGTTGACCTGCATCAACGCCGGGACCTACGGCTCCGATTTCGCAAACGGCGAGTTGCGCATCAGTCTCCTGCGCGGCCCGGCCTACGCGGCGCATCCGATCGCCGACCGTCCGCTCGTGCGGCAAGACCGCTATTCGCCCCGCATCGACCAAGGCGAGCGCCTGTTCAAGTTCTGGTTCAATACCGGCGCGAAAACCGAACGCCTCGAAGCCATCGACCGCGAGGCGCTCGTGTTGAACGAACGCCCGTTTGCGTTGTCGTTCAATCCATCCGGTGCAGGTGAAGCGCCAAAACCGATGGTCCTCATCGAAGACGACATAGTTCAATTGACCGCCTTCAAACAAGCCGAACAGTCCAAGGATTACATCCTGCGCCTCTTCGAACCGACCGGCACCGCGCGGACCTTCAACCTAACCTTCCCCGCGCTAGATTTCACCCAAGAAATCAAACTCGCAGCATTCGAGATCAAGACGCTCAAGTTGAATCCCGCGGCGCGGACGCTAACCGAAACCGATCTTCTCGAACGAAATACCTAGTGGACGCCAATCCGTCTTGTGCCCTATGTGCTTCTTGTGGCGTGTCTCGCATCGGCCACAAGAGGCACATGAGGCACAAGAAATGTACGGTGGGTGAAGCGAAGCGGAATCCGCCGACACCAACGTGAGTTGCGACGCCAGACTCCGCAATTGGTGGCGGGTGAGGTATTCTTGTTACTATCGCGATGGCTTGTTTGGCTATCCACGCGGAAAGGAACGTCGGTCATGAAACGGCACGTCCTGCTCTTGGCAATGGTGTGCGTCGGAGTACTCTTGGCCGCCTGCCAAGAGAAGGAACTCCCTCCCGTTCCGCACGAATCCATAATCGGCCCTCAAACCCGCATAGCCTTCCGCATCGACCCAAAGCTTGCCATGCCGATGCTGCGTGAAGTGCTTCCGCCCGGTTCACCGTGGCTTCTGGAAGAGAACTTGCCGCACGAGGCCACATTCACAATCGGCGTCGATCCCGCGAAGAATGAGGCCATTCTCAAAGCGCACATTAGCCCGCGACGGAAGGCACAGATCCTCTGTAAGGATCTGAACGCACTTCAGTTACCGCTCTGGCTGAAAGGAAGACTTCAAACTCCCTTGCAGGCAAGCGCAACGGGCGCGCTCACCGGAGAGGGACGCGCGCTGACCGATTCCACACTGATGGCGGCGATAAAGGTAGAGACTAAAGACTCGAACGTAGAATCCATTCACTTCGCTGAAGGCCATGCGATTGAGATAGTCGTGGAATCAACCGACGGTCAAGCTCTGGCTGTTGTCCCGTGTCTTTTCCCCACAATCGGAACGCTCGTTCCCGGCCGTGAAGATCACGCGACTCCAACCTCCGCCGTGATTCAGACGCTCCTTTCCGGCCTTCTAAGCATACGCCGTATTCAATTTACCGCCGACTTTCCCGGCAATGATGTGGCCCAACTACGCATCAATTTTTGGCCACGAAAGTCGGATTATTACGCGGACATAGCTCTGCGAGGATTACCGTTCAACGTCCAGCTATGGTTTCCATGGATCTTTGGCGCTGTAAAAGACGAGGAATTATGGAGCCAACTCTCGGACGCGGCGGGGCGCCCGCTGCAGCGAGAAGGGGAAGCCGCATATTATGATATTACCCTTCACAGACTACCTGTCCGTATCAACAATCTGAAACGGTTGGCTAAGTCCGGCCTTGAAGATGGAGTACTGGAGCTTCTGTCCTCGTCTACGAACGACGGATACGCGCGAGCGGCACCAATTTCACCGACCGTAAATACTGGGACAGCCTCCGAGACAAGACCCGCTGCGCCATGATCGCGATTGGCAGCGTGCTTGTCTTTTTTGTTAGCATTGCGAAGGTTGATTCGCAAGAAGGCGGTAGGAGTTGGCGTCAGGGATGAAAGCCGCGTGATTTCCCGTAAGCTTACGACTGTGGTACCGAAACATTCTGAATTCTGACTCCTGATCTCTGAATTCTCTGAAGTGTTGGGCCATCTAAGCGAAAAGGAACGACAGTCATGAAGCGGAAATATGTGCTTGGACTCGATTATGGCACGGAATCGGGGCGTGCGTTGCTGGTTGCGGTCGATACGGGCGAGGAAGTGGCGACGGCGGTCGTGCCGTATCCGGATGGCGTGATCGATGTCACGTTGCCTGGGTCGGGTAAACGACTCGAACCGGATTGGGCCTTGCAGAATCCGCGCGACTATCTCCATGTCCTCGAGACGGCCATCCCGCGCGTCTTGAAGGAATCGGGTGTCAACGGCGAGGACGTAATCGGGATCGGCACGGATTTCACGGCGTGTACGATGTTGCCGACGGACAAATCAGGCGTGCCGCTGTGCATGAAGCCGGAGTTCGCGGACAATCCGCATGCGTGGGTCAAGCTGTGGAAGCATCACGCCGCGCAACCGGAAGCGGATTTGATCAACGAGACGGCACGCGCGCGCGGCGAGGATTTTCTCGCACGGTACGGCGGCAAAATTTCGAGCGAGTGGTTCTTCCCGAAGGCGCTCCAGATCTTGAACGAAGCGCCGGAG
>CAIYET010000371.1 GCA_903925285.1 Candidatus Hydrogenedentota bacterium | reverse complement strand
CGCACCGGGATATCCCTTGGCGGGGTGCTCGCCAGCAAGAACCGCCTCCGTTTCACCCGGTACGACAAGTTTACCAGAGCATCACTGAACGATGTCCTGGCACATAATTCACTGAACGATGTCCTGGCACTTAAGACCTAACTCCTAACTCCTAACTCCTAACTCCTAACTCCTAACTCCTAACTCCTAACTTCTAACTCCTAGTTACAGTGCGATCCCTTTGGCGACGCGGATGATGAGGCCGGTTAGGAATAGGGCTATGCCTATCGAGAGCGTTGCGGCGTAGAGCGCAAGGATAGCTTGGGCACAGCGCTTGAGGGTTTGGTCCCATTGGTTGGCCATGGGCAGGCCGCCGAGGATCGCGAAGGGCACCGATAGCGACAATGCGCAGAAGAGCAGGAATGGCGCGTTGAGCGGAAGCCAGTTCCATTGTCCGAGGTCTGGAATAGGGCCGAGTCCGGCGAAGCGTTCGTATGCCCGCCGAACCAGGTGAAGCAGACCTTGCACGCCGGCATGCAAGGCAATGACGACGCCAAGCGTGGCAACGGTGCGTCCCAGCAGCCGCCAGAAGTCGATCCGGGGAGCTTGATCGCGATCCGATGCAATATACATTTCGGCGTAAAGGGCAATATAGGCGATCATGCTGAGGGGTCCGGTGATGCCCAGCAGGATGAAGAGGATCCGCACGGCCGTCGCGTTCAATCCCAGGTAATCGGCCACGCCGCCGCAAACGCCGAGCCAGCGGCGATTGTCGATGGACAGCGTTAAGTTGCTGTGGGCGCCGGTCCCTTGCACCGAGTCCGTGGCTTGATCAGCAGGCGCTCCGAGGCGCGCGAGTACTGCCCCGACTTCCTCGTCGGCCAGCACGCCACCGCCGCCTTTTCCAAGGCCGTCCATCACACGATTTTTAACCCGCCCGAGGATGCGTTCTCGCGTGTCGTCGCTGACGTCGCCGAGGGCATCGGCGACCTCGCGCAGATAGCGCGCGATGAGCATTTGCTGGCGTTGCGTAAGCATCATGACCGCTGTCAGTCCTTCCGCAGTCCGCGACGGCGTTGTTGATTTCTATTGTCTCGAAACCAAAATTCGGCAGTTGGATCTCTGGGGATTCGACGAGCGCCCATGGGCTTCAACTGCCGTTTCCAGGTTAAAGATACAACATGGGCGGGATGTTTCGCATACGCGAAGCGTCCCGCCCATGATAGGTGAGTTGACGGCACAATTAGATCTTGAGCGACAGCATAAGAAACGCGTAATCCGCGTCGTCGTTGTCGCGGCCTCTATCGAACGCATTGCCGTACGAGTGTACGAAGTTGCCTTCGCTCAGCGCGTCGCCCGAGAACAAGTGGCCGTAATAAAGCATCAGGAGCAGATCTTGGCTGTACTGGTATTTGACGACGGTGTCGAGATGGAAACCGAGGTTGTTGGACGAACCGGGCCACGCCTGGTCGGCCCACAGTTGCTGGGCGCGTAACGTCACGGACACCTTGTCCATCGGATTGACGACCATGCCAGCACGGATCTGATTGAAGTTCGACATATCGCCGTTGTCTTGCAGCACCGGACAGTAGTTCGTGTCTGTGAACAGACGGTTGAACGACGGCCACATTACGATGTCCCCGTTGCCGAGTTTTTGGATTTTCCCGCCGTCAAAATGCGCCCCGCCCACGAACAGGCGCGGTTTCCAGTTGAAGTCGAACGTGTAGCCCATTTCGCCGTCGAGGCCAAGGCTGTCCCAGTGCTCGTTGCCCGGTTGCACCCCGGCAAGGTTATTGACAGCGGCAAACGTAAGGGCTTCACTATCGGCTGGGCCGAATTCGTAGGCCAGTTCAGCCCTATAATCGAACCCTTGATACTTTCCCCAGATCCGGGCGCCGATGACATTGAGTAAAGACGCGTCGTTGTCAGATACCAGCGCCAAGCTGGTCGGCTTGCCAACGCCAAGACCTGTGAGTAGATTGGCGCGGCTGCGTGCGTCGCGGAGCAGCATGTAATACAACGATGCGTTGACCGCGTCGCTTTTGGCGTATGTGCCGTAAACGCCGTAGAAATCGGCGTCGCCGTCTTCATCTGCGGGACTATTCTCGGCCAGTTTGGCCACCCACGCATCGATGGTCACTGTCTTGGTCGGCGTATAGGTGGCGCGAACGGCGTCGAACGACAGGCGCTGTGTCGGCGTCGTCTTGTCGGAGATGAGGAACTTATTGCCGAACGACATGCACTGGCGTCCAGTGCGCAAACGCAACGGCTGTCCGAGCACCTCATTGGTCTCGATGTAGCTTTGCAGGACCACGACGTTGGATTTCGTGTCAGTGGGCCGCGTATCGACACCGGTCAGATAGTTGGATCGAAAGTCATCGCCCCACACCGTATAATCGTAGAATTCGATGAACGCCGACACGTGATCGGTGAAGTCCGCGCTGATATTCAACGATGTGGTCTGTTCGTAGAACTTCCAGTCATTCGTTTCATCCCACGCAAACTTGCTTGGGGGACCGCCTGTAAGCGGTGTTACAGATGCCAGCCCTTCGTTATACGTGTTATGAATCCACCGGCCTCGCATTTCGATAAGACCGCCCACTTGGACGTTCTGAAGGTCGGCATACGCCATACCCATCAGACCAATCGCCACGACGACAATTGCCAATTTACGCATTACTTTTCCCTCCGCAAATCCTTTGTTAACTACTGGGGTAATTCCCACTATCCGCGTATTGAATTTCGCTGTCAAGCACCAGTAACTCGACTTCCACATGATTACAAATAGCATGATAATGGATATATCGGCCAAATGTCAAGTGTTTCCTCGACCCGGAATCCGAGTGTAAGGAATCCGTACGATAGCGTAAGATCAACAACAACGGCCTTTGTAGACGCGATATCGCGGTTGATCGGACCGCTACGGTTCGACCACTATCCCTCGGCTCGTTCGTACAATTCGACACCGCCGATGACGTTGATGCCTTTCGCACGCAGCAACTCGATGGCTGCGGCCGGATTGTCGAACCGGAACACGAGCACGGCCTTGTCCGCGCTACGGAACGTAAACGCGTACATGTACTCGATATTGACGCAGCCGTCTTCGATGATCTCGAGTACTTCGGCCAAGCCGCCGGGCCGGTCTGCGACTTCGGTGGCGACGACCTCCGTGATGGAGACGATGAATCCGGCCGCTTCGAGCACGGCCTTGCCCTTTTGGCAATCGCGGACGATCAGGCGCATGATGCCGAATTGCTGCGTGTCGGCGAGCGACAACGTCAGAATGTTGATGCCTGCCTTTGCAAGCACTTGGCATGGTTCGCTCAAACGCCCCGGTTTATTTTCGAGGAATAACGAAAGCTGATAGATCGTCATGACATTTACCTCTCTCATCCGTTCGATGATCTTCTGCTACACCGACTCTACTACATCTTGCGTTTGTCGATCACGCGTTTTGCTTTGCCTTCGCTGCGTTGAATCGTGCGGGGCTGCACCAGGGTGACGAGGACCCGAATGCCGAGTACGCGTTCGATGGCCACGCCGAGTTGTTTTCGTAGTTTTTCGAGTCCGCCGACGGTGTCTCCGAAGACTTCTGCCGTCACCTCGACTTGTACCTCGACATTGTCGAGTCCCTTGTCGCGCGTCAGCACGATCTGGTAATGCGGTAGTGTGCCTTCCACCTTGAGTAGCGCCGCCTCAATCTGCGACGGGAACACGTTTACGCCGCGGATGATGAACATGTCGTCGCTACGGCGTCCGATGCGGCGGATGCGCTTGATTGTTCTGCCGCACTTGCATGGCTGCGGATCCAGCGTGGTAATGTCGCGTGTTCTGTAGCGGATCATGGGCATGGCCCACTTGCTAAGCGTTGTCAAGACCAATTCGCCTTCGTCGCCGTCCGGCAGGACCTCCAAGGTTTCGGGATCGATGATCTCGGCCATGAAATGGTCTTCGAAGATGTGCGGCCCGGCTTGTTCGGCGCACTCGCTTGCCACGCCTGGCCCGATGATCTCCGAAAGTCCGTAGATGTCGTAGGCCTTGATGCCGGCTGCCGGCTCGATGCGTTCGCGCATTCCCTCGGTCCATGGTTCCGCGCCGAATATGCCGGCCTTGAGCGGCAGCTTGCGCAAGTCGATGTCCATCTCTGCGGCGCGCTCGATCATATGGAGAAAATAGCTCGGCGTGCAGCAAATGGCCGTGACGCCGAAGTCCTGCATGATCATGATCTGACGGTCCGTGTTGCCGCCGGAGATCGGGATGACTGTCGCGCCCAAGGCTTCGGCGCCGTAATGCGCGCCGAGACCGCCGGTAAACAGGCCGTAGCCATAGGCGTTCTGAATGATATCGCCGCAGTCCAAACCGCACGCAGCAAACGAGCGTACCATCACGCTGGACCACACGCGAATATCCTCTTGCGTGTACGCCACGACGATCGGTTTGCCGGTCGTACCGCTCGATGCATGCAGCCGTACCACTTCGTGCATCGGACTCGCGAATAGGCCGAAAGGATAGGTGTCGCGCAAATCGCTCTTCACGGTGAATGGTAGATGCCGGGCGTCGTCGAGGGAGCGGAGTTGGTCCGGTTTGAAGCCGCGCTCGTCCATACGCGAACGAAACAGTGCCACGTGATCGTACGCGCGCTGGACAATCGTCTTAAGCCGGTGTAATTGCAGCGCGTGCAATTGCTCTAAAGGCAGGAAGTCCGGCGCGCTGGCAGGATGGAAAGCGCACCCCGCGTCATGATTAACCCCGTCCACTTCGATCCCTCCTCTTTTTGTTATCGGGCCAAGTCCCTGTGCCGACGCGGCACGTGAGCGCAGTATACCGTACAAAATTGGCGAAAGACAATCGTCCGTTGTATATGTGTCCTAGTTCTGGCTCATCCGGATTTAGCGTACTTCTTTTTCGCGTTCACGGAAAATTACCGTTTCGATTCGGTTTCCCCGAAGGGGAGGAACATGAATAGCCGTGGGTGCAACCCACGGATACAAAACCAATATCCATCGACCCTGGAAGGGTCGTACTGTGTCCATATCATCGTTTATAAAGGTCGACATCGTGCTCCTTGTGCGACCCTTACAGGGTCGGTGGTTAAGTATTTGTGCCCGTGGGTTGTCACCCACGGCTATTCATGTTTCTCCCCTTCGGGGAAATTCAGTTGAGGCGACAACTTTCCCAAAGAGTAGAAGCTCTCTTATAAAGTACGCTAAATCCGGATGAGCCTTAGTTCTGGGTCTTGTTCGTTTCTTGTCAAGCGTCCGCTATATTCGGGATAATCCTCGGTATGAACCTACGAACGCGCGTATTGAATGAGATTCTCCCGGCGGTAACGAAACCGGCGCAGTACTTGGGCACGGAATGGAATGCGGTGCACAAGGATGCGGGGTTGGTCGAGCTGCGGATGTGTTTGGCGTTTCCGGATCTGTATGAACTGGGTCTGGGGAACCTGGGACTGCATGTCCTGTATTCGATCTTGAACAATCTGTCGTGGTGTTGGGCCGAGCGGGCGTATGCGCCGGCGCCGGATTTGGAGGCGGCGTTGCGTGAGCGGGGTTTGCCGCTTTTTACGCTCGAGTCGAAGACGGCGCTGGCGGATATGGATGTGGTCGGGTTTTCGCTTCAATCGGAATTGACGTATACGAGCGTGTTGAATATGCTCGATTTAGCCGGGTTGCCGTTGCGGAGCGAACAGCGGACGGATTCGCAGCCCCTGGTGATTGCGGGCGGTCCGGGTGCGCTGAATCCGGAACCGATGGCGGCGTTTGTCGACGCGTTTGTCATCGGGGATGGCGAGGAGGTCATTGTCGAGATCGCCGGACTTCTGCGCGGAATGCGGCATGCGCCGCGCCGGGAACGGCTCGAAGCGTTGGGTGCGATAGCAGGTGTGTTTGTACCGGCACTGCACGGGATTGCGACGTTGGCGGATGGGGCGGTCGTTTCGGATGTGGGGCGGCGGATCGTCCGGCGGACGGTGGCGGCGCTTGACGACGCGCCTGCGCCGGAGGCGTATCTTGTGCCGTTCGTGCAACTCGTTCACGACCGCGTCGGCATCGAGATCATGCGGGGGTGCGCGCATGGTTGCCGGTTTTGCCAGGCGGGGATGATCGGGCGTCCAGTGCGGACGCGTTCGCTCGATGTCATCGACCGGTTGATGAGCGACACGTTGCGGCAGACGGGCTACGAAGAGGTGTCGCTGCTGTCGCTATCGAGTTGCGATTATCCGGAGGCGCGTGCGCTGTTTGCGCAATCGGCGCGGCGTGCGCATGCGGACGACGTGGCGGTATCGGCGCCGTCGCTGAGGCTCGACACGTTCGCGGTGGAATTGGCGGACGCGATTTCCGGTGTCCGGCGTAGCGGGCTAACGTTTGCGCCAGAAGCCGCGACGCCGCGATTGCGCGCGGTCATCAACAAGAATCTCGACGACGAGATATTGTTTCGCGTTGTCGAAGAGGCGATCGGGCGGGGCTGGGAACATGTGAAATGCTATTTCATGATCGGACTTCCGACGGAGACGGATGAAGATGTCGAGGCGATCGTGGAGTTGTGTCGGCGCATGCTCGAGCGTGCAAAGCGGGTGAATCGGCGGGCGCGGATCACGACGGGCGTATCGACGTTCGTGCCGAAACCGTTCAGCCCGTTTCAATGGACCGGTCAGATCGGTTTCGATGAAATCCGTCGGCGGCAGTCCATCCTGCATCAGGGATTCAAGCGTTTATCGGCCGTCAAGTTTGGGTATCACGAAGCGGAATCGTCGTTTGTCGAGGGACTTATTGCGCGCGGGGATCGGCGCGCGGGGGACTTGATCGAGTCGGCGTTCCGGCATGGCGCCCGTCTGGATTCGTCGTCGGACCTGCTCGATATGCGGGCGTGGCATGCGGCTATCGAGGAGACGGGCTATCCCGTCGATGCGATGCTGGGCGCACGGGCGTTGGACGCGCGGCTGCCGTGGGACTATGTAGACGTGGGCGTTAGCCTCGACTGGCTGGAAACGGAGTGGGGGAAGGCCCTCGATGGCGTGGAGACGCCGGATTGCCGGTGGGCGGCGTGTAACCACTGCGGCGTGCGTGAGGACCACGGTGATGGATGCTGGGAGATGCAGTCCGCGTGGCATAAGGCGCGCGCGGATGAATCCGGCGGTGAGCCTGTGGTCCTTGAACCGCGCGAGGAACCGGCGCCGGTGCAACGTGTTCGGTTTCGCGTCGGGCGGCTGGGCGAAGCGCGATTCTTGTCCAATCACGAGTGGATGAACGCCTGGATTCGCGCGTTGCGGCGTGCGCGGTTGCCGGTGTCGCATTCGCAGGGTTTCCACGCGCATCCGAAGCTGACGTTCGCGAGCGCGCCGCCCGTTGGCGAAGAATCCGAGGCGGACTATATGGATGTCGTGTTGCGCGAACGCGTCGAGCCTGCCGAGTGCTTACAGCGGTTACAAGTCGCGTTGCCCATGGGCCTGTATGCCTACGAAGCGGTCGGGGTCGCGTTGCAGGCCGCGTCGCTGATGAGTGCCGTGACGGGTTTCGATTACGTACTGTTCACGGAAGGCGACGCCGTTGCCATATCCGAGCGTATTCGCGCGATCATGGATGCTGGCGAAGTGGCCGTCGAGCGCAAAGGACGTCCGAACGGTCCGCGCCGCTCGCAGGAAGCCGCCACGGTCGACATTCGGCCTTTGATAACCGAACTGTCGTTGAAATCCCACGAGGGCGCGTCGCTACAAATACGCTTCAGCACGAAGGCAGTCGATGGCAAGCTCGCCAAGCCCCGCGAAATTGTGCAGTTGCTCGAATTGGACCCGCAACAGACGTGCGCACGCAAGATCGCAACGCACTTGGCGCCATTCCCGCTTATTTTTTAACCGTTCTCTTCTTCACGGCGGATTTCGCTTTCGCGGGGGCCTTCGGTGCAGACGCTTTCTTGGCACGAGCCGTCGGCTCCGACGGTTTCTCGGCCAATGCCTTGAACGCGTCGTCGAAGATGTCCAACGTGCGTTTGAAATCCTTGTCCGTGTGGGCGGTCGAAATGAACCAGTTGTGATGCGAGGTGAAAAAGGCTCCGCGCCGCGTGCATTCGCCACAGAGCCGTTGGTGGAACATGAGGCTCGGATCGTCCGTGATGCGCAAGTAGGGCATCGATGGCGCGCCGGAGACTTTCAGTGTATAACCATGGTTGCGCGCAATGTCTACCATGCCGTCCAGGAGTTTCTGGCCCTTCTCCATCATGACGCGCGGACCGTCGAGCCGCTTCAATTCCTTCAAATTCGCCAGCGCCGCCGCCATCGGTCCCGCCGAGAACCAGTAGCTGCCCGTGTGGAAGACCTTCGCGGCGGCGTTCTTGAGCGCGTCCGCGCCAACGAGCGCCGAGATGGGATACCCGTTGCCGATCGCCTTGCAGAAGCAAATCAGGTCCGGCTTGAATCCAAAATACTCGTTCGAGCCGCCCATGTCGAGCCGGAACCCGCATCGGACATCGTCGCTGATCAAGACGATGCCATGCTTGCGAAGGAGAGATTGCACGCGGTTCCAATAGCCCTCGACGGGCATTTCGCTGTCTGCGAAGACCGGGTGGTGATACGGCGACGCGATGAATGCGGCGATTTGGCCGGGATTGTCGTCGATGGCACGTTCGAGCGCCGCCGCGTCGTTCCAGGGAATGCGGATCATGTTCTTGTGATCGTCTTCGATGACGCCGTGATGACCAGGGGCCTGCATCCATGGCGTCGTGCCGTGATATCCGCCGTTGATCGCGACAATCTTCTTGCGCCCCGTCGCCGCGCGCGCGGTCATGACGGCGTAGTTCGTGACGTCCGCGCCGTTCTTCGCGAAGAAGGCCCAGTCCGCTACGGGGACCAGGTCCACGAGATATTCGGCGAGTTCGACCATGCGCGGGGATGCGATGCTGGCGGAATCGGCCTCGCGCATCTGTTTGGCGTAGGCCGCGTCGACAACCGGGTTCATGTAGCCCAGTACCATCGGGCCATATGCGCACATGTAGTCGATGAACTCGTTGCCGTCGACATCCCAGAACCGCGCGCCCTTGTTCCGTGCCGCGAAGAACGGGTACTGCTCGATGGGCACGCACGGCGCCGGGCTAAAATGCCCGTACACGCCGCAGGGAATGACCTTGGCCGCCCGTTGGAACAAGGCCGACGATGCACTGTATTCGTATGTCTTCATGAACATCACTCCCGGTTAGAGGCTGTAGGCTTTAGGCTTTAGGCTGTAGGGCTTCGCCTACAGCCTAAAGCCTAATTCCTAAAGCCTAATTCCTAAAGCCTAATTCCTAATTCACAACAAGTGTGCCACGCGGCAATCTTTGTTTCAAGTTGGATGGGCGGGAGACTCGAAGAGGCTTTAGGCTTTAGGCTT
>CAIYET010000370.1 GCA_903925285.1 Candidatus Hydrogenedentota bacterium | reverse complement strand
CGCACCAAATCCTTACTCCGCCGAATAGCCGCCTCGATCGCCAGGGGATCGCTGCCGAGGTTCTCGATGCGCTGACGCGTATTGTCGATTTCCTTTTGCTGCCTGCCGCTTTGTTCCTTGGCGGCCTGCGTCTGCTGCTGCACCTGCTGATGCTGGCTGTAACGCTCGACAAGCTTACGCCCGCCCACGTACCACAGCGTCATGCTCGTAACCAACACAAGCGCCAACACAAACCAGATGGTCTCGCGATTGTTCATCGAATTCGCCTCATCCAACCAACAGCATAGCAGGCTTCACCACTCCGCGCAACCCTGTGTTTAGGCCTTCCTTCAGCCTTCGGCCTTTGGATTGCTATGCGCGCGACTCAATCCGAAAGGTCACCGAACAGGTCGCCCGGAGCCACGCCCAAAGCCGCTGCGATGCGAAGCGCGCAGACCAGCGAAACGCTTATCTCGCCATACTCGACCTTCTGCACTTGCCATGGTGTGTAGTTGGCCAGTTCGGCCAATTTCTCCTGCGAGAGGCCCCTTTCGCGGCGATAGGCCCGCACCCGCTTGCCAAACGAAACGAGGATTGGATTTTCGCCAGATGAATGGCGAGGGCTACGCACGTTCTCGCCGGGCTTCTTGAAAGACGTTTGGACGTCCATGGGCATGCTCCTGCTTTCGCGCGACTCGCTTAGGAGAATAGCGGATTTTGCTATTCCCGCGCAACAGTACAATCCGCTGGCCGCGAAAAACCTCTCGTGCAAGGTGGTATATGGCCGTGATAGCAGGATGGTAATTCATTTTAAGGCAAGTGGATAGGGGTTGCCGTTCGGGCTGAAAAATGCTGCGGAGGACTGCCATGCCGTGGGCTATATATATAGAGACACTTGATCGCACATTGCATCGTGTGATGTGCAGAGGGCAGCAGACGGCAGCACATGCCGCCACAACGAAAAGGGAGTCAATCATGATTTACCAACGTTTATTTCGGGATGTAGAGGAAGGGTTGAAACGGGCTCGCAGATGCCACGCCAAACGGAAGAAACTGAATGCCTTGATACTCGTGACGATAGGGCCGGAAGCCGAGCAGTTTCTTGAGAAGGCCGCAAACATGCACAAAGTGTCGATCGACCGGATGGTCGACGTCGTATGCGAGCTCGGTGTCGAAATGCTGGCAATGTCCCATCCCTACAAAGAACTCGTGGACGCACCCAGCGCGAAAAGGGCCGCGAAGAAACGGCCCGCAAAGGAGGAGGCATGAACTGGCACGGATTCGAGTTCGACGAGGCCGCCGTGCGCCGCTTGGAGCGGCTCGGCGCCCATGTTTTTCACAAGTACGTGAAAATCGACCTCCACCACTTCGCGCTGGGCCGGGCGCCGGCCGCGGGATTCGTGGTGGACCACATCAATGGGGACCAGTACGACAACCGGCGGGCCAACCTCCAGGTGATCACGCAATCGCAAAACACGCTCAAGGCGTGCTGGAAACACGCGCGCTCGGGCCGGAGGAACGTATTCGCACGCAAGGGCGGGCGCACGCGGTACGAGATGCGGGTGACCGTGGGCGGCCGCGTGGCGATCAGTGTGCGCGGGCACGACCCGGACGCGCTGGCGCGGCAGGCAGACGCGTTCCTGCGGACACTGAAGATTCGCGGCATGCGCTATAACTTCCCCAGGCGGGGGGAATACGATGTCGACGGGAGGGTTCGGAATTGAGGTATCGGTTGAAGGGCGGCAAGGGGCTGAAACCGTGGTTCCCGTTCAACGCGGCGGCCTGGGTTGGCGACCGGGTGTACAGGCAGATGTCGAACTTGGGCATCGCGGTGTATATCGACGCGTACACTTCGGCGTGGCTGGCGACGCCGCGCGGGGTGATTTCGGAAAGGGAGTTCAACACCATACTGAACCGGCGTTGCGTCAAACAGGACGGGGTACGCGCAAGGGAGGTGATAGATAGGATGATCCGGGACGGCCTGCTGGCGCGGACTTCGCGCGGGATCGAGGTGCTCGATGCGCTCGACGACGCGACTGATCAAGATCAATATCAAAAGGGAGAAGAAAAAGAAAAAAAGAGAGATAAAACATCATTGATCAATGAGGATTTATCTCTACCGGCAGGGAAAACGGCAGGGCCAATGTCGAAAGACCTTGCCAAGGCCCTTGAGTCCCTCGTGGCGGCTCAGGGCGGCGGACTGGTGGACGCCGTGGCGAAACAGTGCGGAGACGGCTTCCGGAAGAAGGGCTGGGCGGAGCGGATCCACCGGATCGAGGCCGCGGGCCGGGCGAGTGAACTCTTCGATTCGCTCGAATACATCCGGAAGTCGCTGGACCCTCGCATTACGGACATCGAGCCGGTCCGGGAGCCGGGCAAATACATGGCGGGGTGCATCAAGACGACCGAGGCGAAAATTGCGGGGGCGGCGGGGCGCGATTGAGCGCCCGCGCGCTTCGAAGGCCTGTAACACGGGCGCAACTGCCGGGACGGAGAGGCTCCGTCCCGGCAGTAAAATGGCGAATTACTTTTTCACGCGCGCGAAGGCGGCGAGTCCGGGATAGTAAGCTTGGTCGCCAAGGCTCTCCTCGATACGCAGGAGTTGGTTGTATTTGGCGATGCGGTCGCTACGCGAAGCCGAACCGGTCTTAATCTGTCCGGCGTTTGTCGCAACGGCGATATCGGCGATCATCGCGTCCTCGGTTTCGCCGCTACGGTGCGAAATGACCGTCGAGTAACCCGCGCGATGGGCCATCTGAATGGCGTCGAGGGTCTCGGACAACGTGCCGATCTGGTTGACCTTGACCAGGATCGAGTTGGCGATGCCTTCCTTGATCCCCTTGGCAAGATACTCGGTATTGGTCACGAATACGTCGTCGCCAACGAGTTGGATTTTGCCACCGACCGTGTCCGTAAGCAACTTCCATCCGGCCCAGTCCGATTCACACATCCCGTCCTCGATCGAGATGATCGGATACTTGTCGACCCATTCCTTCCAGAATCCGACCATCTCCGCACCGGACTTCTTCGGTTTAGCCTCGGCGCCCAGCACATAGGCCTTCGCCTTGCCGTCGTAGAATTCGCTCGCCGCCGGATCGAGCGCGATGAAGACATCTTTGCCTGCCTTATACCCCGCCGCCTTGATGGCCTTCAAGATGACCTCGATGGCTTCGACGTTCGACTTCAGACTCGGTGCGAAACCGCCTTCGTCGCCGACCGACGTGTTGAGGCCCTGATCCTTGAGCACCTTCTTGAGCGCGTGGAATACCTCGGCGCCCATCCGCAACGCTTCGCGGAAAGTCTTCGCACCCGCCGGGACCACCATGAATTCCTGCACATCCACATTGTTGTCCGCATGCGCGCCGCCGTTGAGAATATTCATCATCGGGACGGGTAACGTGTACGCGTTCGTGCCGCCGATGTAGCGATACAACGGGACCTCGAGCGCTTCCGCCGCCGCCTTGGCCGTTGCCAGCGACACGCCCAGGATCGCGTTCGCGCCCAGTTTCGATTTCGTCGGCGTCCCGTCGAGTTGGATCATGAGCGAATCCACGGAGCGCTGCTCGATCGCGTCCATGCCCATGATTTCTTCCGAAATAATGTCGTTCACGTTCGCGACGGCCTTCTCGACGCCCTTGCCCTGATACCGCTTCGGATCCTTGTCGCGCAGTTCGAGGGCCTCATTCTCACCCGTCGATGCGCCGGACGGCACCGCCGCGCGACCCATCACGCCGCAACTCAAAAACACATCCACTTCAACCGTGGGGTTTCCTCGCGAGTCCAAGATCTCGCGCGCCATCACTCCAGTGATCCTCGTCATACTATGCCTTCCTTTCTTGTTGAGGCTTTAGGCTT
>CAIYET010000369.1 GCA_903925285.1 Candidatus Hydrogenedentota bacterium | reverse complement strand
TCGTCTGGGATCTGGCCCGAAGCCCATTTCTCGACGCAGAACGAAAAGATTTCATGAAGTACATGCGCGAGGGCAAACTGCTGAGCGTCGCCTCGTCATTCGACCCGAACCAAGTCTATTCGGGGGAAGGCGGAAACGTTGGGATCGGAAACATCTTTTTTGGGTTCCGCAAGGTGGCGGCCAATTTCGTGTGGCTCCAAGTGGACAAATTTTGGCATCAGGGGCTTATGCATCGCATGATCCCACTCATGAAGACATGCGTGACCCTCGACCCAACTTTCGTCGACGCATATCTGCTCGGCGCGTGGCATCTGGCGTACAACGCCACGGCCAAACTCCCCGACACGCCGGAACCCCTCAAGAAGTACAATCCAAAATACGGCCTCCGGTTGGGCGAGAAGGAAGGCTACTACCAACTCGCCGTTGATTTCCTGAAGGACGGCATCCGCAAGAACCCGCGCAGCTACAAACTATATTTCGATCTCGGATTCTCGGTGTACAAGGAGAAACTCAAAGATTTCGCGAACGCGGTCAAGTACCTTTCGGAAGCCATCCGGCATCGGCACGACCGCTGGGTTCCCCGCCAACTATACGTCTGCCTGGAACTCAACGGGCAATACGAAGATGCCAAGGCGGGGTGGAAAGAATACTTGAGCAAAAATCTCGGCAATGAGACCGAGGAACCCAAGGCCCGGCGCTTCATAGCCCGAAACGAAGGGCAGATCAAGGAACGCGACGCGGCGAAAAATATGGCGCAGGCAGCAGTCAAAGATTCCGACCCGGCACAGTCCGAAATGGCACGAAACGAGGCTGCGAAGCTGCGCGCCGAGGCATTGAAAATTTGGGAAGACATGGCCAAGGGTCCCGGCGAGCCGGATGGTTTCGCAATCGGAAGAATCATGCGAATGAAGGCCGTCAAGCTTATCGACGAGGAACGCTACCTCGAAGCCATCGCCTTCCTCCAAAACGCCTGGTCGAAGAGCGCCACGTTCGCAGACGAGGCCCTCAAGATGATTATCGACGTGAAAGTCAAGGCGGGAATACCCCTTTCGCTGTCCGAGAAGAAAGCGATTCTCAGGCGCGAGGAAGCTGAGCAGTACAAGAACGCGCCCACCGATCAACAGAAGTAGCCGCGTAGGCGCCCTCGCCCGTTCACGAAACGGCCGGAAACGGCTGTTTTTCTTTTTCCGGGAAGTATGCGCGCATGGACGATTTACACGACCGTATCCGGTTCAACCTATCGGCGATCCAAGAACGGATCGCAGCGGCGGCACGGCGCGCAAGTCGCTCGCCGGACGGCGTCCGGCTCGTGGCCGTAACGAAAACCGTGTCGCTGGCCGAAGTGCGCATACTACTCGATTTGGGTATCCGAGACTTCGGTGAAAACCGCGTCGAGGATGCGCGAAGCAAAATTGAAGCGGTAACCGAGCCTGTAACGTGGCACATGATCGGGAGCGTCCAACGACGGAAGGCGCGCGACGTCGCGTCGCTATTCCAATGCGTGGATTCCGTGGACAGGCTCGAACTGGCCGAAACGCTTGACCAGCGCGCGGGCGAGGTCGGCAAGATCCTTCCCGTCCTCATCGAAGTCAACGTATCGGGCGAAAAAGCCAAGCACGGTTTCACCGAGGATACGCTCGAGTCCGCCTTGCAGCGGATAGGACAAATGCGGTATATCCAAGTCCAGGGTCTTATGACCATGGCCCCGCTGGCGGACGCCCCGGTAACCGTCAGACCAGTCTTCGCCCGGATGCGCAGACTGGCGGATCGCTTCGGACTGGTCGAACGGTCCATGGGAATGTCGAACGATTTCGAGGTCGCCATCGAAGAAGGCGCCAGCCAAGTGCGCATCGGAACGGCGCTGTTCGCGTAGCGCGTATAGCGAATTAGGAATTAGGAATTAGGAATTAGGAATTAGGAATTAGGAATGTCGAGCGACACGCAACTTTTCATAATTCATAATTCATAATTCATAATTTCTCGAAGGGACTTCCATGAAAGAGAAACTCGAACGGATTACACGAGAAGCCATCGAAGCCGCAACGTCCGCCGATTCACCGCAGGCCATCGAGGATTTGCGCGTCAAGTACCTCGGACGCAAGGGCGTCATCACGGAAGCCTTGCGCGGTCTGGCACAAGTTCCCGCCGAGGAACGGCCTGCCATGGGCCAGGCGGCCAACGAAGCCAAGCGCGTCATCGGCGAGGCCATCGAACAGCGTGCGGTCGCAATCGAGACCGTCGAGGTGGACCGCAAGGCGAAGTCGAACCGTGTGGACCTCTCGCTGCCGGGGCGGCGTTCACCGCGCGGCCACATGCACGTGATTCCGAAAGTTACCGAGGAAATCCTGCGCATCTTCCAGGACATGGGCTTCCAGATCGCCACGGGACCGGACATCGAGACCGAATATTACAATTTCGACTGCCTGAACACCCCTGCGGACCATCCTGCACGCGACTCGCACGATACGTTTTTTGTATCGCCCGGTATCGTGCTTCGTACACACACGTCGCCAGTCCAAATGCGCGTCATGGAGCGGACGAAACCGCCCGTCGCGATCATCGCGCCGGGCCGGGTCTACCGCGTCGACCTTGACGCGAGTCACAGCCCCATGTTCTTCCAGTTGGAGGGACTGCTCGTAGACCGTGGCGTGACCTTCGCGGACCTCAAAGGCACGCTCATGCACTTTATCCACACCTTTTTCTCGCGCGATACCAAGGTCCGGTTCCGCCCGCATTTCTTCCCATTCACAGAGCCTTCGGCTGAGGTGGACATCTCTTGCACCGTCTGCAAGGGCACCGGATGCCGGGTCTGCAAGAACAGCGGATGGCTTGAAATCCTTGGATGCGGAATGGTCCATC
>CAIYET010000368.1 GCA_903925285.1 Candidatus Hydrogenedentota bacterium | reverse complement strand
CGCGTCGGCCCATGCGCCGGATGTCGCCAGCATCGCCCCCGCCACAAATATAATCGCCACCACTCGTAAACGTTTTGTCATGATACCAGTACTCCTAATGCACCGCGCCCCAGACTGTCCTTGGGCGAACAACTGCTTGTGAATCTTACTGGAAAAATTTCAGCCTGTCAATGCCAAATCGCGAGAGGACGGATACTTGACGGGGTTCGCAACGCACGAGATAATGCATGCTGCTTACACATGGGAAGAATGATGCCTTGCGCGTGACCGAATCGAGGAGGATGTCGATGAGTCCGAATACCGAACAAGCGCCGATGTGTCCCAAAAGCGTGAGATTAGGAAATGTTCCCGTCACCCGTTTCATTCTGGGCGGCAACCCGTTCAGCGGTTACTCCCACTGGACGCTCGAACGCGACAACGAGATGGTCGATTGGTACACGATGGAACGCGTCAAGAAAACCTATAGCCTGGCGGAAAAGGCCGGCGTGACCGCGCACCTGGGGCGGGCCGACAACTTCGTCGTTCGGGCCTTGCGCGAACATTGGAACGAGGGCGGCGCATTGACGTGGATCGCGCAGACATGTCCCGGCATCGGCTCGCTGATGCATGGCGTGAACAACGCCATCCACGGCAAGGCCAAATGCTGTTTCCTGCACGGCGGCGAGATGGACCTGCGCGTAGCGTCGGGAGAAACAGCGGAAATCCCGGATGCGATCAAGGCCATCAAGGACGCCGGCATGGCCGCAGGCGTTGCGGGCCACAACGTGCGCACGATTCAATGGGCCGCAGACCACCTCGAACTCGATTTCTTCATGACCTGTTACTACAATCCCAGCGACCGCTCGCGCCAGGCTGCACGCAACTACGACGACGTCGAGGAGTATCTCGAAGAAGACCGCGAGGCGATGTGCTCGCTGATCCGGCAACTGCCGGCGCCCGCGATTCATTACAAGGTCATGGCCGCCGCGCGCAACAATCCAAGGAAAGCGTTCGAATACGTGGCACAAGTCTATCGTCCCGGCGACGCCGTCTGCGTGGGCGTCTTCACCAAGGACAACCCCGGCATGATTCAAGAGGACGTCAATCTGCTGGAAAGCGCGCTGCAAGCACGGGGCAAGTGATGCCGAAAAACCGAGCGCTTGTGAATAGATTCGATTCTTCGCACGGGGGGCGTCGGCTGCTTCGCGACCACGGAGACGAGGTATGGTAACGGAACATTCCGATCCGCAAACGCCGGCCTGGCCGCGCCACAAATTCTTTGCGACAGCCATGGCACTCTTGGCCATACTGGCCTTGGCGGCAGGCGTGCGCGCCCTCCATCTTGGCGAGTCGATCTACTACGATGAGATAATCACGATGCGGCATATGGATGCGGCATCGATCGGGGAATTCTGGCACTTGCAATGGCGCGACGATCCTCCTTCGGCATTGGCCCCGATCTATTTTACGGTGCATTATTTCTGGCGTTCCGCACTAGGCTCTTCCATCCCGTTGGCGCGCGGCTTGGACCTCGTATTCGGAGTCATTTCCATCGCGCTTGCATTCGACATCGGACGACGATTGTTCGGATCACGCGCCGGGCTGACGGCTGCGTTGATTGCGTCGCTTTCGCTTTCGCATATCTACTATTCGGTCGAATTGCGTATCTATCCATTGGTGCTCTGCCTGGGCGCGGCATCCTTGGACTCCTTTGTTGCATGGGACATGAACGGGGGGTGGAGGCGCCTTGCCATTCATACCGGCGTCAACGCCTTGCTGCTGGCCTCGCATCTACTCACCGCGCCGTTCATTATCGCCCAGGGATTATTCCTTTGCGTGTTTGCGTGGAGCCGGGGAAGACAATTGCGGGCATGGCTCCCCATCCACGGACTCCTGCTCGCCACGACTGGTTTGATCGCGTTTTACCCTCTGGGTGGCGCAGGCAAGACGGCGTTTTGGATGGAACGTCCCGGCGCGCCTGAGATTGTGAATGCATTCGTCGTGTTTTCCGGCGCCCGTTTCACCAACTGGGCTCCGCACCAAATACTCCTCGGGGCGCTTTTGTCCTTTATCATTCCCTTCCTCATGGCCCACATGATTCTCACCGCCGGATTGCCGCAAGGCGTCCGGCGGAGAAGCGATTCGGGGCCTCCGATGTACTATTGGACGGCCCCGCCCTATTTCCTTCTCTTGATCTGCGCGTTCTTTCCACCGCTGTTTCTTTTTGCCGTTTCCTATATTTGGAAACCGATGTTCCTCTACCGCTATGCCCTGTACAGCACGATCCCACTGTATGTCTATATCGGCGCCATGGGCCGATCCGGATGGAAAAACATTCTGTGTATATGCGTCATTTGTGTCCTACTTGCCTTCGAGGTGGGCATCCTGCGTTATCCATGGCGTCCGGACTACCATGCCGCCGCCGATTGCGTTCAGCAAGAGGGAGCTCCCGCCGATGCCATTTTTGCCATGAAGGAGTACAACACGTCCGGGCTTATTCGGAATTCGACACTTCCGCCCGGACGAATCGAGACTGTCTATGGCAAGGGCGATCTCTATGATCGGGTCTGGCCGACGTTTTCCAAAGGCAGGGACGTCTGGGTTCTCTTCTGGCGATGGGATGATGAAATGGTGCGCACGTTCCGCGCTTTTCTTGACAACCACGATGTCAAGACAGAGCAAAAAGTGTTCGGCGGCGCACCGACGATGCGTCTAATCCACCTTCGTCATGCCGGTCGAGCGAAGGAGTCAGAATTCAGGAGTCAGGAGTCAGGAGTCAGAATTCAGGAGTCAGAATTCTAAATTCCTCCGCTAGCCATTCTGACTCCTGACTCCTGACTCCTGACTCGTGACTCCTGACTCCTGACTCCTGACTCCTGACTCCTGACTCCTGACTCCTGACTCCTGACTCCTGACTTCAGCCGAAGTATTCTTGCAGGAACGCCAAGTCGAGTTGCGGGTATACCGGAAAGCGGCTCAGGAGCGCTTCGGTGGCCGCGCGGGCTTCGTCGAGCACGACTTCGTCCACGTCATACTTGAGCTTGCTCGGTTTGCCCGCGTTCGGACCGGACTCGACGCGGCCCGGCTTGGTCCGCGCGAGCGCCAAACGGATGATCCGCGCGATCTCGCGCATCTCCCCCACTCGCATGCCAAGCGTCGTGACGGCGGGCGTACCGATACGCAGACCGCTCGTGATGAGCGGGCCCTGCGGATCATATGGCAGCGAATTCGAGTTGAGCGTGATGCCGCAGGCACGCAGCACGGCCGCGCCCTGTTTGCCCGTCAGGCCGAGCGGGCGCATATCGATCAGCATGAGGTGATTGTCGGTTCCGCCCGTCGAGAGCGTCAGACCTTCCTCGATACAGGCTTCCGCCAACGCCCGCGCGTTTTCGACAATTCCCTTCGCGTAGGTCTTGAACGCCGGTGTGTTGGCTTCGGTGAGCGCAACCGCCTTCGCGGCCATGATATGCCCCAGCGGTCCGCCGATGACCAGCGGGCAACCCTTGTCGACGTACTCCGCGAATTCGGACGTGCATAGCACGATCCCGCCCCGCGGACCACGTAGCGTCTTATGTGTGGTCGAGGTGACGATCTGCGCGTGCAACATGGGATTGAAGTCGCCCTCGAAAACGCCACCGGCGACCAGACCGGCAAAATGAGCCATGTCGATCATAAACACCGCACCGACGGCGTCGGCGATTTCGCGCATCCGCCGAAAATCGATCGCACGCGGATAGGCGCTGAATCCCGCGAGGAGGATGAGCGGCTTGATCTCGCGCGCCATCCGTTCGATTTCATCGTAATCCAGGAGGTTCGTCTCGCGATTCACGCCATAGCTGTAGGCGTCGAACATCTTCGCCGACACGTTGCGCCGATAGCCGTGCGTCAAGTGGCCGCCCGAGTAATAGTCCATGCCCAGCAGCCGCTGATGGCCCAACGCATCGCGAATGCCTTCCCATTGCTCGCGGGTCGCCTTCGACGGGTCGGTCAGACTCAACTTCGCAAGTTCCGGCGTCTCGACGCGCGCCTGCAACACGGCCCAGTACGCGATCAGATTCGCATCCGCGCCGCTGTGCGGCTGGACATAGGCATGGTCGCACTGAAAAAGTTTGCACGCCTGTTCGCACGCGAGCGCCTCGACCGTGTCGATGTTGTCGCAACCTTCGTAGAACCGCGTACCCGGCACGCCTTCCGCGTACTTATCAGTCAGGAGATTGCCCATGGCCAACTGGGTCGACAACGAGCAATAGTTCTCACTGGCGATCAGTTTCAAGTAGCGACGCTGATCGGCCAGTTCCTGCACGATCGCCTTCGCGACGGACGGGGCCTGTTTGGCGACCTCGGACAAGTTGGCAACGTAGGCCAAAAAACCCGTGTCGACCGCTTCCGCCGGGGTACGTTTCAAATAGGCAATACATGGATTCATAGACACGCGGACT
>CAIYET010000367.1 GCA_903925285.1 Candidatus Hydrogenedentota bacterium | reverse complement strand
GTGCCACCGAATCCACCATGCAACCCGCCTCGCGCGGGTGTGAATGCTTCGCGTACGCGCCAGACGAGGCGCTCCGCGACCTCCGAAGGGCTCAGGCGGGGTGAGTCAGGCGCAAGATGAACCCTTACGTGCGGATTGTGGAGAATCTGTTGGACTTGACACGCTTCACGGGTTGACTTAGAGTGGTTGACGTTGTGAAATCCGTGCTGGAGCAATTTCCGGTTTCGGACGAGACAAGGAAGGAGATACCGGTCATGGCTACAAAGACCACGCTGGAAAAGGTGCTGGATTTGGTGGCGGCATTCGTCATCGAACGAAAGGGCCAGTGGGACCACGACCAATGGGAGGGGTTCCTGAAAAAGGCCGCCGCGCTGGGCGTCGAATCGACCGACGAGAATAAGCGGAGTCTGGGCAATTTGCTGGAAGCGGGTAAGAGCTTTTTCTGTGAGGGAGAATGCTCTTGTACGGTCGCGCCGAAGAAGCGTGCCGCCGCCAAGCCGAAAGCCAAGACAAAATAATAGGCTGTCGGGACTAACCACGACCGACGCGGCTGATTTTGCCGTGACTCAGGTACTTTGACTTCCGGTGGACAAGACTGGGGCGTGGAAGGGTTGTGTCATGTTTCGCTTGGGTATCGTGGGGTCCGACAACAGTCACGCGGAGGCGTTCTCGAAGCTGGCGAATCTGGACGACGGCATCGATGGGCTTCGCATCGAGGATGTGCGCGTCACGCATATTTACGGAACGGATCCGCAGCGCACGCAGGAAGTCGCGCGTATCGGCAAGATCCCCAATATCGTGGCGGATAAGGAAGAGATGATCGGCGCGGTCGACGGCGTGCTTTGCGTGTGGCGGCACGGTGCGAGACATTTGCCGGACACGTTACCGTTTCTAAAGGCGGGCATCCCCGCGTTCGTGGACAAGCCGTTGGCGTGCAGCGTCGGGGATGCAAAGCAGTTGATCGCCGCCGCGCAAGAGGCAAAGGTGGGCCTCGCGTCCTTTTCGACCCTGCGCTATGCCGGCAATGTCGTCGAGTACCGCGCCGCGCTGAAGGAGAAGGCAGGCGTGCTGACGGCAGGCGTATCGACAGGCCCCGCCGAACTCGACAGCGAATACGGCGGCCTCTTTTTCTATGGCATCCACGCGGTGGAACTGATGCACGCCGTTTGGGGATACGGGTGCGAGCGCGTTCGCGCCACCGCGCATAACGGCAACGTTGCCGCGACGTGTTTGTTCCGGGATGGGCCGTTGGTGACGTTGAATTTTCTGTGCAACGCCGCGTATGCGTTTCATCTGGTGGCGTTCGGCAAGGATGGCTGGAAAGAGCACACCGTGGACAGCGGCACGTGCTATTACGACGGCATGAAGGCGATCATGCAGACGTTGCGCACCGGCCAATGGCCTTTGACGCCCGAGCAACTCCTCGAACCGATCAAGATACTTGTCGCCGTCGAACGCTCGTTAGTCGAATGCCGCGAGATCTGCATCGAAGAACTGGACTGAGAGGGAATTATGAATTATGAATTATGAATTATGAAACGATTATGCCCGCCCCGGTTGTCTCAAATAGCCGCAAACAGGACGTTTCATAATTCATAATTCATAATTCATAATTTCCTGCCGGATATCAAGAGCCTCCGGCCATGCGTTTGAGGAGTTGGGCGGCGTATTCGGACTGGCCGCTGCCGCTCGAGTAGGCGCAGATTTCGAGGTATGGTTTTGCTTTCTCCTTTTCGCCGAGACTGTACAATAACTCGCCAGCTTCGCACGCGCTTAGCCCGCCGCGTTTGATCGTCTCGGCCTCGAGGAAGGCCTTGAGCGCGGCATCTTTCTGTCCTTGCCCCAGAAGCCCCTTGCCTTCGTAGTACTTGGCTTGCGCGCGTAGTTCGTCGTCTTTGGCCATTGTGGCTTTGGGCAAGTACAATTGGGCTGTACGAACCAATTCGTCATACTGCCGCGCGATCATCAGTGCGTCGCACAGCGGCGGGAAGACGGACAAGTCGCAATCCGGCTGGACCGAGGCTTGCCGCAGGTACGGCAGGGCGGCCTCTGGCGTCTCGTGCCAGCGCAACATACGTCCAAGACGCATCAACGCATCGGGGCGGCCTCCCGGATTGTCGAAGCGCCCCTGCAACGCCAGCAGATAGTACTCCTTGGCCTTGGCGATATCACCGGCGCGCTCGTAGCGGATGGCTTGCTCGTGCGCCACCTCGCCCACGGCGCGGTCCATATCGTGGACGATGGCATCGCCGTGGCGCGCATACTCGCGCACGCCCAAAAGGAAAAGGGCCAGGACGATCAGTGTCGTACCGGCGACTAGCCCGGTCAACCCCCGCGACCACTCCCACTGCGTGCGCTGGTCCATCACGGCGGTGGGCGACGGCGTGGGAGGCGCCGCAGCCACCGAGGCGTTTCGTGTCTTCTTCATCGCGGGGCCTCCTTTCCCAATTGTTCTGCTGCGTCTTCGCGCATGGAGTCGGCCTCCTTTTTCAGCGAGCGGCGCGACGTATCATCAAGCCCCGGCCATTCGAGTAGCATGGCGTAGAGCTTTGCGGCCTCGTCCATGTTGCCGCCGCGGACCAGCATGCGCGCCGCATCCAGTTGAATATTGAAATTGCGGGGCGCCTGTTTGATTGCGGCTCGCACTTGTGCGAAGGCCTCGGGCCATTTTTCCATCCAGCCGAGCGCCTCGGCGTGTTTGAGCAGGCCGTTCGCTCGCTGGTCTTTTTGCAGGGCGGGCAATGCAAGGGCATACACGTTCTCGGCATGTTCCCACGTGCCCATCAGCATGAAAATCTGGCCGACGTTCATAAGCGTCGCGGCGCGATCCTGCACTTGAAGATTAGCGGTATCGAGCGCACTGGTGCACACGTCCGCCATCCAACCGAATTCGAGCGCCAACCCCTGAGGCAGGACGCTCTTGAGCCGTTCCTGGCAGGCGTTGGCGATGGCTTTGCTTGCTTCGGGCAACGCCGCGCCGTTTGTTTCCCAAATCCGCAGGACGGCTTGGAGCGGGGCGGACAGTTCGGGCTTGCCCGCGGCTTTGAGGTCATTGCGCGCTTTTTCGAGTCTCGCGCGAATCCGCACATTACGGTCGTTGAGGGCGGTGGTGGCGGCCACGGCATTCCAGACATCGAGCCGATTGGGCGCCCACACCACGGCGCGCTCGATCATCCGTTGCGCGCGGTCGATTTCCTTTTCGGTTACGACATAGGCTTGCGCGGACCATATTGCCAGCGAGGCCAGCACGCTCGCGCGCGCGTCGTTGACCGTTCCCAGCCGTTCCATCGCCCACTCGGCCGCCCCTAAGAAGGCCGGATAGCGCTTGTTCTCCTGCGCGAATTCGAAGAACAACTGCCATATCCGTTCGTCGCCGATCAACGCCTCGACCGCGAGACGATACGCCACTTGGGCCTCGTCGAGTTCACCAAGTTGCTGGTACGCGCCCGCAATGAGCCTTTGGATGTCGCCCCGTTTCTCGTAACCGAAGAACAGGGCCGCGTTGCCGTGTTGGACGATCTCGCGCGAAGCAGCGGAGATGTCGGGAGACTTGGGATCCGTTCGCGTGAGCCAGTCGCCGCGCACGCGGTACGCGCGCGCGGCCAATTCGTGCGCCTCGGACGATTCGCAGCACAGGCTCAACGCCCTCTTGCTGGCGTCAAGCGCTTGGTCGATGCCTTTCAACACATCGGCGGGATTCAATTCCGAAGGCTTCGTTTTCATCTGTATGAACGAGGCGCGGCTAAGATATGCCCGGCCCAGCCATACCATGCTTTGCACCTCGCAGGGATTGCGCTGGAGTGCCGCCTCGAAATGGGGTATTGCGCGCAATGGCTGGCCACGGGTCATGTCCACCAAACCCAACTCGCGGGGAAACTGGGAACTCCACGGAATGAGACGCCCGCCCCTTTCCAGGCAGTCATAGGAGATATCGGGACGATTGCTGTGCTTGGCGCCCTGCGCTTGCTGATAAAGATATTGGCCGATGAAAACTCGTGCCTCGACGACCGCACACACTGCCGCAAGCATGAACAGAGCCGCTGCCCATGCCGTAGGACGGGCAAGCCAAGGCTTGGCCCTGCGAATATTCATCGTACCGTCCAACGCACCGGCAAGCAGGAAGATGAACGAACGCGACACCGGAACCCGCACATTGAAACCGAAGAGACCATCGATCGCGAAGATGAGGAAACACGCCGCCAATACCAGTCCCAAGCGCCGACGATCCGTCTCAGCCGCGTGAAAGAACATGGCCAGGCCATACACGATCCCGCATATCAGAAACGCGATGTAGAGAGCAGCGCCGGGAATCCCCGCGTCAACGCCCGCCTCGAGATAGTCGTTGTGGACATGAAAATTCATTTTGTGTTCGATGGCGAACCAATGCTGTTCGTAGGGGGTCCAGTAACTCGGGTTTTCCAGACGGTAATTCTCGGTTCCCCACCCCAGCAGCGGACGGTCGCCGATCATCTTGCACGCGCCGAAGTATCCCTGATACCGCAACAGCAGCGAGCCATCGAGCGGCAAATAGCTACCCGTACGCGCCTTCGAGTAGAACGAGATCCCCGTCATGCCAGCCGCCCCCAGGACGGCCACCAGAATCAACGTCACAATAAGCGGACGCGTCCCCGTACGCTTGGTTGCACGATGTACCGCGTACGCCACGCCGATCAGAACCACTGCCCCTGCCAGACCCAACACAGTTCCGCGGATCCGCGTGAAGTACAGATGGACAAGCATCACACAGGCCAGCACCAGGCACCAACGGTACTTGCTCCCGCACGCAAGGCCTCCGCGTGCGGGCTTGAACCCCATGAAGATCGCCAACGGTATGACCAGCCCCAACATGTGACCCGCGAAATTCGGGTTGCCGAACGTCGCCGGCAGATCCCTATATTCCTCGATGTTGCGCACGGCCCACGGGAACGGGTCATACCCGAATTTCTGGCAAAAGCCGTATAGGCTCGACAACGTCAACGCCACGCAGACCGCCGAAGCAAACGGCCAGAATTCTTCCGGCTCACGAAAAGCATGCGCCGCGAAGAGGTACAGGAGGAGCATCACCGTCCATGTGCGCATCTCGTTCAGGCTGTTCGCAGGATAGTCCGAAAGCAGCGCACTCACCAGATTGACGGCCCAGAATCCGAGCACCACCCCCGTAAACAGCGAGGGACGCCGCATCGGCGTCTGCCCAATCCACGCACCGACACAGAACAGAATCCCCACCAACAGGACGGTCCACGCCGCGACGAGATCCTTTACCTGCGTCGGATCCCGCGCGAGTGGAAACAACGCCAGCACGATCAGCACCATCCCGAACGCCAAGAGCACACGCATCCCGCGCCGAACATCCAACTCCAACCGGCCGGTATCAGCCATGACCGTCACCTCGTTCCCGACACCCAACGCATCAGTCGCCCGACTATATCAAATGCCCCTCCACGACCGCCAACGACGGATCGTTGGGGTTTGGGGTTTGGGGTGTGGGGGAGGGGGAGGGGGAGGGGATGGGGGAGGGGGAGGGGATGGGCGATG
>CAIYET010000366.1 GCA_903925285.1 Candidatus Hydrogenedentota bacterium | reverse complement strand
GGGAAATTCAGTTGAGGCGACAACTTCCCAAAGATGGAAGCTCTCTTATAAAGTACGCTAAATCAGGAAGAGCCAGAAATGTCTTCCTTTAATACGTCGGCGATCGCGTCGGCCTTGCTCTGCATGGCGCCGAGGAATACGTGGCATCGGTCCGAATACGCGTCGATACCGCCTTGGAAATGTTCCGCAACGGGGATATAGAGCAATCCGCTATCGCGGCATAGATTGCGAACAAGCCCGTTGTACAGGTCGACCGCCCAGGCGTAGCTCTCGATATCCGCGACACGTCCCCAAAGACTCGTGTTCATGCCGTAGGTGAAGAAATCCTTCTCGACTTGGCTCATGGTTTCGACGTTGGGCCGCGCGAAGCTGCAAATGGCCATTCGCACGCCTGCCTCTTTCGCGCGTTTGGCCATCGTGCGCAGGTTGGCGATGATGCCGTCGCGCAGGTGGACCTTCATTTCGGATTCGGACGGCATGAGCAGACGATTGAAGTGGTTGTAGATGAAGAACGATTTCCGACATAGGTTTTTGAAGGCCTTGACAGGCTCTTGCCACACGCTCTTGGGCCGTATCCAATCGGGTAAACCGTAGGTCAGGTCGTTCACGAAGTTGTAGTGCACAATGAGGTCCGGTTGCAGGCCCAGATAATCGTCGAACCGCTCGCATTCGCCGCCCGAGGTCAGCGCAAAGATACCGGCATTGATTGCTTCGACCGCATCCTTTTCGAAACGCGCGCGGAGGCCGCGTTCGAGCATCTTTGGATACGTGAGATCGTTTCGTGCGCCTTCGGCGGTCGTCGAACCGCCGACGCACACAACGCGGTAGACGCCCGGCGGTTTCGGCAACGCAACCTCGTTGTCGCGGAATCCCTGCGCGTTGGTCCAGAACACATATGGTTCCCCGCGATAAACGTGCGGGCGAAACTTCTTCCACAGCACCTCCCATGTCGAGTCGCGGACGAACACGAGCGTCGTAGGGACTGTCCCATCGTTCGGAAGGAAATCGAATTCGTACACGTTTAGCGAGCCGTTGGCGAGAGGAAGCGGGTAGTCGCGTGTCTGATAGTTCTTCGTGGCGGCGACATTCTGAAACGCGCCCACGGCGTCCTGCCGTTCCATGGGCGGGAAGGTCTCGTACAGCGGTTTGCCGATTTGGATGCGCGAAGCTAGTTCGGCGGCGGTGGCCGACGACGGACTCGGATAGATGGCCTGGACCGTTCCGCCGACGTCGCACAAGATAATAGCCTCTTCGCGATCCTTCGCGAGCCGCTTGCGGCCCTCTTCGTCGCGCTTGGCGAATTCGTCGCGGCTAGGCGCGTCCTTTGGCGCCCACGCGGGCAAAGGCGGTGCGGGTGTGGCCTTGACGAGGGCCAGATTGCGTGCGTATCCCTGCGCTATGCGCGGATCGCCGAACGCTTTGGCGGCCTGCTCGATACGCGGCATGCGGTACCGCTCGATGGCCTCGATTGCGATGCCGACCACCGCGAGCCAAAGCAGTACACCGAGCGCGTAGACCAGTATCCGTACGAGTCGCGTCATGAATCCTCTCCGGCGTCAACATTCATCCCTCATACAAGGCTATCAGTTTCGCCGGGCACGCTCAAGACTCGTCATTCCGGCCGATGGCTTGAGCCACACGGGATTTCAAATGTTCGAATACGATATCGGCCTTCTGACTGATGCCCTCCAAATACATGTGGCAGTCATCGCGAAAATCGTCGCCACGTCCGGCAAAACCTTCGGCCACCGGGAGGTACAGAACCCCCTCCGTGTCACACCATTTCTTGAGGAGCGCGTTGTAAAGACGAAAGGCTTTGGCGTAGCTCTCGAAATCCGGCGCGCCGAGATACTGCTTGTTGAAGATCGGTTCGAATTCGCGCTTCTGGAGTCCATCGGGGCAGGCAATACTGCACTCGGCCATTGCGACCCCGGCCTTGCGCGTTTCACACAGCATCGTCCGCAGGTCTTGTAGCGGACCTCGCTCAATCGCGCCTGTAAGGACCGCGTCCGTGGGAACCAAGAGTTCGCTGGCAAACAGCGCCAGGAATGCAGATTTCCGCAACACTTGGCTCATGGCCCGGAGAGGGGCGGCCTCGAAGGTTAAAGGACGTGTTATGCCGCCCAGCAGACCGCCGACATTGTTTACAAAATTGTAGTCAACGAGCAAATCTGGCTGCAGGGCCAAGTAGTCCGCAAGCCGTTTTCGTTCGTCAGCCGAACCCAAGGCATTCACGCCGCAATTGATGACTTCGATCTTGTCCGTGCCGAAATACTCGCGCAGACGCTTCTGAAGCATCTTGGGATAGGTCAAGTCGTTCCGAGGGCCTTCAAAGGTCGTTGAGCCTCCCACACAGACGATACGGTAGACACCTGGCGGTTTCGGCAACACAATCTCCTCGTCACGAAACCCCAGGCTGTTAATCCAGAAGACCCAATTCCCGCAGAAGTGATCCCTGTACGCATAGGGACTGAACTTGAACCAGAGTTCCTGCCATATTGAATCGCGTATCGCAATCAGCGTCTCGCGTCCATTCTGACTGGAACTAAACGAGAATTCGAATATAGGCACGCCTCCATGCGGCAACGGAATGGGGAAGTCGCGCTGGATGCTCTCGCCGACTCCAAGAGGCGTTCGCAACACGCTCTCCACATCCAACGCCACCGGCTTCGGGAATCTCGCCGCAACGGATGTGGCGGGCCGTATTGTTTCCTTCAGCGCCCGCAACGTGTCCGGTGCATTTCCTCCGCAGACGGCGGTAGCGATCCCTTCGCGCGTGCAGACCACCACCAGCGCCCGCCACTCGGCGGCCAACTGTTCGCGCACGGCTTCGGGCAACGAGGCAAAGCCTTGAAGCGTATCATTCGGTATCGCGCGGGTGACGTACACTTGCGGTGGAGGCTGCGGTGCTTCCGAAACCGTGGCATCAACGGCGAGTAGTTCTTTCTGGTACGCAACGTCCATGCGCGCATTCGCGCGGGTCTCGATCCGGGGCCGCATAACCACAACGAACACACGTGCAAGAACCTCTGCTCCGAACCCGATAACAAAGAACCACAGCAAGGCCGCTACGACCAATACAACCATGCGGCCAAAACCACGCAACCAAGCTCCGCCGGGCGCGGATACCGGGCCTTCGCCACACAAGCAACTAGGCGGTTTTCTTTCCAAAGTCCCTACCGTTGATCCCCGTCGCGCTCGCACCGTCAAGCGCGCTCTCTTTTCGACAAGCTCTTTTCTGTTTGACGGCAACATTCATTCCTCATACAAGGCTATCAGTTTCGCCGGGCACGCTCAAGAATAGAACGTCTGGTAGCGCGCACTACTCTAGCCTTCTCCATCCTTCGGAACAATTCCTTGCTGGGCGCTTATGAAGTGTGTAGACTCAAGACTTCAGAAGCCTTTGTTTTGACGATTTATCCGGTGTGTACAGCGTGAGCGTTTCGGTTTCAAACGGCGAGTTGGACGTTTTCCCTGCGCCTCGGGTCCGGGGACGCCGATACCTTCTTTGGATCGCGGGAATCGTGCTGTTGATCCTTATGCCCGTGGCGCTGCTGGGCGCGTTCGAGGTCGTTCTCCGCGTCGCGGGCTACGGACATAGCACGCGTTTCCTCGTGGAAAAAGAATACGGCGGGCAGACCTTCCATGTCGTCAACAAGGAATTCTACCAGCAATTCATGTCGATGCCCGTCGGCAACATCATGAACCTGGATGACCTGGGGTTTAGCGTGCCCGCGAAAAAGGCCGACGATGCGTATCGCATTTTCATCCTCGGCAGTTCCGCCGCGCACGGCTGTACGCCCGATTTCGCATACGGTTTCGGACGCATGCTCGAATTGATGCTCCGCGCCCGCTTCCCACAGGTGCGCTTCGAGGTCTACAACGCGGCGTGTCCCGCGTTAAACTCGCACGTCATGCGGTTCGCAGCCGAAGGCTGTGCGACGCTCGAGCCGGACTTGTTTATCGTGTACATGGGAAACAACGAGTTCTCGGGTCCCTTCGGTCCTGCGTGGGGCGGGGAAGGGATGTCGAGCCTGACGGCTATTCGGACGTGGATGGCGTTCGGCGAATTGAGAACCGTCCAATGGCTGCGAAACATGGCCTGGCGTCCATGGCTGCCGCGCACGCTCGAAGCCAGCGAGTATCTCAAGGGACTCCGCCGGTTCCGCCATGACAGTCCGCAACGCGCGAATGTGTCCGAGCGCTTTCGGCAGAACATCGAGGATATTCGCGCGTTCGGCGTCAAGGCCGGCGCGTCGGTCCTCTTGTGTACCGTGGGCAGCAATATCCGCGACTGGCAGCCGTTCGATTCGATGCACCCAGCCGGTTGGCCCGATTCGAGCAAAAGCCAATGGGAGGCGCATTTCCGGACCGGTCGCGCACGCCAGGAAATGGGCGCCTACCGCGAAGCCGTCGAGTCTTATATCGAGGCCGCCGCCTTGGACGGTTCATACGCCGAACTCCAGTACCGGATCGGGACTTGCTACTGGCGTCTTGAAGCGTACGACAAGGCCGCCGAGCATTTACGGCTGGCGCGCGATTACGACGCCTTGCCGATGCGCGTGGATGGGCCGCAGAACCAAATCATCGCCGACACCGCCGCGCATGAGCCTTCGGATTGGGTCGGGCTTGTCGACATCGAGGGTGCGCTCGCCGAACACAGTGCGCACGGGATCGAGGGCGGCGACATGTTCTGGGATTTTGTTCATTTCAATTTCACGGGCGGTTACACGGTCGCGCGTTCGCTATTCGACCGAATCGCCACGTTGTTGGTCGAGCGAACGCATACCACGGACAAGCCCGCGCCGCTTTCCCAATCGGATTGCGAACGGCGTCTTGGCTTCACGCCGCCGGTATTGCTCCGGCACGTGAAAGACCTGGTACCGGCATTCCGGTTTTGGGGCGTGGCGGACGAGTACGTGTCGGGACTGATCGCGCGGCAAGCGGCGTTAGAAAAGCAGATTGGCGCCAACGGACCGGACCTCGAGGAGGAAGGCTATCGCCAGGCGCTGGCGTTGAGTGGGCGCGACTATTATGCGATGTCGCGGTACGCGCGGCTCCTGTTGCAGAAAGGCGACTCCGCAGCCGCACTTGGCCTCGCGCGAACCATTGTCGCCCAACACCCGTTGAGGCCCGCCAGCCACTGGTTGTTGATTGACGCGCTGGAGAAAGTCGGCAAGAAAGATGAAGCAATCAAGGAACTGCACGCGTTGCTCGATATCTTTCCCGACGCCCAAGACGCCCGCGCCAAGTCTAATGCTGTCAAGTAGACAGGGGACTCGCGGCGCCCAACCCTCTCAGAACCGTGCTTGCGCTAACCTCGGACGTCACGATCCGGGCGGCGTATTTACCCAGCCGTCAATCGAGAAGGCTTGACCGCCGGTGTAGATCGTGTTGTCCACGTAAAGAACCTCGAACGGGTCGGCGTCTTCATCGAGTAACGTGTCGAAATCGAAACGCAGAATCGGCCCGAACGATGCGAACGGAAGTTGCGTGTCCGTTTGACCCACCTCGGGACTTTCCAACACCACCCAAGTACTGTTGAGCATCTCATCGGGATCGGGTGTCTGTGTCCAACCGCCGCAAAGACCTCCGTTCGCAGCGTCCACTTTTCGCACAGTGAAGGCGTGCTGCGAATTCTCGACGTAGAAACGCAGTTTCCAGATGTACCGGCAAGCATAACTCGCGCGCAGGAAGATCGTCGTGCGATTACCGCTCTTGGACGGCACCGTACGCATACGCCCCTTGAGTTCGTCGCTCACGAAATCGGCGACGGCGTAAATATGCGAAGACGCGTACGACGCCGTCCGATTCGCGATCGTCAAATAGAACGACGGCAAGAACTTCACATCGGTCCGTTTCAGCGTCGCCCATCGAAGCGTATAGCGCGCGTCGAAGTCATTGACGATCTGCCGGAAAGCGGCATCGAGTTCCACGACATTCGTCGCCGCATAGAAAGTGCCGTTCGTTTGCGATGTCACCGATTGCAGCACGCCCGTGTTCACGTTCTTGCCATAGCCAATGCCGTAGACGCGAACGCCGCGTTGCCGTGCAATTTCGACCGCCTCTTCCTTGCTGTGGAAACTCGACGTGTCGAATCCGTCAGACAGGAAAATGACGTCGCGCACCTCGTCGTTCTGGTTATCCGAACCGAATTCCTCGACTGCGGCATACACCGCATCCCAACAGCGCGACATGCCCGAAAACGGATACACGAACTGTAACCAAATCGCGTCGATCCGACTCGCGACAAAATCCTTGTCCGCAGTCAAATCACAAACCTTCTCCGGCTCCATCTCCCGATGGAACTCATAAACCCCGACGCGCGCATCCGTGTTCAGCGACGGCAGAAAAACGTTCTTCGCTGCCGTTTCCATGACCTGGATGGCGTCGGAGACGCCGTTCTGATCCACATCGCCATTCTCCGCGATGGACGCCATGCTGGCCGAATAATCCAGCACGAGGAAACTGTTCGGCTGCTTGCTCGACGCCTTCGCAAAAAGCGGCGGCATTTCGTCGGCCACGATCGGAACGCTGTCTTCCCTGCACGACACGTTGAACTGCGCCGGTTCACCGATCACCGGCTGATTGAACCGATCATGCAACGAAAACGTAAAATCCATAAGGTACGGAATCGAGTAAGAATAGGTCAACCCAGATACCGTCAAGTCGTCTCCCGTTACGCCCTGCGTCCCGTCCGAATACACCGTGATCGTCACTTGTACTGCAGCAATGCCCGACCCCGTGATGTTCAAGTGGCCCGTGTAGGTGCCCTTAGCAAGTCCCTGGCGGCTTACGGCCACCGTGACGACCCGCCTGTCCGAAGGCCCCGTGCTTGTAGCGGTCGAAGGGGTACAGTAAATCCACGGAACATCCGGTTTGATGTTGTACGTGACCGCAGTCAACGCGCCGTTGTTCCACACCTCGAGATTCCACGATTGCTGGCTCTTCCCGAAGTCATACGACGCGTTCGACGTCACAATCGCCACGACCGGCTTCGGACACCCCGCGAGTAGAAACAACAGCACCGTCATACCGGTCAGCTTCGCGCAACGTGATACCCGCATGCTCATCTCCCTCAACCTCCAAAACGCACGGCCGACATACCTCTACAAATGCTCCTAGGCCAGCAGAATGCCCCAACGCACACAAAATGTCAACTTATCCCGCGCCCCTATCTCTACCGATGAGACCCGAAAATGTTACGCAGCGCCGTAGGCAGGTGGCCCCTCAGATCTCAGATCTCGGATCTCGGATCTCAGATCTCAGATCTCAGATCTCAAATCTCAAATTCCGGTACCCCGTCAGCCTCAAACGCTGGCACATAACCGGCAGTTCAGTTATCATGTCGACCGAGGCCCTTATATGCCGAAAGACTTGCGACAGATTTTGATGGACCACACCATGGCCGCAAACCCCGAGTTGGTGCGCCGCGAAGACGATGGTTCCCTGCAATGTTTTGCATGTGCCAACCGCTGCCGCATGGCCGATGCCGAATCGGGCATCTGCTGCGTACGGACCAATCGCGCCGCTGAACTCCGCGTACCGGGCGGTTATATTGCCGCCCTGAACGTCGACCCCATCGAAAAAAAACCCTTCTACCACGTGTTCCCCGGACGCACCGCGCTCTCCTTCGGCATGCTCGGCTGCAACCTCCACTGCGCCTTCTGCCAGAACTGGATATCGAGCCAAATCCTAAAAGACGCGCGATCCGTTGGCGCGATCCGCCCCATCACCCCCGAATCCATCGCCGACATCGCCATCGAGCAAAACGCACCCGTCCTCGTCAGCACATACAACGAACCACTCATCACCGCCGACTGGGCGCGGCAAGTCTTCGAGAAAGCCTGCGAACGCGGGATCACCTGCGGATTCGTCAGCAACGGCTACGCCACTCCCGAAGTCATCAAATTTCTCCGTCCCGTCACGCACCTCTACAAAGTCGACCTCAAATGCTTCAGCGAACCCCTCTACCGCCAACTCGGCGGCAAACTCAAGACCGTACTAGAAACCATCGCCCTTCTCAAAGAACTCGGATTCTGGGTCGAAATCGTCACACTCATCGTGCCAGGCTTCAATGACGACTCCGAACAACTCAACGGCATCGCCAAAGCCCTCGTAACATTGTCCCCCGACATCCCATGGCACGTTACAGCCTTTCACCGAGACTACCAATACACCCAGGGACGCGATACCAGCCCAAAAGATCTCCAACGCGCATACGAAGCCGGCAAACAAGCCGGACTCCGATACGTCTACGCCGGCAACCTACCAGGCCAAATGGCCAACGCCGAAAACACCCTGTGCCACAAATGCAACGCCAGCCTAATCGAACGCCACGGCTTCTGCGTCCAAACAAACCGCCTGGAAAACGGAACCTGCCCCGACTGCCAAACCTCCATCCCCGGTATCTGGCGTCAATGAACCCCCAAAAGGCAGTTGGTGCAGGCGATACTCGCCTGTGCCAACTGCCGTTTCTACAATATCAAGCGGCGTCGGCCTTCATGAGCCAGCCTTGGCGGGCTTTGGTTTGCCCTTCGACTTGTCCGCAGGTTTCTTGGGCGCATCCATGGCAACGTTGTCTTTGATGACGGTATGGCCTTTCGCTTTGTCGAGGATGCGTTTCTTGCCGACGAGGAGGTTGTCGGTGATGATGGCGCGTTGGACGCCGGGTCCGAGGCTGATTTGCGGTTTGTCTTCCTTGAATTCGCAGCCGTGGACCAGCAGCGAGCCGCCGGTGGCTTCGATGGCGTAATAGGGCTTTTGGTGGCAGGCCCAGTTTACGAAGGTGCAATCGCTGAAGCCGATGGTCCCTTTACCGCCGATGACGGCGTTGCGGTTGGCAGGTCCCCAGAAGGCGCAGTTGCTGAAACGGACGGTTCCGGTGTTGGAATCGGCGACGCGGATCATGGTGGGATCGGGACCGTCGATGGACACGAATTCGCCGTTTGTGATGAGGATGCCCATGGGTGCGCTTTGTTCGATGAGGACCGATGTACGGCAATCGTCCGCGCCGATTCCCAGGAAATTGCCGTTGGTCGCGCCGACCTTCGTATCGATGAATTTGTAGCCGATGTTGTAGCCGAAACAGAAGGTGTTCAGGACATAATGCCAATCGGTCTTTCCGAAGATGAATCCGACACCGTTGGCTTTTTGCCACTCGAAGAGGTCTTTTTGCATGGACCACCACGGATTCCAATGGACGTTTTCGATGCGTCCGATATCGTAGATGAGATCGATGAACACGCCGATGTGGATCGGCTGGCCGTGGATGTTACGGATCAATGCGCGTTGGTTCCGGCTCGCGTCGATGGCATTGAACGGGTTCAGCAATTCGCAGTCGATGAGCGCCGGGTTGTCTCCGCGCATTGCCACCGTATACGGATACGCGGTCGGCGGCGCGACATCCGGTTTCTGGTCTGGATAATGGATGCAGACGCCTTGCAACGTGCTGTTGGTTTGCAACAGGATGAACGGTGGTCCGTCCACGTTTCCTGCGTTGGCCCGGGGCATAAGGACGGTTCCATAGATGGGTTTTCCAGCGCCCGTGTCGCGAATACCCGTGTGCGCGGGCGTGTAGGCGTAGATGCCGCGCAGTACGACCTCCTTCGGTATCGTGAGCGAACCGCTGAAGCTGTAGCGACCCGTTGGCGCGTTGACCACCCCGCCGTTGGCCGCGCCCGCCGCGTCGAGCGCTTTCTGAAACGCGGCGGTGTTATCCGTCGTGCCATCCGCCACCGCGCCGAAGTCCATCACGTTCATGTCCGTTCCTCCCGCCAGCAAATGCGCGGATACGATTATCGCACTCATCCAGATCATACGTCGTCCTTTCGTCGTTCCGCTTCGACCCGTTGCGCTTCGCGCCTTCGGTTCGCGATGGCCATGAGAATCACGACGATCGCGAGGATCGCAAATCCCTGGACGATGCCCAGGGCGCTGTCCAAATAGTTCTTGCTGTTGCGTACGAGAATGCCCGACGCGGCAAGCGTCAGCGAGATCAGATAGATGATAAACACGGCCTGTCTTTGCGTGAAGCCCATCCAGGTGAGCCGGTGCGAGAGGTGGTCGGGCGCGCAATGGTTGATCACGGCGATTACGGTGCGCGTCTCGCCTTTCACGACCCGCGCGATGATGATATACGCGAAGTCGAACAGCGGTACGCCGAGGATCAGGATCGGTACGATGCACGACACAATGCGGTTCTCGCTCCATTCGCCCATGACGCCGAGTGCGGCCAGCATGAAGCCGAGAAAGAAACTGCCTGAGTCGCCCATGAAGATTTTTGCGGGTTTGAAGTTGAACAAAAGGAACCCGATGTTCGCGCCGATGAGTCCTGCCGCCAGCATGCCGAACCACGCCAAGCTGGTCTCGGTGCGTGCGACGAGCCATGCCTGCATAGCGATGAACAGGTATGCGGCTGAGACGATAATGGCGATCCCGCCTGCGAGGCCGTCCATGTTGTCGCTGCCGTTGAACGCGCTGGTCACGCCTACAATCCATACGAGCGTGAAGAGCATATCGAGCGTCTGCGAGTGGAACATATGGAGCCGGACGCCAAAACGGTGCAGGATAGCCGTGACCACCATCAATGTCAGGAGTTTCCAGAGTCCGGGGATCTTGCCGCCGGTGAGGTCGTCCAACCCGCCCACGATCAGACAGATAAACGCGCCGATGAGCACGCCATCAAACGGGTGGCTTCGATATCCCGGCAGGATGACTGCCACCGCGAACGCGAGAAAAATGACGAAGCCGCCGCCGCGCGGGATCGGGCGATCATGGATCTTGTTCGCTGCGACGGCGTCCATGATGTTCAATCGCCGGAGCGCGAATATAGCGATCGGCATGCATACCACGCTCACGGCGAGTGCCGTAAAGAAGACGCGCACATACGTCGACGGCCAATAGGTCAGCCACTGCATTGTATAACCCTATGTCGTTAACTTCTAGGCTGTAGGCTTCCTTCCTACAGCCTACAGCCTACAGCCTAAAGCCTTTGTTGAATGGGGCCTGGAAAAACGAGCGGACCGATTCTATCACATGCTCGATTTCTCCATCGAGTAGCGCGGGGTAGATCGGCAGCGACACGATCTCGTTGTGCGCGCGCTCGGCGTTCGGATACGTGCCGCCCACGTAATGATGGGCCGGACAATAGACGGGCCGTTTGGCGTCGACTCCGTGCTGTTGCAGATGCGATTCGAGGGCCGAGCGGTGCGGCGTCGCGACGACATACCGGAAACACGCATGGTCATCGAGGTTCGGCAATCGCAGCGTCAGTTCGGCGAAGGCTTCGTTGTATGCTCGAGCGATGCGTTTGCGCCGTTCGAGAAAGCCCGGCAGCCGCCGCAGTTGGACACGCCCGATGGCCGCTTGCAAGTCGGTTGTTTTGTATGGATACCGCGTCGCGAAATCGTCGCGATTGTCGTAACTGCGCCGGTCGCGCGCGTACACGTCCACCACCGGGTCGTCGGTAAGGAGCATGCCGCCTTCGCCGGTGGTCATGAGTTTGGTCGCGTAGAACGATGTGACGGCCACGCGCGTCGCGTGCCCAGTCGTGCCGTCGAAGCGTTGCGCGATGTCTTCGATAACCGCGCCATGCCGGGGCATGCGCGCGCGCGCGCCGAACAGGTGTACGACGATTGCCGCCGAACAATCGTCGGGCACGGTGGCAGGGTCGAGTCCAAGCGTTTCGTCGATATCGCACAGCAGCGGTTTGGCGCCCTGCAATCGGACGGCTGTCAACAGCGCCGCACAGGTGTACGAGGGCAGCGCCACGGACTCGTTCACGCCGACGCCGAGCGCGCCCAAGGCCAAGTGCAGCGCCGCCGTGCCGCTGCTGACGGCGACGCCATAATCGCGTCCGCAGAACGCGGCGCATTCATGTTCGAAGGCCGCCGTTTCTTCGCCTTCGGCGAGACGGCCCGATGCCAAGACGCGTGCGGCGGCTTCCTGCTCTTCGGGGCCAAGGAACGGTTTGCTGTGCGGGATCATGCTCGGTCTCCCACTTATGAATACAGAATACAGAATTCAGAATTCAGAATACCAACGCGCCGTAGGAATACAGAATACAGAATTCAGCATTCTGACTCCTGAATTCTGACTCCTGAATTCTGACTCAGGATATTGAGCGATTCGGGGCCGCAATTCAACAAGAGGTCCAGGATGGACAAGTCCGGCGCGAACGGCTCGTACAATTGGGGATATGCGGGCGTGGTCCATTCCTGTAATTCGAGCACGATGCCCGCCTTTTCGAGCATCGACGCGTCGAGGTAGGCGTCAAGCGCGTATGCGCCGCTGTAATAGCGTGTTCCGCCGACGACATGGATTAGGTTGGCCAAGCGTTGCGTGGCCGCGCCCGGCACGTCAAGTTCGGAGGCGCGTACGATGCGCGTGCGAATCCCCAGCGCGGCGATGAAGTAATCCAGCAGGTGCAGATTAAGGTCGTTCAACCATTCCCAATCGCGTTGGTACGTGTCGCGCAACCATGCCTCGTGTTCGCAGAAGAAGGCGGCTTTGCCGTACGCTTGCTCGATGGTTCGCCAATGTTTGCGTGCCCACGGGATGTCCCTCTCGATGCGCACCTCGTCGAGCGTTTGCCCCAGATGTTCGAAGACGGGAACCGTCAACAGCAATGGCCCCTGCGCGGTCTTGATACGGTTACGGTTTTGCCACCCGTTCTTGTTGTACTGGATATTGTCGAGTACGATGAACACATCGCTGCGCGCGATCTTGTCGAAATAGCGCAGCCACGGCAGGTAATGTGGTTGATGGATGCTTACTCTGAAGGATGAAAAAGGGGGTTTGGGGTTTGTGGTTTGGTGTTTGGGGTCCCCAAAACCAAAAAACCCTATAGTTCGTTCGAGGCTGTGTATTTTTTCATCCTTCATCCTTCATCCTTCATCCTTGCCATGTCAGATCTTCCAGCCTTCGCGGTACGTCCCGTTGATCCATGGATCTGCCGCTGGAAAGTTCTTGACCTTCATGTTCTCGCTGTCCCATTCGATGGGTTGTTGGGCCCGAATGGCGAGATTGCCCAACAGGACCAGTTCGGTCAAGCCGCTCGCATAGTCGAAATTCGAGACCGCCGGTTTGCCGCTCTTAATCGAGTCAATCCAGTTTTGTTGATGTCCGGCGGGGCGCTCGATATCCTTCTTGGGCTGCTTGTATGCCTGCATCGCCGATTCGGGGATCATGCGGTTGCCATTGCCATACGTGCCCGCCATGATCTTACCCTTCGTTCCAATGAAGAGCGAACCGCCGTCGTCGTCGCCCATGCGACGATCTTCTTCAAGTTCGGCGGGTCGGGGCGGCATCTTGCCGCCGTCGTGCCAAGTAAGCGTCACGGGTGGCATTTTGCCGCGCTTGGGAAACTCGTAGCGAATGATCGACCACTGTGGAGCGCTTTCGCCGTTGACGCTCGATGTTTCGGCCGAGACACGCGTCGGCGCCCCGAGTTTCAGTGCCCAGTACGCCGAGTCCAGGATATGGCAACCCATGTCGCCAAGCGCGCCCGTACCGAAGTCCCACCAGCCGCGCCAGACGTGCGGCGCGTACCCGCGGTTGTAAGGGCGCGAAGGCGCGGGACCGAGCCACAGATCCCAGTCCAGCGTCGCGGGAACCGGCATAGTCTCGGCGGGGCGGTCCATACCTTGCGGCCACGTGGGGCGGTTGGTCCAGCACATGACCTCGGTAACATCGCCGATGGCGTCGTCTTCGATCCACGCCTTCGTCAGGCGGCAGCCGAGGAACGAGTGTCCTTGGTTGCCCATCTGCGTGATGACCTTGTGCTTTCGAGCGGCTTCCGCGAGTTTGCGCACCTCGCCTATATTGTGGGCCATAGGCTTTTCGACGTAGACCGCCTTGCCAAGCTCGATCGCCGCCAAGGCCGCGACCGCATGGATATGGTCTGGCGTCGCCACGATCACGCCGTCGATGTTCTTGGATTCCTTATCGAGCATGATGCGGAAATCCTTGTACCTGCGCGCGCCAGGAAACTTCTCGAAGGTTTTCGCGCCACGTTCGTCGTCCACATCGCAAAGCGCCACGATATTGGCCGAACGGGCGACAATGCCGATGTCATGTTCGGCTTGGCCGCCCGCGCCGATCGCCGCAATATTGGGTTTTTCGCTCGGGGGCATTTCCCCGGACTTGGCGATGACGTACCTCGGTACAATGCTGAAAACCGCAGCGGCGGCGGCCGTGCGTTTCAGAAACGTGCGTCGCGACTCGGACTGTTTTTTCATGATGGTACCTCCTTCCAATGTGCCAAACCGACGATTATGACCATAGCACGGTGGGGGGCGGTTTCGCCAGTGCGGGCTGGAAGCTCGATGACGTGTCTCAAATCTCAAGCCCGATACTTCGCTGCCGATCGCGCCCGTTGCCTCAAGTAAAAATCTACTCCAAATGAGATTCGTTGCCTCACGCAAAAATCTACTCGAACGTGCTGAGGCTTTCCGGGGATGTAGGGTACAATGAATGTGGC
>CAIYET010000365.1 GCA_903925285.1 Candidatus Hydrogenedentota bacterium | reverse complement strand
GGAAGGACGAAAGAAGCGCATTTTTGCAGTGTGCGCGCCGTTCCGCTTCCTCTTGAGAGCCGCCTTTTGAGCGGGTGTCCCAAAGAACTTGATTTGCTTCGGACTCAGATTTCGCCGTTTGGACCGATTGCGCCTGACGGATCGCCGGCCGGCATTGACGACCACTCTACGTTTTGCGGCTAATGCCACTTTCGTTCTCCTTTCGTGTCACACTGCCCAGCAAAAGCAAAAGGGCCTGCTGAACCTTGGAAAGCCGGTTACTGAGCGGCTCTCTTCGGGTCCAGCAAGCCCCTAGCTAAGGCTTGCTCGTTGCTGGGTTACTGCATCCCGCGTCTGCTCTGGCCGGAGACGGCGCGGAAACCTTCAAATTCTTTACGGCTGTGCAACCGGCGGCGGCGGCGGTGTCGGGTTGGCCGGCGGCGCCGCCGTAAAGGCCGCGTGGATGATCGCGACAAGCTCCTGGAACTTGTCCTTCAATTCCACCAATCCCAAGTTAGTGTCGCTCCACACCTGAGCCTTCAGGGCTTCCAGACGGGTCACCAGTTCGTTCGTGGTCTGTTGCGGCGCGGTCGTTGTCGATGCCGGGCGCAAGGGGTTTACTGCCGTCACTGTCGATTTCGTTGTCGGTGTCATGGTTTCCTTTTTTCCTTCTGTTCTGTTTGCGCGCCTATTCCAACGGCTCGTAGCGCTCGATCTGCACTTCGATGGTGCCGCCCGATCCCGCCGCTGAAATCTTCGTCAATGCCAGGGTGTTTGTCCCCCGGACGAACGAAATGACCGGGCCTGCCGTGCCAGGGCTGGTTACCCCGATGATCACGAGCGGGCTTCCCGAATTCAGTCCGTGCTGTGCCGGTGACGACAGAAGCGGGATGTTCATGTTGTGAGTGATCAACGCCGTGGTGTCGGTGTCTCCGAAACTGACCAGCGCGGCCACCCTCGACAACGGGAGCATTTGCACCGCTGTAGGCGGCACCGTCCCGCTGACTGGATTGATGTAAGTAACAACGCCTATTGCCATAAGTTCTAGTTCTCCTTTAGTTCAAGTGGCGCGCCTTCAAGAGACGACGTTTTGGCGGGTTCGGCGCACCGCAATTTCAAGTGCGGAACCTTTACCCGCCGGTCTACTGCAAACTTCAAACCTTTTTCGCGGGCGTGGATGAAAAACGCCACGTCCTCGCCGCTCATTCCGTAGGGCGGAAACAATTCCTCGTCCAGCACGGGCATAAACGCTCTATCGCCGATTCTGTCGAGCACCGATCCGCGCATCAAAACCGCTGGAAAGCCTGAGTAACTGATCGGAATGAGGTCGTTGGCCATCGCGACCATTTCTTCAAACTTCAGCCGTTCCGATTTCCCGTCGCGGTTAAAAATTCCACACGACAGCATAGGCATGCTATTTCCATAGCTGTTTTGTTCACACCACGCCCAACCCGCTACGCCGTCCAACTCGGGCCGCTCTTCCAGGTCGCGGACCAGCGTTCTAAGCCCTTCCACTGTCAATATCTGATCGTCGTCGATAAACAGAATCAGGTCCGGGTGAGGAGACAATGCTCTCAGTGCGTCGAGCATCGCTTGCCGTGTGAAGTAGACGATGGACGAATGTCCGAACATGGGCGACACCGAGTAGTGCGGCAAGAGATTGTGAAGCAACTCCGTCCAGGCGCCGACCCAGGCTTGGGAGAATACTTCGCCAGGCAGTATACAGGCGATGGTCTGCCGTTTCACGGGAGCCATCTTTCGCGTGATCGAGTCGGCCCATTCGTCCGTCAAGATCGTATTGCGAAAATACTCGCGCGGACATCCGCAATCGAACCAGGCGCGCGCTTCTTCGAGCATTTCTTTGCGGTAGACGTGGAACGGCGGATAGGACGTATCGGCATGCAGCGTGAAGCCGTGAGCCGAGGCGCGGATTGAGAACCAGCGATCTTCCCCCCAAATGTTGCGCAGCCCCGCCACAGGCTCGTAGCGGATACCGGCTTCGAGCACTTCTCGCGAAATCAGTGTGCAGGCGCCCAGCCCGCCCACTTGCACGTGGTTGATTCGCACGCCGCGGTCCTCGATCATTGCGTCTCTGAGCCGGATGATATTGTCGGGCGATGCGAACGAATAAGGATGGCCGTCCCAGACGTTTGGCATCCACGGGTCTTCCGGTATCCACTTCGACCAGAAGACTTCACTGACAACCGGAAGGCCAAGTGTGGCCAGGTGGTTGACCAACTCGGGATGCAGGATGAGATCGGAATCGGCGATGAACAAGGCGTCCGCGTCGGTCTTCAGGAATTCCTGAATTGCGTGGTTGCGGATGGTCGCGATGCGCGAAACCAGCTTGTTCGTCCAGGCATGCGTCTCGCCTGAAACGTTGTACTCCGGCTTGTCGAATTCGATGGGGTCGAGAATTCGTCCGCCCGCCCGCGCCAATAGATTCGAGCTGGTTGCCTTGTCGTTGTCGTCGTAGTACCACCGTTCCGCCACGCCTTTGAGCGCGATGTGCGATCCCAATGCGAGATCCAGCGTCTCAGCATCCTGACGAACCGGCGAGAAGAGAATGACTTTCAACGGCCCCTTGCCTTTAACCGGACAGTCTTGCCAGCGCGGGCGCCCGACACCAGACGCCGCAAGTCGCGCAAGGTCATTTTGATTGAGGTGTTCGTTTTGACCCGCTTGCCGTTCTTGCGGATTACTATGAGCGCCGGGGCGTTTTTCTTGCTTTTTCGTTTGGCCATCAGTTTCGGATCCCTTCCGGTTCAATCGTGTACTTGCCGCCCCGGTTGCTCAGTGATGTTCTTTCGTCTTGTGCGGCCCTGGAGTTGCCGCACGTCGGAGTTTCTTTGCAGGACACCCGTGCGTTCATAGGCTGACCACGCAACCCGATGCGTTATTGCCAGAGGCACTGCACCTGTAATTCTGATAAGCCATAAACGCCGGGATCGCCGCTAATGTCTTTGACAACCCAGGCAGGAAGAGAGCGATAGCAACAGCAGCAGCGCTCAAGGCAACAGTAATCGGAAGAGTCTGTGTGGCCATCTGATACCCGCCGCTAGAATTGACGCAAAACGCTCCTTGAAGCGCAACTAGCTCAGTCGCGGACGGGTTGCTTGGTATTATCGTGTTGCCCGGATTCGTATAGATAAAGCCGGCTGGACAAGCGAACGGAGCGGCTTGCCCCATGCCCTTTGGAATAATCATCAGTTCCGTATCCCTTCCGGTTCAATCGTGTACTTCCCGCCCCACAATCCAATGATTTTATTGACCGTGTGGTAGGTCGCTGTCGGACTCACCAGAATCCGCATTTTGCGCTTGGCCGACTCTTCGCCGAAGGCATGCACGTAATCCGCGGTTCCCCCGTCTTTGCCCAAGTGCGTTTTCTTCGTAAAGTACGTGATGTCCACACACGAGCCGAGCACTTCCTGTTCGTGCAGTTTTCCCGGATCGATGCCGAATTGACGCAGCGTTTTCGGGTCGAGCGATTGATCTCCGCCCACGATGTAGAGTTGCGCCGGTTCACCGTCGAGCACGCCGCGTTCGTTCATGGCGAGCTGCGCCCCCTGAAAGCCGTGAATCAGAATGCCCTTCGACTCGCCGCGCGGCACGATCACCAAATCCATCAGTTGGCCGATTCCCGCATAGTATTCG
>CAIYET010000364.1 GCA_903925285.1 Candidatus Hydrogenedentota bacterium | reverse complement strand
CAACCCTCTCACGCCCCTAAACAACTCATCGGATTGATAGACCGCCTATGCCTAGAAAACGCACAATTGGAGAGTGGCTACGACTGACTGTAGTCGCTTAAGAAATTCGGCGATTGTCCAAGTTCCGGGGAACCGGCACATATGAACCACGATGGCTTGCGGTGCAAGATAGGGTAAAGGCCGAACGGAAGAAACGCGGACGAAATCGGCCAGGGTCCGATGTGGAGAAACGTCTTGCGGCGATGAGCAAAGAGGATCTGCGGGGTGTTGTGGACCGGGTACCGCGAGTTATGTTGAAACGGTTGTTGGACGAGGACGGGGAAGAGTAGGTCTTTTGTGTTGCGTATCGCAGCCGTGGGCTGAAGCGTTTCAGTGCACCTGGGCCGCCGGGGCGAAACTGACGTCGAATCCTCTGCTGAAGCAGCTCTTCACCATCTGGGCGAGACTCTGCTGCACATCGTCAAGCCAGAGTGGATAGCCTGCGGGTACCCAGAGCGGACTGCCTGAGACTTCGGTTGACTGAAGTTTGCGGTATTGCTGCAGGACGTACAAGCGGGCGCCGCGGATGCGGTTGCCGATCGCCAGGATGTCCTGCAGGGTCAGCGGGGGGACGATGGTGGTGCGGAATTCGTAATCGACACGTCCATTCATGAGAAGCGCGATGCTCTCATCAATGGCGCCTTGGTCAACGGGAACGCCGCAGATCGCGTCGTATTTTTCGGGCGGAGCCTTGATGTCCATGGCCACGTAGTTTACAAGTCTTGCATTGATAAGCGACGCCATGACGTTTGGACGCGTGCCGTTGGTATCCAATTTTATGGGATATCGAAGGGATCTGACTTCCGCCATGAATGCCGTGAGACCCGGCTGGAGCGTGGGTTCCCCTCCGCTGACGACAATCCCATCAAGCAGCCCGTGTCGGCGCTCAAGCCATGAGATGACTTCTTGTTGTGTCGTGCCGCATGTCAAGGTGTCGCCGTCGATGAGTCCTCGGTTGTGGCAGAAGAAGCAGCGCAAGTTGCATCCCGGCGTAAAGACGACGGCCGCAATCTTGCCAGGATAATCCACGAAGGATGTTCTCTGGATGGCCGCAATCTTCATGACGTGGCCACGGTTTGTCGAACAAGCTCTGGAACACGAAATGGAAGACGGTCGGCATATTCCTGCTTCTTGCCGTTGTTGTAGTCGGACACGGGGCGCAAGTAGCCCGTCACACGCGACCAGATTTCAGTTTCGGCGCCGCAACGCGGACATGTGACTTGCTCTCCGTGGATGTAACCGTGGTCCCGGCACGTGCTGAACGTTGGTGTAAGGGAAAGGTACGGCAGACTGTACCTGCTGAAAATCCCCTGGATGAGGCGTTTGGCAACGGCGGTGTCTTCGATCTTCTCTCCGAGGTAAAGGTGGAGTACCGTGCCACCCGTGTACAGCGACTGCAGTCTATCCTGCAGGTCGAGTACTTCGAATACGTCGTCAGAGTACCCGACCGGCAAGTGACTCGAATTGGTGTAATACGGCGTACCGCTGCCCGCAGTCTTGATGTCAGGGTATCTGTCTTTGTCCAACATGGCGAGGCGGTACGCCGCGCTCTCCGCCGGCGTCGCTTCGAGATTATAGGGATGACCTGTCCTAGCTTGGATCTCAAGAAGGCATTCCCGAATGTGCTGGAGGACCTCGATTGCGAATTCCTGACCTGCGTGTGTTGTCAGGTCCTGGTTCAGGAAGTTCAAGAGGGCCTCATTCATACCCAGAACGCCGATGGTGCTGAAATGGTTGGCCCAATATGCGCCGTTCTGCTTCCTGGCCCCCCGGAGGTAGTGCGCCGAATATGGGTATAGCCCGTTTTCAGTCTGACGCTCGATGACTTTGCGTTTGATTTCCAGCGACGTACTACCAATTTCCACTAGATGCTTGAGCCGCGCCTTGAACTCCCGCGGCGTATGAGACAGATATCCAATGCGCGGCAGGTTGATGGTGAATACCCCGATGGATCCCGTGAGCGGGTTGCTGGCAAAGAGGCCGCCACCACGAAACCCCAATTGGGTGACGTCAATACGTTTTCGACAACACATCGCGACGACATCGTCCGGAGAGAGTTCGGAGTTGACGAAGTTGGCGAAGTATGGACTTCCGTATTTGCACGCGAGTTCCATGAACGTCTCGACTGAGGGCGAGTTCCAGTCAAAATCCTTGGTCACGTTGACCGTGGGGATTGGGAAGGTGAATACGCGCTCGCTGGCGTCACCCTCGAGCATCACCTCACAGAATGCGCGGTTGAACAGGTCCATTTCATGCTGGAATTCGCCGTAGGTCGCGTCCATGGGTTTCCCGCCGATCACGGCGGATTGCTCCCGCAGTTTTGATGGTACGGTCAGATCAAACGTGAGATTGGAGAACGGGCACTGGAAGCCGACCCGGGTGGGCACGTTCATGTTGAAGACGAACTCCTGTACGGCCTGCCGGACTTGCTCATATGTTAATCCGTCGTAACGAATGAAGGGCGCGCAGTAGGTATCGATGCTGCTCCAGGCCTGGGCGCCGGCGGTCTCACCTTGGGTCGTGAAGGTGGAATTGATAATGTGCCCCAGGAACGACCGAAGATGTTTGGGCGGACGGCTGGTGACCTTGCCTGCGACGCCTCCGAATCCCTGCGTGAGAAGGGCATACAGGTTCCACCCGGCGCAGTACGGACCCAGAAAACCCAAGTCGTGAATGTGGGCGTCGCCGCTCTCGTGCGCTTCGCGGACCTCACTTGGATACACCTCGTGGAGCCAATACTCACTCGTCAAGCACTCGCGCACGTAGTTGTTGAGTCCGTTGACGCTCTTCTGCGTGTTCGCATTCTCCTTGACGCGCCAGTCCCGTTCCCCGAGGTAGTCGGAAAACATATTAGTTGTGGCCGCGACCAACGCGTTATGACTGCGGATATTTGCACGCTTCTCCCGGTACAAAATGTAGGCTTTGGCGGTGCGGGCATGACCGTTCTTAATGAGCACCTTCTCCACGAGATCTTGAATCTCCTCGACATCCGGGACGCGGCTGGCAAACTCCCGTTGCGCAAGTTCGACAACCTGCTGACCGAGACGCTCGGCGAGACTGAAATCATTACCGCCGCAGGCCACCGCCGCCTTGAAGATGGCGCATGCGATCTTGGACGACTGAAATTCCTCAATTCGCTCATCACGCTTGCGTATGTAGTTGGGCATCCAAAACTCTCCTCGCTGGCGTTGGGCTCACTTGAAGTCACAAGGCCGTTCGCGGCAGCATAAGCGTCTATATGTAATACTTCGGGTAATCCGCCATCGGGTACTTCGCCAGCGTCCTTTCGTATCTCGCCAAGATTAGATATGCGTTCTTGGTAATTCTTCTCATTTCATCGATCCGTTTGAGGAGCGCCCCGCAATGGAGCGCGGCCCGGATTTCGAGGTCTTCCGGGCTGAAGTCAAAATCTTCCATGAACACCGGACACACATGCCCATACGTTGGGCACGAGCGGGAGTCCCAGTCGATAAGCGGCATCCCCTTGATGTTCCTTTCCGGGCTCCGTGGTCTATATTCGTACGGACAGTCACCGCCGGCGTCACAAGGAAACTCCCGATGCTCAGAACATACAACCCATGTACCATTCTCAATTCTGTGCTTGATTTCCTTGTTCATCGGCCGTTTTCTCCCGGCGTCACGCCTGTTAACCGTGTCAGCCTTCCGTTGGCTTCTCGCTTATTTGCGGCAGAAAGGCGGGGGGCGTTTCAGTCTTGCGTCTTCTCGGCTTACAGGTCTTTCTTGGGAGGGTGCTTATCGTGGGATGGAAAGAAGTCTACAAAGTCTAGTAGTACTTCGTAATCCATCGGGGGCAGTGTGCTTGCGCCCCACCGACTTCTTTTCGGGAAGTCTATTGAAGTCTACAAGTTTCACCGTTCGTGTCTCTTCAGGAGGTACCGTGCCGAGCTGCGCGCGACGCCTTTTTCCTGCACGATTTGCAGTTCGCCGAAAAATCTATCGACGTGACGATTGAGCGCGCGTCCCAACCTGCTCACCTGCGACCTCACGCCACCGAAGCCTAAAACCTCGGCCAACAGTTCATTCCGTTGACACAATTCGTGGACCTCGGAAGCCTTAACAGGGCTACTTGCGAACCCTTCCCACCAAAGGCGCGTTAGGGCGCGCCATTCCTCCGTTTCAATATCCGTATCCGCATACGACCTCTCGATATTCTGCAGGAAGCCGGGAATTCCCGCCACCCCGAGTATTCCGCCCATAACGGCCGACCATTCCTCAAAGGAACCGAGCGGCGTTCCTCGCCAACGCGGCCGCCCTTCGTCGAGCCAGGCCAGTACCAAGCTGATACACGCCTGCACGAGCCGCGGCCGCTGGCGTCGCGCCCAGTCCAGCAAGTCGCCGTGCAAGAAGCCTTTTCGCAACCAGGGCCGGTCAGTCCGGGCATCAATACGGATGCGGACACTCCTCCGCGCGATCTCAAGCGTGCTCCTCAAGTTGTTTCCTGTCAGAAGCCATATCGCATGGTTCTTGAGCGATACCATCTGGTTGCCTCCCAAAAGACGGTCGGAAGGTTGCGTGGTGGTCAGAATGCTGGCTAATGCGGCATCGTCGAGAATCCGCTGCTGGGGAATGTTATCCAGAAGGATGAGGGGAGCACCTGTCATCATCAGGGACGTGAACCTCTTTCGATTCTCACCGGCACAGCCGCTCATCGTCACAGGCTTACAGGGGCCGCCGGTGGCGATTACGGAAACCAGGTCCGCCAATCTTCCCTTACCGCTTCCGGGTGACGGCGAATCGATGATGCCGAGCGGTGTGGGAACATTCCCAAGCGCCTTACGAATAAAGAACACCAACATCAACGCGATTACGTGCGCCCTGTCTGCGTCTTCTTCGACGAACGGAAAATCGCAAATAGCTTCAAGCAGTAGTTGGCGCGCCTCAGTAACATCGAGCCGCTCCGAAACCGCCATGCCGAGACCGTGAATATCATGAAAAAACAACCTTTGTCCCGCGTGATACCCCGGACTTCTAATCAACTCGAAGTCCTTCCCGAACACGGGGATGGTGGTCACGGCATCCAATTCCGGTATGCCTTCGCCAGGCTGTTCGAGGATTGCGTCCAGAATCCGGCTGGGCGGGGAAGACGGCGCTTCGCCATTGGTGGTCTTCTTCCGCCAGTCGGCGACTTCGATGAGAAGTCGGAAAAGCCGGCGTTTGGATTGGGGAACAATCTGAGGCGGTTCGCCCTCCTGTGGGAATGTCAGTACGACCAATTGGCCGGCGCGTCTAAACATGACAGGCGGCTCGTTGGCATCAGCCAAGACCTTCAGCGTGTTATCGAGGACCTCGCGCGGTTGATCATCCGTATAGACCACAGGGCGGCCACATTCCTTTCCGGAATCCAGCGCATTTGAGTCTCCGCGGACGGGAAAAAGCTGCACGATATTGTCCTTGCTCATAGCAAATGGGCCCCTGCCTCCGCTGAATTCGTATTGTGCGTCTGCCCATGCGCTCTGGCCCCTGCCCCGCTCACTGAGTTGCGAACGGGGCATGAAGGATCGCAGAACGGCTGCACCGTAGGGTCTTCGCAGCCGTTTCCGTGATACTCTTTCAGAAAAGCTGAGGCCGCCTGGGCCTTGATCTCATCAAGCGTAATGACCCTCTTGCCCAGCTGCGGCCGGTTTTTCGTCGCCCATTGCTGAAGTGCGGCCACGGCGACATCGAAGGGCAAGCCGATCCTTCGCAGATGGACAGCCAGTCGAAAGCAGGCCACGCGCTGGTTTTCGGAGACACCCTGTTCGAGCATGCGCCTCGCGCAAGGAGGCAGGCCGGACGATGCCCGGAACACTCCCAGCGTCCCTTGCTTTACGATGGATACCGGAGCCGGTGGCGGCTCTAGCTCATTGACCTCAATGGTCTCGTCAAGCCGTGTTTCCGGCATGCGCTCGGCACTCGAGAGAAACGACCACTGGTTCTCATAGGGCCTGTATGCGTTCTGCGGGTCGAGGAAAACCGTACGGCCCTGCCTGACAAGTCCCCCGAAAAGGGGCGCATTGACGAAACTGCCGAATCGTTTACCTTCAGGTTCGAGTGCGTCCTGTTTGGGGAAGACCTCGACGTTCTGCATCCCGATCTCGCGCAGAATGTATTGAACGACAAGCCGTGCCTTGCGTGCAGAAACCCCGGGCGAAGGAAAGAAGGTCCACACGTGGTGGCCCTTGCTCTTGCTCCGTTCGATGTAAGCAGCGATTCCGTAGTGGTTGGCCTCAGCAATAAACTGGATGGGCGCCCGGATGTCATCCCAGTCGAAATCCGCAACAATAGCGCGCGTCCGGTCGCCGACCAGGAGATAGACCCCGTACGGTTTTCGGCCCGCCAAATGATCCAGGAGAACGCGATCCGTGACGGGCGCTTTTACTTGCCACGTTCTCCCGGTCACCGGGTCATATGTGCCGTAGACGTCCTGCCGGCCAGTGAAGCACTCCCGGAACAACCGGAGCTTGGCGTCCTTGTCTAATCGGTCCGTGGTGTTCATGAGCAGATGCTCCAGGCAATTCGTCTTCTGTTCCCTAACCCGGTATGACTATTCCTCCGTGAGCCGCTCCAGTTCGCGATCAAGGTTATACGGGCGTTCATCCTGGACCTCAGCTATTGCACTGAGCAGTTCAAGTTGTGTGTTGCACTCGTAACACAACTTGAACTCCTGCCATACCCGTTGCTCTATCTCGCGGGCGGCCATCGCGGCGGCGTCCAATTCACACGGGCGGAAGTGATCGACCTTGTCGTCAATGCCTCTGTCGACCCACCATGCGCCCTCTTCCTGCATATCGCGTTGAAACAGCATGTGCACTCCTCCTCAATGACGTCCGAGGCAAGGCCTTTCCGAAGAATATAGCGGCAGAAAGGCCCACCGCGTTTCAGGAATCCCCGCGATTGGTGCAAACAGTGGGCCGTCGCACGGGTCTTGACGCCAAGAAATCTTTCCACGTCCGAACGGACTTGGCATAGTTCATGATCATCTCCGGGCAGAGATCAGCCAATTGCCACGGAGCGCATTGGCGGAGATGCTCGATTTCGCCCCCCCCGCGCTCAAGTAAGAAAGCCGCTAGCGACCGGCGCGTCTCCCACGGCAGGAACCGGACACGGGTGGTCATCACGGCCTTAACATGATGATCTCGCAGTGTGCTTGTGATAACCCCCAGGAGGTGGGACAAGACGGCCGCGAGGCCGGCGTCGCCCTGGGCACGGACATCCATGAGTGCTCCCGCGAGACCGTCAGCGCAGTTCCCCCGATATGTATGCTCGAGGATGAACACCACCTCGGCGCAGGCCTGCTCCCGGCTGAGAGGTATGGGGCAAGAGAGTCCCTCTCGGTACAGAAGGGACACGAAGTCCGCAACGACGGCGGCAAATTCCAGGTGAGAGACGGATGAGGGGCATTTCCCACGCACGTCGAAGGTCTCCGCCGCCGCTTCAAGGGGCGCGTCTATAATCGCCCGCATGTGTTCCTCGCCCACGAGTTCCAGCACCTCACTTATGAACCCCTCCCATGTTTCCTCAGAATACGTCATACTCAAAGACCTCATCTGGATCGGCATGGCCAAGAGACGCAGCAAGGCTCGGCTTCCTGAGTTGCGACCAATGGCCATAATGCAGTCTGAGGTATTCGCTGACCTCCTTTCTGGGTCTGTAGTATTTTTCCCGGGACAACTGGAGGATTCGATTACGCGGCGAGGGGGCGGGAACGGGCCTGGGTTCCGGTGTCTTGATTCGGGCCACATAGCTCCCAATGCGGACCACCGCTTCACCTAAACCCAACGTGGTCAATTCATCGGGCTCGACCTTGCTGCCGAGGCGTCGCGCCAGGATCCGGGCCTCATCCTCGGGTAGCCTGAACGCCATGGTTGTCCCGACCTGTTTGAGTGCGTCTTCTTGAGCATGTGGGAACTGGCTAGAATACTGGTGTGCCATGCGGAGGCCCAAACCATACTTCCTGCAATCAGTGATCAGGTCCTCGACGCTCTCTGTAATAAATTTATGTGCTTCGTCAATAAAAAGATAAAAGGGTCTCCTCTTATCTGGGGCCGTTTCGCTCCGGCTGAGTGCAGCAAGATGAAAGAATGAAAGGAACAGGCAGCCCAACAGGTTTCGGATTCGCGTGGAAAGGCCGGAAAGATCCACAAGGAGGATCTTGCCTTCATTCATGATGTCCCCCAGACTAAAGGGATTGTCCGGCTGGCACAATGCCAAGTGAATCTCATCCGTAAGCAGGATCTTGCTCAGTTTATGTTGGGGAGGCCACAGGTCCGTCTTGGCGTAGTGCTTGATGTCCTGTTTGAAAAAACGGCGGGACAGGGGATTTTCTACTACCTCCAGGACTCTGCTGCAGAGTTGATCAAGCCCCTTGAATCCGGGGCTAAGGAGGTCGGCCACATCCAGGAGTGTGGCCTCAGGCAAGTGCAGCAGTCCGTAGATGGCGTGGCTCAACAAGTGTTCGAGGCGGTCTCCCCAGCCCGTAACGGTGCTTTTTTTGAATGCCTCGACAAACGCGTCCGCGGGCCGGCTCAGCCCCTGGCCGAGGTTTTGTCTCATGACATTCCAGGCCGGCACGTAATCGCGGTCCGTCAGCGTGAAGACGACGACCCTTTCGGCACAGTGTTCAGGCAAAATGTCCAGTAACCGCTGGAAGAGGTCGCCATGCGGGTCAATTGCGGCCAGGCCATCTCCGCGTTCGGCATGGCCCAAAATCAGGGTCTCGAGAATTGTTGACTTTCCGAACCCGGGCTCGCCAGTCACATGAACGAGTCGGATATCAGCGTCTTTGGGGATGCACATCGGTTCCACCGAATCTCCGTGATGCTGATATCCCATGAGTATTCCTTCGTTCAGCGCGCCCGACGGAAGCGCGACGCCGCTCAGGGTATCGATCGGAAGGCCTCGTTCACGAAATGACGTGGCCGGGACGGCGTGGACCAGGCTAGTGAGCTCACAGGAATTCAACAGGAATCCGGGCCGGAACGTAAGGCCCAGTCTAAAAAGGTCGCGGGTCGCCTCGATCCCGATCTGTTCAAGATAGACTTCCTGCGTGACTGGCTCCAGAGGACGTCCCCCGTGCTGGTACAATCCCATGAAGGTGCTTAGAGCACGGAACGTGTGCTGGGCCTCATCTGTCGCGCCCCCCACAAGGCACAGCCGCACCAGTGCCGCGAAGATCGGCTTGTCGTTGTGCCCCTTAGTCAAATTATCGGCGGTCATGGCATTCAATTGCCCGGAGGGAGTCTGCTGGGCATACTGTGCTTGAGCGTGGGGATTGTGAAACAGGCGCATCGCAAACTGGAGATCAATGATGAGCGCAATGTTGCGGTGCCAGTCGTGTTGCCGTGCCGTGGGCTGGAACAGGACTTGGTAGATTCCGATCATGGGCGGGCGAATCTCCCCCAAGACCGACAGGAGTGTTTCGAACGGCGAAACTTGAAGCTCTCCAGACCGGGTCAACAGTTCCGCGTAAGGGGGCGAAGGCCAGTAGTCGTGAAGAAGCATCCCGTTCGCGTCGCTGAAAGGGGGATAGTCCTCGATCCTTCCCGGCATTGCGGACAGTTCGCATTGCGGAAATGCGCCGCGCAACGCTGCACGGATTACGGGTTCGTCGTCCTCGTCACAGAGAAAACTCACCGAAATCTTTTCCCTGTTGCCCACAATCTCGAATGCGCACGGACACCGGAGAGCGTAAAGCTGCTTGCAGAAGAGTTCCGATCGCAGCCAGTCGCATTCCTGGTTGGCAGGAGTCCAGAGGCGTAACCGCCGCAGACGTTCCGGCACTGGCAGGGCGCCCCTGACAAATGGTTCGCCCGGCGGCGCATGGAATACGTCTTGCGGGTCGACTAGGGGCGCATATGGTGGTTCAATGTCCACGGGAAAGGGCGCGAGGTCGGGGCAACAGCCCTTGGATGCCTCGCGTTCAAACAGGTACCGAGCTTGAGCAGCGATGATGTGCGGCTGTGCGCGAACGACCAGTGATCTTTCATACGACATGAGCCTGTTTCTCTCCACAAACGCGGATGTTCCTACGGCATTAGCGGTAGAGGGAAGGCGCGCGTTTCACGCTTGAGGGAGGGCGGGAAAGGAAGGGATGCCAAGGGTGTGGACAGCCGGGGAGCGCCCGGTCCCCATGGCATCCCTGCAAAGGCGTGGTTTACTTTGCGTTAATGCAACTATCATCATCCGAGTCGCCTCATGTTCAGTATCAGGCGAGAATGTTGTTCGAGAAACTTGGAAAAGTAGGCGCGCAGCCGGGCAGCGCCTCCCTCGGTGAGATCGCCCCCCAACAGATGCCCGAACTTCCGAACATATTCCTTGGAGACCTCCAGTTTCTCGTCGACGGTCAGCCGATTCCAGAAATGGGCAACCTTGGCGTTGATCTCGTTCTGCGCGTATTCCTCCGCCATTGCCGAGGCGAGATCACGGATAACACCCGTCAATCCGCCATCATGTCCGTGAAGGGCCCGTTGCGTGGCGACATAGCCGGCCTCCGGGCCATATCTCCCCTTAAGGAGATTGCAGCAGCGTGTCCAGTCCATCGTGGGATGCGGCTCTCGGTCGGGGCGCGTACACAGGGCGGCGCACTCCATGTGTACAAAAAGCTTCGTAAGAAAATCACGGAATGAGTGGCGATCCGGCGCCAACGCCCAGGGTTTCCGAAACCTGTCCGCCGCTTCATCCACGCACCTTCGAACGGGATCTATGGTCCGCGAAGGGTCTATCTCCGCCAGAAAACAGTCCAACTTGGTCTGCATAAAGTGATTCCTCTCTAGAGTTTCCGGAACACCCCACTCACCTGGCGGATCCCGTTCAAGAAGGCCTGAATAAGCTCCTCCAGATGGTCGCCGGCATATCTACCGGGGTCGGAGGCGTCTATGCCCGGCAAGGGCACCCGGCAGTACGAAATGAACTGGCTTACGATTTCCTTCCGCCGCCCCCAATCATGTTTAGGGATGTACCTGCGAAACACGCCTCTTGTGTGGTAATCGACGGCTTGTGCCTTGAACGAGTCGCAGATGAGGTCGAGCACCCGTTTGAGTCCGCCGTCGCGTCCCTCAAGGCAGGCGCGGTAGGCCGAGGTCGCGTCGCCTCCTTCGCGCCGGAGCTCACGATTCAGAACATCCTCTGCACGGGCTTCAGCCTCGTCCCGCGTGAGGCGCCCCCCGGGGGCGATGCACATTGTATGGTGGTACTGGACATAGTCAGCCGTGATTCCTCTGAACTCCTCGTAGCCACTGACCTTGATTGACCGCAGGCGATAACGGTTTCGGGCCTCGTCGTGAGGCAAGGTGATTCGCACTATTTCGGGCTCATCCAATTCACTCAACATCGATCTTATCGCTTCCATGTGAAACCCTCCTCTTGTTACAACCTTGCTAGTGTGTGCCTGACATCGTCCATGGACCGGGCATACGCCCGGGCAATTTCTTCAAATCGGGGTGCGTAGGCTTCCGGCGGTTGGTCCCTGACATCCGCCGGCAGAAAGGGGCCGAGACGTTCCTGAAGAACCTTGATGAAGGCCACCTTGCCGTCGGCGTCCAACGGATCGCCGGCCAACTTGATTTTCATCAGGATGAATTTCTCAATCGCTTCTGCCTTGTATTGGTCTTTAACTCTGTCCGCCACGTATCGCATGGCCCCCAGCCGCGTCGGACGACTCGCCTCTCTGTAGGCGGCATCCATGCCGCCCTGGCGGGAGAATGCCCTTTCGAGAATGGCGATGGTTTCGGCCAGAACAACGTCTGAACTTGGACAGGCCAGGAAGGCGCCGCTTGCCCCCGTTAACCGGCAATACAGCGCCATGGCCATGTCGAGGAAGTCCTCCATTGAGTCCGCCACGATAGAGCTGAGCCCGAATTGGTTGTACGCCTCATCGATGGGAAAGGAAACCGCCTGGTCAATGGTTTCGGGACTGAGTTCTTCAAGGACAAGAGCGGCGACAACTTCGCCGAGAGTCCTGTCCTGCACGGCCTGCGGTCTCGCGGCTGCGGAGTCCAATCCAGGCGGGCGCAGACGTTTCCCGCAGTTCGCTTCCATAAGGAGGAGTACGTCAGGATGATCCGTCTCCGTTGCGTACTGGCTCACCCGGATGCATTGATCCAGGGGGACTAGGGGGAAACGCAGCTTCACGCGACGAAATGCAGAAGGAATAGACGCAAGCACCTGTGCAAGGTTTTGTCCGATGTTCAAGGGGTAACGCTTTTGCCGTATATGGAACTCCAGATAGGCTTTCAGGAAATCGCTCGCTTCGTCCTGACGGCTGGTCCTCAAGCGGCGCTCGACGGCTGACCAGAGGCGGGGTGTGCCCGATTTCGTGAGGAACCAAGTGGCTCGATCCAACGGGGTCCCGGGAGTCTCGGACAGGTCCATTCCATTGAAGAAGCCACGTTGCAGACTGCTTCGGACGATGTCGTCCTCGTCGAGGACAGCCTCCAGCAGGTCGGCGATGTCGCTTATTGCCCGGGATTGGACGCTGCCGGCCGTTCTGGCCAGCGCCGCGAGGATGCGGTCGCGTTCGGCCGGGGCGAGTGTGCGAAGGGAATGATCCCGGTCCAGACTTGGATAGAGAAAAAGCTTCACGGCGGGGTCGGCTGCAGCGACGCCCACCTTGGCCGGAATGCCACTGACCATCAGCACGTCGCCAACCCATGATCCGATTGCCCCTGTCGCCACAGTATCCAGGCGAAGGGGCAATCCAAGGGCGGAGGACATGAGCGCAAGCAGGATGGCGACGTCGCCGGAGTGGCCGGATACGGCGACCGGCAGGTCCTTGGCGGATGTCGCAGCGGGACTCAACACACCTATTTCGTAGTCCAACGGGGGAACGCCCAGTGCAGCGCAGATCTTGTCCACGATGGGGAGTACAACGCTACGCGTGTGCTCAATGGCAGATTGCTCAACGGCGCCATCGCCCGTAAAACAAAGGCGCTGGGGGGTAGAAGGGATTTTCGTCTGAGCCAGAACGGTAGCTATAACCGCTAGCCCACTACCGGGCAAGACCAGCGGCGCCTTCGCGCGTCCTACAGATGCTTCCTGAGTCTCCATGTTCATCCGTTTCCGTTACGCAACCAGGATTTCCGGCACGCCGGCTTTCATGCCAGGAGAAAACCACCGTACGGACTCTCGAAAGAGGATGCGGAATATTCGTGTCGGGCCTGATTTCACACCGGTAATCCACACCGTCAACCCTGAAGCCCTGCTTGACCTTTCCACTTCTTCCTCGGCCAGCTTTCCCCGCCGAAGAACACTCCCTGTGGAAAGTCCGAGGATGTAACCTTCCAGAGTTGAGCCGCTAACGGGCTGCATTGCGGCGCAGAGAATCAGCGGGATGATCTCATAGACGAGTTCACCCCATTCTTCCGGCGCCAGCTCCTCGGCCTTGGCAAACACCCTCGTAACAACAGCGCTATTGCCGCTTGGGAAGAAGCAGCCCGCACCGGTTGGCCGTCTGTCCGTAACCCTATTCACTATCCGTTATCCTTTCCATGAAATCTCCATGGTTCCGGCCTCGATGCCGGGCAGTATCCGTACCGTTAGTTCCCCTTCCAAGAGGTCAAAGGCCCGTGTCGAAACGCCTCTGACGCATTCAGTGTCCGCAGCCAGGTCCACCGCGCGTTCGGGGAACGCCGCACCCCATTCCACGTCTTGCACCCCGAGGTCGCCTCGCCAAAGCACGCGTCCCGTAGACAAGCGGAGGACATAATGACCAGGCGTGATGCCACGGACCCGGTGGAATTCTCCACGGCGCTCAAACGTCACTACGGCGATTTCGGATCGGTCGCGAATCACCGCGATATTGATCGACACGGATGCGTCCGCGTTCGCGGTGATGTCCGAGCAGATGCGCTTGAACTTGGCCCGCCAGTCCGGACGGGACAGGATGCGCTCACGGAGCGCTGCTTTCTCCTGTTCCGTACCCGGCAACGTGTTTGTTGCGAGGGCAATGATGAGTTCATCGACAAGCAAGGAGACGGTCCGCGGGTCTGTTGCTGCGTGCCGTCCGATATGATGCCTAACTTCTTCCATGAACCGCTGGTAATTCCTGAACCCTCGCCGGTATGCCGGTTGCCGGCCCAGGTCCTGGATAGTCTGAAACGCCTGCCTGAATGCGTGTTCCTGGTCGGCGGCGTCGTGCGCATCCAGGAACACGTTGATGAAGTAGTAGTCATGGTGCATCGGTTTGTCCTCCTCTACGGGGCGACCAGCTACGGGCAACTAGTCGCTGTGCCTTTTCTAATGCCCCCGCTTCCTTGGACAGCTGGACAAAAT
>CAIYET010000363.1 GCA_903925285.1 Candidatus Hydrogenedentota bacterium | reverse complement strand
CCGCCTCCGCAAATCGGCGGGAATCAATCCCGCCCTACGAGAACATGCGAGAATGGAATCTGTTTTTTTCATCCACCTCCACTGAAACGCGGGAGTCAATTTCTTCACAAGCTCCAAGAATATCAAGTCCTTCCTTGAACTTCCGTGCCGTCCAACGTAACATAGCGTCCAATCGGGTAGACTTCGCAACGCGGGAGGAAATGGCACGATGCATGTCAGGAAGGCAGTTATCACGGCGGCGGGCCGCGGCGTACGTCTGTATCCCGTAGCCGAGAGCGTTCAGAAAGGCATGTTGCCCATTGTGGATCGCGACGGATTGGCCAAGCCCGTCATCCAAGTGATCGCGGAGGAAGCGCTCGATAGCGGCGTCGAGGAAGTCTGCGTCGTTTGCGCGCCGGGCGATGAGCCACGGTACCGGGACCAACTTCATCTTCTGCGAGAAAATCTCATCAGCGCGTATGAAGGCGTGGACTGGGCGCGCGAGCAGGCCCAACGTCTCGACCGCATATTGCGTCACCTTCATTTCGCCGTGCAGGAAGAGCCGCTGGGCTACGGACACGCCGTGTACCTCGCGCGGGAGTTTGTAGACAACGAACCGTTCCTTCTGCTGCTCAGCGACCACCTTTACGTGTCGAACATGGCCGGCCACCGCTGCGCGCAGCAACTCATCGACGTGGCCGTACGCGAGGAATGCGCCGTGGCAGTCGTCCAAGTCACCCGCGAGCATCTCGTGGGCCATTACGGCACGCTCAGCGGCAAACGCATGCCGGACGCTCCGGGCCTGTACCAAATCGAGCAGATCATCGAGAAACCTTCCCTGAGCATGGCGGAACTGCACTTACAGACTCCGGGCCTACGCGCAGGATTCTATCTGTGCCTGTTCGGCATGCACGTGTTGCCACCGTCCGTCTTCGCAGCGCTCGAACCGGCCGTCGCCGCACACGAAAACGGCGCACCGGAGATCCAACTGACGCCAGCATTACAGGAACTGGCCCGCCGCGAGCGATATCTCGCCGTCGAAGTGGCCGGCGCGCGATACGACATCGGATCGCGTTTCGGCATGATGCAGACGCAACTCGCGCTCAGCATGGCCGGCAAAGACCGCGACGAAGTCTTACGCGTCCTCGTGGACCTGCTAGCAGAGACCGGCCTGCGCCGGCCCGCCGAATGAGGCCGCCCCCCATGAATACGCTGCTCGAAACCATCGTCGGAAAAGATCCGAAAACGCGCAACCGCTCGTTCCGCTCATTGTGCGACCCATTATCGCCACAAGACCTCATGGCGGCATGCGAAGAATTGGACGCCTTCCGCCGTTCCGCAGACAACCTCTACGAGCGCGTGCGCGCGACCCTGTTTCTCTACGCCGCCTACCGTTTCTTCCTCCAGGAATGCCCATCTTTTCCCGACACGGGCGCGCTCCCTTACGATGGGTTTCGCGATCTACTTGGCCGTCGATTCGAGGAAGCGATCGACTGTTTCCGCGCCTCGTTGAAACAGAAAGGTCCAAATGCGGCGCTATTCAGCGCGCTCGCCGAAGGCTACCATCACCTGGCGTTCCAGACGCTCTGCGATCAGGTCCGGCGAAGCGTTCGCGCCAGCCGAGGCAATCAATGGATGTTCCGCGTGGGCCATGCGGACGATCACCCGGTCCGCTTGAGGCGCGAATTGTTGCGCCGTCCAAACGGAACCATCCTCTTCCCCATCCTGCGCGAAACGACCCCAGTCCGGCTAGACCTCAGCCACAGCGGATGGTCGGATATCTTCTTCCTGGGCATGGATTATCCGGAAGGAGCGCGCGTCCTCAACATCTCAGTCGACCTCGGCGTCTATGGCCGCGACGACAACGTGCAGCCCCCCATCGAAACCTACATCCGCGCCATACCGGAACCGGTACTACGGTTGACGAGCACCGACCTCGATGCGACCAAAGACGTGACCGAACTCCGCGACCTGTTCAACTTCGGCAACGACTACCTCAGTTTGCTCAAGGCCGGCGTGATCGCATCAGGCCTCATTCCGCCTTCCTTCGAAGGTACGAACCAGACCATCGAAAATATCCTGGGCCGTATCGTCGGACGCGGCATGGGCCTCGAACTGGTCACAAAAGTCAACGACATTCCGAAAGGTTCGCGCCTCGCGGTATCGACCAATCTGCTCGCGTCCATCATCAGCGTGCTGATGCGCGCCACCAGCCAAACCTCCGCGCTCGAAGGACCGCTCAACGAAGAGGCACGCCGACTGGCCGCGTCGCGCGCAATCCTCGGCGAATGGCTGGGCGGCTCCGGCGGCGGCTGGCAAGATTCAGGCGGCATTTGGCCCGGACTCAAAGTCATCGAAGGCGCCATCGCCGCAGAAGGCGCCCCCGAATATGGCGTTAGCAAAGGTTGCCTATTGCCGCGCCACCGTCTCTTGGACGCAGACGATCTGCATCCGGAAATCAAGGAACGATTGGCCGCATCGCTGGTCCTGATTCACGGCGGAATGGCCCAAAACGTCGGGCCTATACTCGAAATGGTCACCGAAAAATACTTGCTGCGCGCAAAACAGGAATGGGACGCACGCCTGTCGATGCGCGCCATCTTCGACAACATCCTCGCCGCGCTCAAAAACGGCGACCTCCACGAACTCGCCGCGAACACGACACAAAACTGGAACGGGCCGCTCAAGACGATTATCCCGTGGGTAACAAACCGCTTCACCGAAAAAGTCATCGCACGGGCACGCGAAACGCTCGCCGACGATTTCTGGGGCTTCCTGATGCTGGGCGGCATGTCCGGCGGCGGCATGGCCATGTTCGTCGATCCGAAACGGCGCGACGAATTCCGCCACCAAATCCTGGATATCATGATGTCCGCCAAACGCGAGTTGGAAGACGCATTGCCCTTTGCGATGAATCCCGTCGTATACAACTTCCGCATCAACCCCATCGGCTCGACGGCCTGCCTGCTGACTGGCGAGGACGCCATCATGCCGACACGCTACTACGCCTTACAGATCCCGGAATTGGTCCGCCGCAGCGCGGACGACATCGCATATCTGCGCCGGGTCGAACTCGACCATTTCACAGCACGACGCGGCCATCCGGACGAAACATACGGTCTCTTGCGCACCTTGGTCGGAAACCTCTTCCGCGTCTCGGATCCCGCCACTCAAACCGCGCGCCTGGCATGGGACGATGAGACCGACCGCGTCAAGGCCGAGAACGGATTCGATCCCATCCAACACGAAGATATCCGCGCGGACCTGCGCAACGGGCGCATCGGTTTGGCACACAACCGTATGTCCGTCGACACGTCCATCGAAGACGTGCAGGATACCGACGTCACGCGCCTATTCGGCGATCCCGAACGCCGCCGGATCGGCGAGGAGAGCCTACGCGACGGACGCGCCGCCGTGTTTTCGCTGGCAGCGGGCGTGGGAAGCCGCTGGACCACCGGCGCAGGCGCCGTCAAGGCGATCAACCCATTCCTCTTTCTCAACGGCCAGCACCGGAGCTTCCTCGAAATCCATGTCGCGAAAACACGCGCCGCCGCCGAGCGATACGCCGTCGCTATCCCACACATCATCTCGACCAGCTACCTGACGCATGCGCCCATCGAAAAGCACTTGGCCCTAAACGAAAACTACGGCTACACCGGACCGCTCGAACTAAGCCCGGGGCGCTCCATCGGACAGCGCCTCATCCCAATGGTCCGCGATCTCGTTTTCCTGTGGGAAGAGATGCCACAGGAAACCCTGGACGTGCAAAAACAGAAGGTCCGCGAAGCCGTTCGTGCGACACTCATGGATTGGGCACGGGCCAAAGGCGAAGGCAGCGACTACATGGACAACACAGCGATCCAGCGCTTCAATCCCCCAGGCCACTGGTACGAGATTCCCAACTTGCTGCGCAACGGCGTCCTCGCACGCGTGCTCAAGCAATCACCAAGGCTTGAAACACTGATGCTCCACAATATCGACACCCTCGGCGCCGACCTCGATCCCGAAGCCCTCGGCGCCCACGTGCAGGCAGGTAACGTGCTCACCTTCGAAGTCGTGCCGCGCCGCATTGACGACCGCGGCGGCGGCCTGGCGCGCGTCAACGGCCGCGCGCGGCTACTCGAAGGCCTCGCCCAACCGCGCGAGGAAGACGAACTGAAGCTCCGCTACTACAACTCGATGACCACATGGATTCAGATCGACCCCCTGTTGGCCCTATTCGGACTGAAGCGTGCCGACCTCGATGGCCCGCAAGACAAGATCGCCCACGCCGTGCGCGCGATGGCCCACCGCATGCCGACATACGTGACCATCAAAGAAGTCAAACGCCGCTGGGGACACGGCCAGGAAGACGTATATCCCGTCGCCCAGTTCGAAAAACTCTGGAGCGACATGACCGCTCTCACCGATATCCGCATCGGCTACCTCGCCGTACCACGCCTGCGCGGCCAGCAACTCAAAGACCCCAACCAACTCGACGCCTGGGCAAACGACGGAAGCAAGGAACACATCGCCCAGCGCGCAGGCCTCTGAGCACTTCAGTGGCGCGACGTTATCAAAATTCATGGGATACCTCACAACCTGAAAACGCCGCCCGTTGACCTCATACGATTACCTTGCTATGATGATTGCTAGGAGCGCGATGGTATGCCACAAGTAATCGTTGAGCAGCCGAATATACCGTCGATGACGATTCCGTTATCGAGCGACGAGATTCGCTTCGGGCGCGCGGAGGACAACAACGTTGTCTTAGTAGCCGACGAAGTGTCGCGCCACCATGCGGTATTACGCCGACGCAACGAAAAGATGCTCTTGTGCGATCTCAACAGTCTCAACGGCACATATGTGAACCGGCAGCGGATCGTCGAGCGCGTCCTGTCGCACATGGACGAGATCTGGTTCGGTGGCAAGTGCCGCCTGGTCTACCGCGACGACACGATATACGGAAGCATGCCCTCGTCGAATTTGAGCGAATCTAAACTGTTGAGCGACGTCAACAAAATTCGCGCCGAACTCGACCGCGCAGGCAACAACCTAACCCTCATTGCCGAGGGTAGCCGCGCACCATTCGCAAAGCCGACACTGGTCGATCCCGCACAGCCGACCGCAGAAGACTTGATTACGATGGGCCGGGCATACCGGCGATTGTCCGCCCTGTACCGCGCGAGCAAATTCATTGCATCCGATTTCGATCTTTCCCGCCGACTGTCCGACGTGCTCGACACGGCCATCGAGGTCATGGGAGCCGACCGCGGTTTCATTCTGCTGCACGACGAGGCCTCCAACCGATTGCGCGTCAGCGTCGCGCGAGAAATGGGCCAAGAACTCGCCGCGAGTTCGCCCAGCATGGGCATCGCCGGCGCCTCGGCGATCGACGGCATCCCCGTGCTGATGGGAAGCTCGATCGACGACTCCGAGTTCGGTATGCGCGACAGCATCATCCGCCAGCGCATCACCAGCGCGATGGCCGTACCCCTGCGCATCGAAGACCGCATCCTCGGCTCCATCTACGTCGATTCCCGAAAGCCCTCCGTGACCTTCAACGAGGAAGACCTCGAACTCTTCGTGTCCCTCGCCACCCAGTTGGCCATGGCCATCGACAACGTCCACCTCTACGAACGCATGCTCGAAGCCGAGAAGAAACGCTCCAACCTAAGCCGCTTCCTCTCGCCCGCGATCGTCGACGAGATCATGAAACAGGACTCCGTCCTCGAACTCGGCGGCCAGAAGCGATTGGTCACCACCCTCTTCTGCGACATCCGCGGGTTCACCCCCATCGCCGAGCGAATCCCCGCGCGCCTCATGGTCGACCTCCTCAACGAACACTTCACCGCCATGACCGAAATCATCTTCGCATACAAAGGGACTCTCGACAAGTATATCGGCGACGAAATCATGGCGGTGTTCGGCGCCCCGCTTTCCGCAGAAGACGATGCCGAACGCGCCGTCCGCGCCGCCATCGAAATCCAGCAGCGCAACATCGAGATCAACGCGCAACGCACCCACGACGGACGCCCCGCGTTCCACCTCGGTATCGGGATCAACACCGGCGAAGTCATCGCCGGATACATCGGCTCGCCCATGCGCATGGAGTTCACCGTCGTCGGCGATCACGTCAATACCGCACGACGCCTGTGCGACCTCGCAAAACCCGGACAGATTGTCGGCGGCGGCTCGACGTATCAATTGGTACAAGACTGCGTCGAGGCCCGCGCCATCGGCAGCGTGATCCTCGAAGGGAAGGCCAACCCCGTCGACGCCTACGAACTCTGTGCTATGAAAACATAGGAATTAGGAGTCGGAGACGGTGAAACCATTTGGCGCAATAGTACCGCTGGCTTTAGCCAGCCCCCTTTGGTATCGAGATTGAGGCTGTTTTCCTACCGGCTAAAGCCAACGGTACTACGTGCCGCCGATTTTTCACTACCTCTCAAAATTACAGCCGGAATTAGGGTGCTTTATAAGAGCTTCACTCTTTGGGAAAGTTGTCGTCTCAACAAAATCTCCCCGAAGTTGTCGTCTCAACTAAATCTCCCCGAAGTTGTCGTCTCAACTAAATCTCCCCGAAGGGGAGGAACATGAATAGCCGTGGGTGACAACCCACGGGCACAAATGCTTAACCACCGACCCTGTAAGGGTCGCACAAGAAGCACGATGTCGACCTTTATTAACGATGATATTGACATAGTACGACCCTTCCAGGGTCAATGGATATCGGTTTTG
>CAIYET010000362.1 GCA_903925285.1 Candidatus Hydrogenedentota bacterium | reverse complement strand
CTAAAAAAGGCAGTAGGAATTCAGAATACAGGAGTCAGAATTCAGAATGGCAACAGGTTACGGTATCATTCGAAGCGCGAAAGCATTCACCGCGCCGCGCGCAAGGCTTCCGCGCCGGTGTTGGGTGAGCGCAAATGTCGCTGAGTCTCGTGTGTAAGCCCACTGTTTTCAACATTCTGAATTCTGACTCCTGAATTCTGACTGCCTTTTTTAGGATGAAGGGCGAAGGGTGATTCGGCCACATTGCGCTTACTTTCGTGCGATGGCCTTGAGCGCCTGCTCGTACTTGTCGGCGACCACCTCCCAAAGGTATTCCTCGCGAATGCGTTCGACGGCTTTTCCCCTGTACTGGGCAACTGTCTCATGATGGTCGAGCAGATCCTGCAAACGTGCGCGAAGGCTTTCCGGGGAAAGCTCGTAGACCACGCCCGCGCCATTCTTGACGGCATAGGCGTTGTCCGGGGTATTGAGCGTAACGCAACAGGCGCCGAAACCCATGGCTTTGAGCAGGCCCAGGCTTGTGCCGCCGGGCTGGTTGCCGTGGAGCAGCGCATAGCAGCCGCAGTGGAGTTCCTTGACGTGCGCGGGGTCATAAATCCCGCCCGGGAACACGATCCGGGGATCCTTCGTCGACTGAATGACGCTCGCCGGGTAGGGGCCGTCCAGCACGCTGCCGCCCCCCATGAAGAGCTTCTTGTCGGTCTTCAATCCTTCGAACGCTTTGATGATGACTTCGCAACTGTTTTCCGGGACGAAGCGGCTCAGGAACAGGAAATATCCATCCTTTTCCAATCCATACTGCTCGATGATTTCGGGATTTTCGGAAGCCTCGATGGGCGCGCCGTTCGGGATATATAGCGGTTCGCGGCGATACTTGAAATGGCTCGCATAATAGTCGCGCACGCTGACGGCGTCGATGATCATCTGATCGACGAGCCGGGAAGCGACGTTCGCGTTGAGATGGATGAACCACCGCGCGAAGCCGCCCCATTTCTTGCGTTGCCAATCGAACCCGTCCGGGTTAAGCGCTACGGGGCAGCCAAACAGTTTCGGGATGACGCAGAGCGTCCCGATGCCTGGATTGAATGCCAGGATGACGTCCGGCTTGACCTTGATCAAGGCATGACAAAAAGACAGGAAACTATGCGAGTACGTGTCCGTTGCTTTGGACTCGAGCCGGGGTACTTCAATCCGTTTGATCCCGCGGCATTCGGGCGTCCCGTCGTCCGGCGAACCCGTTCGGCAGTAACAGATCACGTCGTGACCGCGCTGGACAAGCCTCGCACCGACTTCCTCGCCGCAGGTTTCCAAACCGCCGTAGCGCGCCGGAACGCCTCGAATCCCCAACATGACGATCTTCATGAATACGCACCCATTCTTTTCCTAGCCGGAGTTTACGAATTTTCCGGCAGGAAGGCAAGTGCGATATATTGCGGATTGCCATGAAACCGGTCGATGGACGCCAATACGCGGCATGGCCAGAAATTTCTTGACAAAATGCCGTGGATAGCGCGTATGCTATAGTCGCAAGTCGGCGGATCGAGTTGGGAGACGGCATCATGGTAGAAATCTATGGCAAGAAATACAAGGTGGCCGAACTGCGCCGCCGTGTCGGCAACATGGACCAGATCGCGGGGATTCGCACCGTGCAATTGGACGACGGCAACGAACGTCCGGCACGCGCAGCGATCATGCACACCGGCACAGGGCTCGATGTAACGATCCTTCTCGACCGCTGTCTCGACATTCCCACCGCGTCGTACAACCACCGCGCCATGGGATGGCGCTCGAACACGGGCGACGTCGCCCCGCAGTATTTCGAGGCAGAAGGGTTACGGTGGCTGCGCAGCTACTTCGGCGGACTCGTCACCACGTGCGGAATGACCCACGTCGGCGCGCCGCGCCCGGAAAGCGCGCTGCTCGGAAACGGCCTGCATGGCCGCATCGGTAACGCGCCCGCGCGCAACATCAAAATCGTCCAGGAATGGCAGGGCGACGAATACGTGATGAGCGTCACGGGCGCCATGCGAGAGGCCGTCGTGTTCGGCGAAAATCTGACCCTCACGCGCACCGTGTCGACGAAACTGGGCGAACGCCGGTTTTGGATTCACGACGTCGTTACAAACGAAGGCTTCAACGACACGAAGTACATGCTCTTGTATCACTGCAATATCGGCTGGCCTGCCGTCGATGCAGGCTCGGAGATGATCTCGCCGAGTCGGCTCGTCGCGCCCCGCGACGCCGTGGCCGAAGACGGCAAAGAAAACTGGTACAAGATGGATCCGCCGACCCATCAGTATAAAGAGAAGTGCTATTATCACGATATGGTCCCCGCCGCCGACGGCAGCGTCACCGTGGCCATGGTGAACGACGGCTTTAGCCGAGGCGAGGGATTCGGAGTGTACGTGAAGTACAACAAGAACGAACTGCCGCGCTTCGTCGAGTGGAAACAAATGGGCGAACAAGATTACGTGATCGGATTCGAGCCATGCAATTGCGGCGTGGAAGGTCGCCAGATCGATGAGGAACTGGGCCTGCTTCATACGCTCAAGGCCGGCGAAAGCAAGCACGTGTCGCTCGAATTCGGCGTGGTCTTGACCGACAAAGAACTGAAGGCGCTAAAGACGCAACGCGCAAAAGTCAAAACCCAACTCGTCAAAAGCTACAAAGAATTCGTCAAGAAACCGTGAGGCCACTTTCCGGCCTGGGGATGTGCGCCGGGGGAAAAACGGCGTTGGTGGATTGAGTGAATGGAGGAATGGTAGTCGGCGCCTATGGCATAGGGCGCCACGACGAATGTGAAACGAAACTCCCGTTGCGGGCGTCTAAGATGCTATCATCTTCAATGTAACCGGTTCTGCCCAAGGGAGTGTGCGTGCGATGTCCGGCAAGAATTGCAAAAACCCATCCGAATCGAATTGCGCCGTCAACCAGCGCGAATTCGATCGCATGAAAACGCATTTCAAGGTGTCCGTATCCGTCGACGAGCCGACGCACGGCCACACGCTGATTACCCCTGCGGACGTACAAAACATCTCGCGTGGCGGCCTACTCATTGAGACATCCCGAAACTTGTCCCCCGGCCAGACGGTGGCTGTGTCCATCCCGACGGAGGTTTGCCCCGATCGCATGGAACTTCCACGCGCGCTCAACGGCCACGCGGAAGTCGTGCATAGTCGGCACGGCACGAATCATCGTTCCAAAGTTGGCTTACGCTTTTGCGACAACCTCCGCCAACTGCCCGAATTCGTTGCGTTTCTCGACTACCTTCGCGCCACATCCGAACCGCTCTTGGCGTAAAAAAGGCTTCAGGCCTCAGGCTGGAGGCCGGAGGAGGAATTACGGATTGTAGGTTGCGGGAAATGGACGACGTAAGATGCCTGTGCTCTCTCCTACGTTTCTTCGCCAGCAGTAAAATTCACAATAACTTTGCGCCGATTCTCGCTACACCGTATAATTGAGAAGAAAGAGGTGAAATACAATGCATACATCCATCGAAGCCGTCATCGAAACGGACGGCCAAGTAACATTGAGGGAACCGGTAAGACTATCGCACGCGTGCCGGGCGATCGTAACTATTTTCGATGAGTTCGATGCATCCGAAACAGCTTTACTGAGCGAAGACGCCCTAGCGAAAGACTGGAACCGTCCAGAGGAAGACGAAGCATGGTCCCATCTTCAGCAGGCTCGGTAGTCCTCGTCAGATTCCCTTTCTCCGACCTTTCGGGCAGCAAACGGCGACCGGCGGTGGTTGATGCCGTTCCATCGGCTGTGCTTACCGGACATGGACCTAACCCTGCGGAAACACCGGTGACTGAGCCTGAATCTACTTGAGCAGCGCTTTCCCTTCGAGGTCCGGTGGCGCGGGAACATTCAAGAATTTCAACGTGGTCACGCCGAGATCGACGATGGCCGCATTGGGTTCCATCGCACGATTCGAGAAGAAGATACCAGGCGTATCCGCAACATCCGAAGCCGCATGTTCGCCGCTCCACTTGTCGTCGTTCGGCGCGAGCAACTCCTTCGGAGCCGCGCCGGCCGCCGAAGCCTTCTCTGTCTGATAACCGTCCGCGTAACCCACCTGAAGGTCCGGCGCATCGGCTTCCGAGATCCCCTTGTACACCTCCGCCTTCGTGTATACCGCGCGAAAAACCTTGTCGCCCGTGTCGGGGTCCGCGACCGCCAGAAGCTTGTCGCGGATCTCGCCGAGCAACGCCGCCGCTTCTTCCGACGCGACCACACCTTGTCCTTCGCGTCCCTTCAGATTCAGGAAGATGCTGCCGAGGCCAAGACCGTACGCCTTGCTGCGCGTCCAATCGAAGGCTTCGAGGTACTTCATGTTTGTGAAGGCGGACGCCGGATCGGTTTGATCTTTGACGGCGAGATACCCGTTGCGGATCAGCCACGTATTGATGCTGAACCCCTTGCGAAAGCTATGGAATCCATGGTCGGACAAGACCATCAAAAGGTCGTCCGGCGTTAGCTTCGCGGCAACCTTGCCGACGATTTCGTCCATCTTGGCGTAGGTCTCTTCAACAACCTTTCCGTACTTCTTCGCGCCTTCCTCGTTGTACAGCGGATGCTTTGGGTCGCGGAACCGCCAGAACATGTGCGCGACGCGATCCGTGGCCGTCCATGCCGACACCATCAAACGAAACGGGCTGAGCGCGACTTCATCGAGCGTCAGCGTTCCTTGCCAATCCATCGTTTTGCGCGCATCGTCGAGGAAGACGTCGTCGGTGAGGTCGTTCTGCTGGAGCGCCTTCGTGTCGAAACGCCAGCCGACGGTTTTGTACAGGCCGTATCGGTCCACGAGTTGCCCAGCGTACTCATCCGGGTTGCTGATGGGCGCCAACGGTGCGCGCGGATGCATCTGCAAACACGTCATGTACAACCGCACATGCTCGCCAGCCTCGATAACGTGCAGACGGCTAATCGCGCGCACGCGGAATTGCGGCGACACCTCAAACGTCCATTCGAGCCACTCCGACCACGTGTTCTCGGCCAGTTTCGCGGTTTGCCCGGCAAGCTCGAACGCCACCGCATGCCCCGGTCGGTCGACGGTGAGTTTGAGCGGGACTTCGACGAACTGTTTGGTCGCGGGATTCCGAATGCCCGGTACCATGACCATCGCCACGTCACCCTCGAACTTGAGGGGCAACCGCACGCCGCCGGGAATATTTTCGACGGCCTCGATCCGGTCCGACATCGCGAAATACGTGCTCTGCGTGCCGCGGATGTCCGATACGTCCAGTCCGCACAACATCGTCCCGCCGACAAGGCGCTCGACGGGATACGCGAACGGTACGACCAGCAGCTTGGTCGCAATGCCCGCCGCGCTGGCCATGGCCCAAAAAGTCTCGCCCTTCCGATAATTCGTGAACGCTGCGGGATTCGCAAGCACACCGTCCGGCGCCAATTCGGGTTGCTTCAGGGCGCCGAATCCGAGGCCCGGCACATAATTCGCAGGGTTGCGGCGCAGGAAATCGTAGACACCGTGATTGCCGGGATTCTTGCACGTCGCGAACGACGACCACGCCGTAGGCGACTGCGGCGGATTGCTCGAAGCCAGCCGCTGATACGACCCGCCCGAATCGCGCATCTTCGCCAAATTCGGCAGCGCCCCCGCAGCCATCATACTTTCCACAATGGTCGGTTCGACGCCATCGAAACCAAGGATAACCACGCGTCCGCCCGGCGTAGGAGCAGGCGCGGGAGCAGAAGCGGCAGGCGTCGGTTCCGGGGCTTGTGCCGCGACGGGCGGCGCGCCGATCCCCCCCGTCAATGCCAAACAAGCGCAAACGACCGCAATCACACCACACCACACCAATAAGACAACTCCAACACGACGCACGGCCTTCGTCCTTTCCTAGTCCGCACCCAAGGCGCGCAAAGGCCGTATCTTACGCCCCAAGGCGGCATAGCCGCAACGTCATCATCGCGACAGCGAATCGTGGCGCTGGACAGACAGCATGCCCTGGGGGTATTCTGCCTTATCGGAAAAAGGAAGAAGCATGAAGCATGAAGGACTCGATGAGGTAGTACGACGTTTCCAACGTCATGATGCAGAAACGCTGTTGGGCGGGTGGCGGACGGTATCCGACTTGGTCGAGGTGGCCGGGCAGTTGCCGCCCTCGACGGCGGCCGTGGCCGGCGGCAGCCGTGTCGAGGATTTGCGCCTGGTCGAGTCGGCGCGCGACCATGGCATTCTCGACCGGATTATCCTGGTCGGCCAAGGCGATCGCATCGCCCGAGCCGTCGAAGAGGTCGGTATCGTCATCCCGCAAGAAGACATCGTCGCGGTGGACAGCGAGGACGAGGCGGCTGCGAAAACGGTTGAACTGGCCAAAACCGGCGTGGTGAATATGGTGCTCAAAGGGAGCGTGTCGACGCCCCTGATCAACCGTTACATGCTGCCTCTCGCGGACCGTCCGACGGTCAGTCTCGTGTCGCTGTTCGATGCGGCGCCGATGGCCGATGGCCGTCCGATGATCTTGACCGACGCGGGCATTACGACGGTGTGCAACTTCGGGCGGATGGCGGACATGATCCGCAACGCCGTCGAGGTGACGCAGGTCGTGATGGGAATCGAGCGCCCCCGCGTGGCCGTTTTGTCCGCGAGCGAGAAACCGATCGATTCCATGGCGTCGACACGGATGGGGAAGATGCTGGCCGACCGAGAATGGCCCAACGCGTTCGTCTACGGTCCGATATCGCTCGATCTGGCCATCGATCCGCGTGCCGTGATCATGAAGGGCTTCGATGTGCCCAAAGCGCGCGATGTGGCGGGGCGCGCGGACATATTGCTTTGTCCGAATATCGACACCGGCAACGTGATCTACAAATGCGTCAGCGCCATGATCAAGTATGGCCTCGCATCGCTGGCAAACATGATCGTCGGGTTTCCCATTTCGTACGTGTTGCTTTCGCGCTCGGACGCGCTCGAAACGCGCCTCAACTCGGTGGCCTTCGGCAGCATTTACGCGCAACGCGCGCTCAACAAACGAAATGCGCCGCCCCGCATCGTAGCAGTTCCAGCGCGTGCCGCACATCGCATCCTGGCCGTCAATCCCGGTTCCACATCGTTGAAATTGGCCATCTATGAGGACGACCGAAACCTTCACGAAACCGAAGTGCCGTGCGAAATACGCCACACCGGCATCCCGGAAATCGATGAAGCCGAAGTCGAGCATCTGGCGGACCTGGCGCAACGCGAACTCGAAGCCTGCGGCGTGAATGGCGTAGACGCCATTGCCACGCGCGGCGGTTTCCTGCCACGGCCACCCGAAAAACTGTCCGGCGGCGCCTATGTGGTGGCCGAGCGTAGCGAGGGACGTATCGTTGCCAACGAAGCAATGGTCGCGCATCTGTTGCAGCGCCCCGAACGGCGTCACGCAAGCAATCTCGGAATTCCCGTCGCGGCCATACTGGCGCAGCGTCTCGACGCGCCCGCGTTCGCGGTCGATCCCGTCGTGGTGGACGAGTTCGATCCCCGCGCCGAGATCTCCGGCTACGCTGGGATCGTGCGCCGGAGCACGTCGCACGCCTTGAGCATCCGCGCGGCGGCGATGCGCGCGGCACGCGAGATTGGCCGCCCGCTTCACGACCTCAATCTCGTCGTTGCCCACTTGGGCGGCGGCATCACGGTAGCCGCAGTCAAAGGCGGGCGAATGGTAGACAACAACATCGCCTTTCTCGGCGGGGGACCGTTCACGCCGCAACGCGCCGGACAATTGCCCACGGGCGCCTTGATCGACCTGTGTTATTCGGGGCGCTTTACTCGCGACGCGTTGATCGAAGAACTGACCAAACGCGGCGGATTGCAGTCATACCTCGGCGAGCACCGCATGGAGATCATCGAGCAACGTATCGCCGACGGCGATGAATACGCCCGCCTCGTGGTCGACGCGATGGTCCATCAGATCGCCAAAGAAATCGGCGCCATGTACGTGGCCGCAGGCTGCGACATCGAGGCCATCGTCCTCACCGGCGGACTCGTCCACAGCGCGTCGATACGAACCGCAGTACGCAAACGGGTTAGCCCCTTGGCGCCCGTCATCGTGTTTCCCGGTTCCTTGGAAATGGGCGCGCTCGCGGCAGGCGCGATCGCGGTCCTCTCCGGACGCGAACCGGCGTGTAGTTATAAGGATGAAGGATGAAGGATGAAGGACTGGGG
>CAIYET010000361.1 GCA_903925285.1 Candidatus Hydrogenedentota bacterium | reverse complement strand
TGGCGATGTGGTTGACAAGTGGAAGGATTACCTATCGACGAGAGCCATCACGGACGTACAGCAGGCGTACACGGTATTCTACTCATTGAGGTACATCATCAAGAAGCGTGTTGGGCGTCCAGAGTTCCAAGACGTGGATCTAGCCGTGAAGGAGTTCGTTCATTCAAGAGTTGAGAAATGACCTCCAAGCACTTCATAGCAGACTGGCTCGTGCACCCAGCGGCCGACCTGTTCCCTATGATGTCCGGCGCTGAGTGGGACGCGTTCGTGGATGACGTGAAGGCAAATGGAATCATCAACCATCTGATTTATTGGGTTGATTCCGACGGAGTCATGTGGCTCATCGATGGCAGGAACAGGGCAAAGGCTGCCGAGGCCTTGAAGTTGAAGATGCCATCGAAAGAGTGGAAGGGAGACGACCCGGTCTCATGGATCATCAGCCAGAACCTGCACAGGAGGCACCTAACCCCTACGCAGCGGTCTATCGTGTCCCAAGGCGTTGAGGGGCACTTCAAGAAGCAGGCGGAAGCTCGGCATCGAGAGGGGTCACGAAAAGGTGGGTTGTCAGATGTTACAACCACACCAAACAAGGCTACCCAAAAACTTGGGGAGCCTTCAGACCGCCACGACCGCGAAGCCGAGGCGCAAGCGGCGAAGCTGCTTGGCATCTCTCGGGAGACGCATAGGCAAGGTAAGAAGGTGGTCAAAGACGGAGTGCCTGGCCTTGTGGACATGTGCCGGCAAGGAGAAGTCTCAGTGGCGGTAGCATCAGAGGTGTCGAAGCTACCAACGAAAGAGCAAGAAGCCATCGTCGAGCAAGGCCCCAAGGCAGTCCAGCAAGCGGCCAAGGCCACTGTGGCGACGGTTGTCGTGGATCGATGTCCCGTGGATTGTGGGTCTAGCATATGCGATTGCGCGTACCCGAAGAACGGGGTCCGAACCCAAGGCGGATGTCGTTGTGAAGAGCAGGACTTGAGGCGCGCCGTAAGATATTGGCGCAAACGAGCATTGGCATTCAAGTGAGAGTCCGATCTTCCTTGTCTTATAGGCCCGCAAAACGGATGAAGAGAGCAACAATTCTCTAATCATCAGATATCGTGGGGAAAAGTCATGACAGACAAAGAAGCCTGGACACTCTTCGCAGCGGGGGCGCTGCATGGCATGGCGCCGGAGCAGCGCATGCCGTATGTGGCAACGGCGTCCGCAGCGCGGGCTGATGCCATGCTCGTGCTGATGAAGGAAAGGTTCCCCGACCCAACTCCACCCAAGCCCAAGGTCCAGTTATGCGGCGTATGCAACGGAAGCGGGAGGTGCTGGCAGGACACTCCCAGCGGGTCCCAGCGGCTGGACTGCCCTGATTGCGGCGGCACGGGCAACGCGCATCGGCAGCCTAGCACGGAGCCTATCGCCAGCCAAACGTTGGCATGCGCGCTCTGTGATGGCGCCGGCGGCGGGTTCGATGAGTTTGGAGAGGCCTACGATTGCCGAGTGTGTGGGGGGAAGGGGACGCTATGAACCGAACATGCCGTGATTGTGTGTCATTTCGTGAGCATTCGCCAATGTGCGACCCAAGGACAGCGTCTTGCGTATGTCAAGAATCGAGGCACTATGCCTACCCGTTGGGATCGAGCTATGTTCGAGGGATATGCAAGGATAAATTGGATTACATCGCGGATAAGTGCCTATCGTTCAGGTCTAAGACGACATGGTGCGAAGAAGGGGGATGCGATGTTTGACTGGAAGTGGTCATCAGGGTTTGGAACGTGTGAGTGCACTCATGCACCAAGCGGTTTTTATCTGCGGGTATACGGGAATGCAGAATGGGCTGTATGGCGTGAGAAGCATGATATGAGAGGCGCGGACTCCTATCCTATTGCTTCTGGCTCTGCATTGTCGGTTGACGCCGCGAAGTCTCGAGCGGAGAGGCATTGCGAGCTCCACTGGACGCATGTTGT
>CAIYET010000360.1 GCA_903925285.1 Candidatus Hydrogenedentota bacterium | reverse complement strand
TCTCCCGCAACCTCTGGGTAAAGCGCCTTGATCGTTGCAAACATCTGGCGTCGATTCTCGGCCGTCATCGCGTCCCACGTATTCAGCTGCGCGTTACGCAGCTGAGCGAATGTTTTCGGCGCGTTCGGACCGCGCGGCCTTCCGGCTTTGCGCGGCGCAGGTTCGTTCAATTGTGTATTCTGGGCGGCCATGGATTTATCCTTGCTCATCTGGATCTCCCGCGCCGGTGAACCTCTGGCGCCTATCGCCGTTCATGTTCAACCGCCACGTCATCTTCCACCCATTACCACGGACGCCTCGGATCGCGTCATGATCTTTGATGCGGGCGAGTAGCTCCGCGTCGATTCTTTTGATCTCGCGGTCGCACCCCCTAGATTGGATCGATAACGCAGCGCGACGTTGACCTAGCGCCTCCGCATCTGCGTCTGCGTCAATTACGATCTTGTCCGCATTCGACGGGTACTTAGCCAATAAGTATGCCTTCGATGCGTCCGTATGATCGAGAGCCGGCGCGATCCCATTACGGGTCGCCTCCCAAAAAGCCGCCGCGCCGGCTATGAGGAGGGATGCCAGCTCCTCATCATAGGCAACGGTCCAAATATGTGGCGGGCGCCCAGCAACGGACGCCACGACGTCGGTGGACCGCTTACCCGAGCACGCCATCCCGATCGTGACCTGCGCGCGAACGTAACGAGGAACGCCATCCTCGATGTAGGAATCCCAATGCGCGGCCATATTGGACCCGACGTTTTTGACCTCGACGTTTTTCGACTCGCCCAGTACCGTCGCGTCCAGGGACGCCCATAGCCAATCGTGCGTCGGGTGGCGGACTTGGCCGCACGGAAGACACCGTGCGCTCGTCGTGCGCTCGTACCATGCGAGGATGACCGGCTCCTGGATATGGCCCCAGTCGAGATGGCCGGCCTCGTCGGGATCGTCCTCTGGCGCGAGCGATGTCTTTGCCATGTAGACGCGCATGGGTCCAGCGCCCTCCCACGGAGCGAGCCCTAGCGCCTCGACCACATCCGTACTGCCCATTCCTAATTTGCGTGAGGCCAGCTCGGGAGGGGAGAGCCTAGGCATTGGACGCCCTTGCCAGGAATTCGACCCGGTAATTATCAATCATAACCTCAAGCCATTCGGGTCCCAATGCCTGCGGGTCTATAGGGCCACTTATGCGGGAATATTGCAGAAAGCCCTCGCATTCGGCGCGCGAGCCGAAAACCGGCCCAAACGCCTGCATGGTGACAGAATCGACCATAACCGCACCACTCTTACCTTCACACTCGCCATACAGTGTCCAGACTGCCATATCTAATCGTCTCCTGGTTGTCTGCCTTCCGGCGGTTTGTCGTAGTCCGGAGTCGCTTCCGACTTGGATCGCAGCTCTTCCTTCATCTCTTCGGCGCCCGAGGATCGTCCCCGGATCCGAATTGCCGGCATGGTGGCCCCATAGACAGGGCGCCACTTCGCGACGGAGCGGGTAGATCCGATATATAGCTCGATCTCCTTGCCGCCCCATAGCTGATTGATGTCTGCGGTGGCCGTCGGCGGCCCGTGGACAGACGCAATCGCGATCGTATTCGTCACATTGAGGACTAGAGGCTTAGGCTGATAGCCGCTATGCGTAGGACGAAAAAAGAGTACCCACTTTTGGCCCGTGAGACCCTGATCGCTAACTACCTTTTTTTGCTCAACATGGTCTATTACGGCCCGCAAAACGCGGCGTTTCCCGTTGTCGTCAATGAGATCCGCATGGCAGATATAATCTGACGGAAACATCTTCCGAATGTCGGTTATTCTCATGCGTTTGTCGCCGGCATCGGGGTGCGCAGACTGGCAATGCAATCATTGAGACATCGTATATGCTCACCAACCCTGGCATGGTGGCGCCCGCACGATACGCATGCGCCATACTCGGGGGCGCGAGAGCCGTGGACTTGACAATTACAGTCGAGCGGATGCTTGTCCCCACGTCCTTCGCTACTCATGATGTGATCCTCCCGTCCTGCATCGTTATCGGCTCGCTATCGATTGGGCACTCTACCATTGTCGCGAAGTCATTTATCGTCAATTCCTCCCATGGGCCTTCGCCATAAACGTATACAAATCCGTCTGGATTTGTACCGTTGCCGCGACGGACAATGATTCCTGGCTTCAGCGTACACTTCCAGCGTGTCATGCCCCGTCCCCGGTCCCGTCCCCGTTCCCGT
>CAIYET010000359.1 GCA_903925285.1 Candidatus Hydrogenedentota bacterium | reverse complement strand
GGTCATAGGCACCCCAGTTGAGCGAGTCCAATTCAATGCCGTTGACTTCGCCGGAGTCGCGCGAGAGATCGGTGTGGTGCAGAACGTCGTAACGGAATTTATCTTCCGAGAACGGATTCAGCGAACTGGGGTTGCGAAAGATGGTCCAGTTGCGAGAGAGTTTCTTCGGGCAGAGAACCAGAACGCGTTCGTTGCGCAGTTCAAAATACTTGATAACGGCAAGTGCGGTGTAGGTTTTGCCCAGGCCGACGCTGTCCGCGAGGATGCAGCCGTTGTAGTCCAAAATCTTGTTGATGGCGGCCTTGGCGCCATCCTTCTGGAAAGTAAAGAGCGTCCGCCAGATGTGCGTGTCCGGCAGAGCGACGCGCCGGAGAATGTCATCCACGTCGCGGGTGCCATCGAGATAATCCCGGAAGAGGTGGAAAAGCGTGAGGTAATAAATGAACTGCGGCGACTGGTTGGTGTAGAGTTTCTGGAGGTAAAGCAGGACTTCCTGCTTCACGTCTTTGACTAGACCGGCGTCGTTCCAGATGCTGGTGAACCACTGCTTCAACTCGGCCCGGTCGCGGTTGCTATCCACGATGAGGTTCAACTCGATGTTGTTGCCGGTGGCGCCGAGACCCAAGCCAGCCACGGTGAAATTGGAACTACCCAGGATGGCTTCTTCTACGCCGCCGGTGGCGACATGGTACATCTTGCCATGAAGGAGGTTCTTCTGCCTGATGGTCCGGATGTCAACCTTGTGCTCGATCCACTCGGCGCATTCTTTGGCGACGCGTTTCTGCTGGAGTTTGTTCGCGATCTCCAGGCCATCGGCATCGATGATGAAAGACTTGTTCTCGGTCTTGCTTGGGTCGAGGCGGTTGACGAAAGACGGTTCGCCAAAAAGGAAATCCAAGTGTTCGATCTCGTCGAGGGTGTCTTTCAGCGCATCATAGGCGTAAATCGTGAAGTAAGCAGAAACGACGGAAAGTTTGGAGCCTTTCTGGATTTTCTCGCCTAGAAACGAGGCCACCGTACCGTGCGTGTGGTTGTCGCGCAGGCCAGAGGTTTTGCTGGGCATTACCATGCCGACAGGATGCACCCGCGGCGGTGCGCAAGTCAACGTTGGAACTGGCGATTATAGGTGCCTTTGTTTCTGACACGGCGAGACGACTCTGTCATTATTGGATTCCGGCGGCGACGGCGCGCCGCCCTCCAGGATGGGACACAGCGGCGGGACCACTGGTATGCGGTAGTCCGACATGGGACCAATTTACGTCATTCAGACGGACATTTTGCGACCGTCAGTTGTGTGTTTTGACGGACACGATTTGACCGTGCTGGGAGTGTATTCTGGTTGCTTCGCAACAGGGTATTCGGCTGAAGGCTGTTAGCCAGAGGGCAGCGGGGAGCGAGACGTTCTTGGTTCTTCGTTCTTGGTTGGTGCGAGGTGGGGCGGGAGGGATGGTCAGTGCGCAGTCAGCAGTGAGCGGTGAGCAGTGAGCGGTGAAATGCGTGCGGCGGGGGCCGCGGTTGGCAATTTCAGAGGTCAGATTTCAGAAGACAGAGGTCAGTGGACGGCAGTTCAAGTTTTCTTCCCGCCGGGGAGGGCTTTGCGGCTGGATGCCGTCAGGGTGGTCATCTGGCGGATGGCGATCTCGTTGAGGCGTTTCAGGCGTTCGCCTTGCGGCAGGTTCATGTGAATGAACTCGGCGTTCATGCCTTCGATATTGGCGAGGACGAGAAGTTGCTCGATGGTGGCGTATTCGCGCATGTTGCCGTCGAGTTTGGGATTGGCGGCGCGCCACTGCTGCGCGGTGTGGCCGAAGAGCGCGACATTGAGCAGGTCGGCTTCGGTGGCGTAGGTGATTGCGGCCTGCGCGGGGGTGACAACGGTCGGGATGAGGTGGGCTTTGATGGCGTCGGTGTGGATGCGGTAGTTGAGTTTGGAGAGGGTGCGGTTGAGGTTCCACGCGAGGGAGAGGCGGCGGTTTTCGTCCACCGTGAGGCGCTGGAACTCCTTGATGAGGTAGAGTTTGAACTCGACGGAGATCCAGGAGGCGAATTCGAAGGCGATGTCCTTGTGGGCG
>CAIYET010000358.1 GCA_903925285.1 Candidatus Hydrogenedentota bacterium | reverse complement strand
GACGTTCAAGGAGTTGGAGACTAATACCATGGCTGAAAAAGGATGGAAAGAACTCTCCCCGGGCGCACTGGTCACCGAGGCCGGTAGTTCCGTGGAATACAAAACCGGCACTTGGCGCTCGTCGCGCCCGATCATCGATAGGACGAAGTGCAATTACTGCCTGAGGTGTTGGGGCTACTGCCCTGACGGTAGCGTGTTGGTTGAGGATGGGCGCGTAGTCGGCGTAGACCTGGACTACTGCAAAGGCTGCGGCATCTGTGCGCGCGAATGTCCTCAGCAAGCCATTACAATGGTCGAAGAGACCAAGGCTAAAATGGAGGCGTCATGAGTCAGGTCGCTGAGTACGTAAAAGGGGAAACCGTGGCGTTAGAAGGCGATTTCGTTGTCGCCGAAGCCATGCGCCAAATCAATCCCGACGTGGTGGCGGCATATCCCATCACCCCGCAAACCGAGATCATCCAAAAGTTCAGCGAGTTCGTCGCCAACGGCGAAGTCGACACGGAATTCATTGTCGTCGAAAGCGAGTTCGCCGCCATGAGCGCAACGATTGGCGCTGCCGCAGCCGGCGCACGCGCCATGACCGCCACATGCGGAGCCGGGTTGGCCCTGATGTGGGAGATGCTGTGGTGTGCATCGGGCATGCGCATGCCCATCTTAATGACCGTGGTAAATCGCTCCCTCTCGGCCCCTCTCAACATCCTTACCGACCAAACCGATATGATGGCATCGCGAGACACGGGCTGGCTTCAGATCTATGCCGAGAACCACCAAGAAGCCTACGACAATACGCTCCAAGCGGTCCGCATTTGCAGTCACCCGGATATCAAAATCCCCATCATGGCCGGCCTTGCCGGATTCGTCCTGGGGCATACGTTGGGCCGCGTCGAGATCCTGCCCGACGACGTTGTTCGCAAGTTCGTTGGCGAGCACCACCCGGACCATCCGTTGCTTGACTTGGCGCACCCGGTCACCGTCGGCGCCTTCGACCATCACGACAATTTCTTCGAACACAAGCGCCAGCAGTGGGCGGCATTCGACAACGCACTCAAAATCATCCCCGAAATCGGCGAAGAATTCGGAAGACTGACCGGACGTTACTACGGCCACGTCGAACCCTATTTCCTCGATGACGCCGAACTCGTTATCGTCATCATCGGCTCCGGTGCAGGCGCCCTGCGCGCCGCGATCGATGAAATGCGCGCCGACGGCGCCAAAGTCGGCATGCTCAAGCTGCGCACGTTCCGCCCCTTCCCCGCCGAGGCCGTAGCCGAAGCGTTGCGTGGCAAGAAAGCCATCGCCGTTATGGACCGCGTGACATGTTTCGGCGGCGAAGGAACCCCCACCTTCGCGGAAGTATGCCAGGCGCTCTTTACCCGAAATATTGACACCAAAGTAGTAAACTACATCTACGGCGTTGGCGGAAGAGACACCGTCCCTGCCGAATTCTGCCAAGTGTATGGAGATCTACTGCGCGTTGCGGAGACAGGCGACACGACGCCGGTTCGCCGGTATCTGGGTCTTCGCGACTTTTAAGGAGAAAACAATGACACTGAAACTAAGTGATGCCGTAAAAGAACAAGACCTGTTGGCGCCAGGCCACCGTGCCTGCCTCGGCTGCGCCGAACCCACCATTGTCCGCCAGATACTCCACGCCATCGAAGGCCCGGTGGTCGTTGCAAACCCCACCGGCTGCCTCGAGATCATCACCACGCCATTTCCCACCACCGCATGGCGTGTCCCCTGGATTCATGTCGCCTTCGAAAACGTGGCTTCCGTGCTGTCGGGGGTCGAGACCGCCTATCGCGTCCTTAGGAAGAAGGGCAAAATCGAAGACCGCGACATCACATTCGTCGCGTTCGCCGGCGACGGCGCCACCTACGACATCGGCCTGCAATTCCTCAGCGGCGCCATGGAGCGCGGCCACAAATTCGTGTATGTCTGCCTGAATAACGAGGCATATATGAACACAGGCATTCAACGCAGCAGCGCGACTCCGCTCGGCGCGTGGACCACCACGACCCCGGTCGGGAAGGGAGTTCCCGGAAAGATACATAATCGCAAGGACATCACGGGGATTATGGTCGCGCATAACATCCCATACGTTGCCCAAGCGGCCCCACACGCATGGCGCGATCTAATGGCCAAGGCACGAAAGGCAGCCAAAGCCGACGGCCCCGCGTTCATCAATGTTCTGACGCCATGCGCCCGCGGATGGCGCTACGAGCCTGAAGATACCATGGCGCTCTCTCGCCTAGCCACGGAGACGTATATGTGGCCGCTCTTCGAAGTAGAAGACGGCAAATGGCATCTCAACGCCGTGCCAGAGAAGAAACCGGTCATCGAGTGGCTCAAATCGCAACGGCGTTTTTCGCACCTTCTTAGACCCGAAAACAAAGATTGTTTGGTCGAAATTCAACAGAAAATCGACCAAGAATGGGATGCCTTACTCAAGCGTTGCGGTTGAGGCGCCCTCCATTGGGCAAGGCATGAAAGGAACGCCAGATGTTCTGGACGCAAATCGAGACTCTGGCCGAAGTGGATAAGAAAGAAATCAATGTAAAGAAGATCGCCAGCGCGACACGCTCAGGTGCGTGCCCAAATTCTGAAAATTATCTCCGCCAGTCTGCTGGCATTGGCGGAAGACGAACCGACGAAAGGAAATGACATGAACGTGAACCCGATTACCCCTGCGAAAGCCCCGGCGGCGGATTGCGGATGCGGAAGCTGCGGCTTCACGCCCGTGACGATCGACTCGGAAGATTGCACCGCCTGCGGCGAGTGCGTCGAAGTCAACCCGGCGATCTTCGGATGGGACGCCGAGAAGATGGCGACCGTCATCGATGCAAAGGGTGGCCCATTCAAGGACGTCGTCAAGGCGGCCGAGAAGTGCCCGGCCCAAGTCATTCACCCCGGCACCCCGGCGGACCCGAACGAGAAAGATCTCGAAGCCCTCATCGCACGCGCACAGAAATACAACTAATCCGCACACGGTACGATCCGAAGCAATCGAGGCGCGGCCAATCATGGCCGCGCCTCGCCATTTTCAACCGAGTCGAACCCGTCAGCCCAATCCTTCTATTACCTTCCGCAAGCACTGCCTCCGCAAGATTTCGCAAAACGACGACTTTATTCTCCTTCCGACCACAGTTCAATGTCCCGAAACTCCACTTCCGTGCCTGCTTGCACGCAACCCTCGATACGCAATCTCAGGCTCACTTTATGCCCCCCCAAAGGCGTGAATGACGAGAACTCGATCCGTTTCCAAACGCCGCCCGCTTCCGTCAAGATCGTCTCGCGAGGATAGTACAAGTACTCCCAAGGGAGCGGCTGATCACGGGCATCAAAAGACAACAATGCCAGCTTTATTTTGGGCAAGTCGAAATCTCCGCGTACATCGGCTCTGAAAACGATTCTTTTCCGGGCGCCGATGGGTATTGCCGAGTGCATCAAGCCCAAGCCTTCCGATGTTTTCGTGCAAGTGACATGGACTGTGCTTCCCGCTTCGCCCGTATGCACTTCTGCAACCGAGTCTCCCGTCACGTTCCACCCAAGTGGAGCGCCCGTCGGCAGTCTTCCCGAAACCGTGTCCATCGGCTGAAGCGCTAAACGATGAAATCCTGGCGAAATCATTTCTCCGGACCACACAATACATCCAGTAAACGTAGCGACTTTCTGGGGCGCGTACCCCTCTGGAAAACTGTCGAATTGCGGCACGGTTTCGAACGTCAAGCCCCACAAACGGTATCGTTCGGGCGGGGCGGATTTCGTGCCAATCCGAGGCGGTGTCGGAGTCCGATTCAGATAATAACTGACCGGTTGCACGAGTTTCGAGCATTCCAGGGCATCGTCGGGAGCCATCCGCTCTCTTAAAAAATTCGCTGCCGACTTGTAGTCGCCCGGTGTGGACATTAACCCTTCCGCGCCGTGGGGATAATCCTGCGAATAGATCGGCAACAAGCCCCGGAGCCATACCGCCGTCAGCAAAACAAACACCGCCACGCATGCAGGCCGACGCACCCGCCTAAGAGGAAGCGCGTTCATCGCACTGGCCAGATAGACAAGGCCTGCACCCATGGACAAGGTAAAGAACGGTACAATCACCAGCAGGTAGCGCGGCCCAAGGTTGAGATTCAAGACTGCCCCAACAACGATAGGCATGAGCAATACCACCGCACAGATCACCGTACCGAGCCGTTGCTTGAACCAGCCAACCAAGAGACCCACTCCCGCTACCGACACGGCAAAAAAGAAGAAGAAGCCCGTGCACCCGGTTAGGAAAAGCGTCCACAAGTAAAAGGGAAAAGATATCCCCCCATTGTCCGCACCGCTCAACCATGCGAGCATATGGGGCGACCAAGTCTTTCGCGCTATCCTGTGCACGATCTCCCCTGGAATCCACAGCGACGGCGAATAAGCTCCCGCAACGGCCAGCCCCCCTACGCCTAAGGCAACGGCTGTCAGGACAAGCGCCCGCCACGGGTGGGGCGACGGACTCCATCGGTTCAAGAGAGTCGAGATACAATAGATAACTACCACGATACCCCAACATAACAAAAGAAACATAAAAGAGAGATGACTCATACCCATGAAGAAAACGGAAAATGCCAGTGCCGCCGATTGCAGCACCGAGGGCCTTAAGAGGTTCCGATACAGAAAAAGCGCGGATAGCATGGCAAAGAAAATCGCCGCGCCGTAGCCGCGAAACGCGGTCGAGTACCCAACGTGAATAGGCTGCAACGCAAGCAGAAAGGCCGCGGCCAACCCATGATATTCGTTCCCGAACAAGCGTTTTCCAAGGACGAACATGAGCACGATCGAAGCAAGTCCAAAAACAAAAGAAGGCAGCTTGATAGACCAGTCATGTTCGCCGAAAACCCTCCATGTTCCCCATGACAACAGAGAGGCCAAAGGGTGATTGTTGCTGCTGTACTGTCCCAAAAGGAAGCCGGACGGACCCCTTTTCAGGAACGAGTCAAGACTCATGAGATCGTCCATTCCCAGACAGTAATTCAAGCCGGGAACCCTTACAAAGACCCCAACCAGCAGGATAGACACGAGCAAGATCCGAACCTGACGTCTTTTCGCCCCAGTCCGAGAGTCCCTCCCCAAGGATGTAGTTTCAAACACTTCACGCTATCCTATTCGGTTTCACACGCTCAGACCTTTTTCGACATCCTCATACAAGCCGCCTGCATCCCATGGTATACATGCGGCATCGCCCTTTTCAACGCGGTTACCACGCCTTGCCCCTAGCGTCGGGATACTCATCCGGGGCTTAGTACTCGTGTTTGTAAATACGGTGACGTATCTCGAATGAAAAAGGGCGCTATTTGGAGTGCGGCGGCAACGACGCCGCTTTGGAT
>CAIYET010000357.1 GCA_903925285.1 Candidatus Hydrogenedentota bacterium | reverse complement strand
ATCATCTCACCCCACGGGTGAAGGGATGTTAATATTTCCTTCGCTTCTCGGAAGTTTTGTTGGGTGTTTTGCCGCAATGAGATAAAGCGCTGATTCATTCGTGTGATTCGTGTGATTCGTGGTTCAACTGCCGTTTCTAGGGTGAACCCTCAGTTGCCCTCCGCCGCAAGCGAGGCCTGCATCCGGGCGGTGTCGCGTTTCACGAAGAAAACAATGCCGGTGAGCAGCAAGAGTCCGGCTGCCACATACACGATCGACGCCAAGGCAATCGCGATCCCCAATCCCCGGCCTTCGGCGATATAAGCGATGACGATCGGCGCCGTTCCGCCGCCCCCGAGCCAGCCGACCATATTCATGAAACCGGCGGCTGTCCCGCGCGCCTCCGGGCGGACCACGTCGTAAACCGATGCAAAAATGTTTGCGTCGTACAGACCCTTGAAAAATCCCCATGCTGTCAGTGCGACGAGCAACAACGCGACCGAATGCGTCATGCCGCAAAGCAACACGAACGGCGCGCCGCCGAACACGCCTATCATCTGCACCGCCATTCGCCCGCCGGGCGTACGCCGCCTCAGGATGTCGGCGAACCAGCCGCCCAGCGGCGCCGAGCACATGCTCGCCAACTGCACGAACATCGTGGCTGTCAATCCCGCCATGGCCAGGCTCATCTTGAACTGGCTGCCGAGATACGACGGCATCCACGTCAAGAGCACAACGGCGACGAAGTTCGCGCACACGAACGCCCCCATCAACGTCAGCACCGTCGGTGTGCCCAGCACCAGCTTGATGAATTCCTTGAAAGGCAACCGTGCGGCTTCCTTCGCGTTCGAGCCTGCTTCGGCCCGGTCGAGTGCGCCGCGGTCGGGCTCGACCAGAAAGCGCTTCAGGAAGATACCCAGGATGATGCCCAACCCGCCGAATACGATGAACGACCATCGCCACCCGTAGCGTTGCCCGATCAATCCGGCGAAGAACCCGCCGGCGATCGTACCCACGTACACGCTGGTCTGGTGAAGGCCCATCGCGCGCGAACGCGTCGCTTTGCCGTGATAGTCGCTGACAAGCGACATCGATGCCGGAAAGTAGAAGGTCTCGCCCAATCCTTCCGCTGCGCGGAAGAACATCAGGTGACGGAAAGTGCGCGACAGCGCCGTCGCCATACAGATGATACTCCAGACATGCAGGCCCGCCAGGATCGCCGACTTCCGCCGGACCCGGTCGACGATCCATCCCGCGAGCGGCGCGCCTAAGCCGTACACCCATGCGAACGACGCGCCTAACATGCCCAACTCGAGCTTGGTCAGCCCGAACTCCTTTTCCAGGAGCGGAAACACCGAGAAGATTGCCTGACGATCCGCGTAGTTGAAGAACGCGATCATCCAGAGCATCATGACCACGTACCACCGATAACTCGGATTGAGAGAAAAGCGAGGACGGTTCATCGGTCCATCGAGAGAGGCGTTCGTCGACATAAACACTCCTGGTTCTATCCCTAGTTTCGCGAGATTCTTTCTCCACCGAGTGGGATTCTAGCAGGGCTGCGTCAGGGTATCAACGGCCATGTTGCGCGGGATCTTCACTTCCGGGATCGCTTCTGTTATAATCCGCCCGCTTTGACAGGTTGGTTATTTAGAGTTCCTGCGGATTATTAGGAAAGGAACGTTTTTCATGGCGGTGAAATATCATTGTCGCAAATGTGGCAAGCGGTTCATCGATTGGGGCGCGCAGAAGCTCGGGTTCAAGTGTCCGGACTGCGGCGGCGACGAGGAACTGGTTCGCTTGGGCGCGGCTGACGAGAAGGCGGCTCGCAAGCCGTCGTTGAAGCGCAAGCCACGGCGAGCCGTGGTGGTGGCGCCGGTCAGCCCGGAAGGCATCATGGGTGCGGATCTTGATGACATCGACGGGGCTGAGGCGGAAACCGAGGTGACGGACTCGATCTTCCTCGATACCGAAGACGACGATACCCCCGTGGGCGTCGATCTGGACGATGTCATCCCGGCCGATGAACTGGCCGAAGGGGAGCCGGTGGATCTCGAGGTTGGCGAACACCCGGTATTTGACGCAGCCATCCCCATCGAAGCGGACGTCATCGACGAAGCGGTCGTCGATCCCGATGCGTGGACGAAGTAAAAGGTAGTCGGTAGTCGGAATTCTGACTACTGAATTCCGAGGACACAGGGCTATCCGCGCCGGTTGCGCGGACGCCAAAGCCCCATTTGTTCCGCTTCGACGATGAGGCCGTCGCGGAAATCCGGATGGGCGATGCCGATGAGCAATTCCGCGCGCTCGCAAAGGTTGCGTCCGCGGAGGTTCACGATGCCGTACTCCGTACAGACGTAATGCATGCACGACCGCGGCGTCGTAACGCTGGTTCCCGCCGGAAACGTCCCGACGACTCGCGACACGCGCACGCCGTCTTTGCGCACATAGGTCGAAGGTCCGCACAGGATCGACTTGCCGTTCTTGGACCATTGCGAACCGATCACGAAATCCAATTGGCCACCGGTGCCCGACAGTGTATTGCCGCCTACCGATTCCGCGTTCACGTCGCCGGACAGGTTGATATCCAGAAACGCATTGATGCCGATAACGTTGTCGTTCTGCGCGATGACTGCGGAATTGTTCGTGTACGAGCTTGTGGTCATGTAGAGGTCGGGGCATTCGCGCATGAACTCGTAGAATTCCTGAGTGCCGAAGGCGATGCCCGACGTGATCTTGCCGGGCTGGAGTTGCTTCCTCGCGCCGGTGATCTTGCCTGTCTTGTAGAGGTTCATCACGCCGTCGCCCAGGAACTCGGTGTGAATACCCAGGTCTTTCAAGTCCGACTGGACGATGAGTTCCGCCACGGCATCGGGAATCTCGCCATAGCCAACCTGCAAACACGCCCCATCGAACAGTTCGCCAACGATATGCCGCGCGATCGCGCCTGCAATCGGCGAAGGCTTGGCGCGTGGCAGCGGCATCAGCTTCGGGTTGTCGCCCTCGATCACATAACCCACTTCGGAAATGTGAATGCGGCGTTCTTCGCTACCGGCTATCGGGAACAGATTTTCGTTGATCTCCGCAAAGAAGCACTTCGCGTTGCGTGCATCCATCAGCGCCAGCGACGGCGATGGACAGAAATACAAATACCCCTCGTCGTCCGGTGGACTGACCATGAACGCCGTGAAATCCGACGAAATATCTCGCGCCGCGAACAGGCGCTCGAATTCGCTTACGCGCGCCGGCGTGTAGGAACGGCGTTCCGGCGGAACCATGAGTTCGAACGGACCCATGAACAGCGTTTCGAGCCGGAACGTCTTGCCTTCCGGGTCGGCCATGAAGACCGCGAACGGCGGCGCGACGCGTATCTCGCTACGAATGGTAACGTCTTCCAGTTCACCGGCCCGCTTGGCCAACGCCGCATCGAGATATCGCGACGACACCGAGAACGCGTAGTAGTCCACGACACTGTGCGAATGGACCATCGCCGCTGCCTTCTCCGCCGTAATCCGTTTACTGTGGTACAACTCCATTACTGCACTCATTGCTGCCCCTCCGGTTCTTTGTCAGACTTCGGCCATGCCAATAATCGCTTCGGCCTGGCGCGGCGAATTCGCACCCATGCCGATCATAAAACTCTGCAACTTCGTTCCAAACTCGCGTTTCATCGCCAGCAGGCTCTCCGGCCCGGCGCAGGTATGTACATAAATGCGCTTGCCTGCATCGACAGTCTTGTGGTAATATGGCCACCAGCACGGATGGTCCGGTGCTTCGACGCCCGCGCCCGGCGTCCACTGCAGCATATCAAGCGCCGGGAGCGACAGCAAGTGGTCGTGATGGCGCAAGGCCGACGGACCGTCCCAATGGTACATCGAATACCCAACGCGTTGCGTCATCTCGCGCAGCACCGGGACCATGAACTCGCCGAACATGTCCGGGCCGATCATGGCCGAGAAGTCGCATTGAAGCTTGGTCATGCGTCCCGGCGCCCACGCCCAAAACACGGAACCGCCAACCTCGTCGCGATACGCGTCGTACAACGGATCGTAGCATTGAAAATAACGGTCGGTGATCTGGCGCAGGCACGCCTGAACCCAATCGGGCCGCTCGTAGAGATCCCGAAGCACGTTCTCGGAACCGCACATCGCGGCCAGCGTGTCGAGTCCCTCGATTAAGTCGGGAAACGCCACGAGAAACTTCCCCTTGCCGTGGCGCATCAATTCCTGGCCGAGCCGGTACGAGAAGTCCCAGTATACGTTCGCAGGATCGAATGCAAAACGCGTCTCTTCCGGCGACGCCATGCACGGCTCGCACCAGACGGTCTCGGGCATCTCGACGCCATGGCAACCCAGAAAAAGCGCCAAACAGTTCGGCGCCAAGTCCGGCGAAACGAACGGAACGGCCTCCGCGAAAAAGTGCGTATTCACGCAGGCGCGCAGACCCAGATTGAGCCGATACTCGAAATCGCGCATCGAGTAATGCGTCACCCAGCCTTTCGGTTCCGGCAACGCTGCGATCCGTTCGATAGGCGTCTCGCGCGGCGCCGTCAACAGCAGCGCCGGACGCCCGATATCGACGCCGTTCCACCACGCGGTCAAACGCGCGCGTACCTCGTCCATATCCTCGCGGTACATTAGACCGGCCATACGAATCCTTCCGCGAACGTTTCCCCAGTTGCACGCGCGATTATATCAATTGGCGCGCGCGGAAGGTAGCGCATGCGGCAAGTCAAACAAGTGGATTCTTGCCTACACGGGACAGCAAAACGTCGCGACGCCTAAAGGGTTTCGATGAAACGTTCGACGCCGCGCATGTAGGGCGGGCTAAACATACCCTCGTTGTGGTCCCCGTGGATTTCGAGAAACTGTTTGGGTTCGCGGGCATGCTCGAACAGGGCGCGACCGTGCGCGATGGGGATCATCGTATCGTCCGGACTATGTACGATGAGGAGTGGACATGCGATGCGTGAGAGTTTGCTCTTCGTCATGAAGCGGTCGCGGATGAGCGGCTTGACGGGGAAGTACGGGAGACTCGCCTGGGCGATGTCCGGCAGCGACGTGAACGTACTCTGGAGAATCAGTGCCGACGGTTTGACTTCCGTGGCCAATTGCGCGGCCACGCCGCCGCCGATGCTGTGGCCGATGACGACGATTTGCGCCGCTGGGATCTTGCGTTCATCCGTCAGCCACCGCCACGCCGCGCGACCATCCTCGTACAACCGCGATTCCGACGGATGGCCCGTACTCCTGCCGTAGCCGCCGTAATCGAACAACATAATGTTGACGCCGATCAGGTGGAACATGAATCCCACATCGATCCAGTCCGAGAGCGTCCCGCCGTTGCCCCGGCAAAACAGCACCGTACGCGCCGCGTTTTCCGCTGGGATGAACCAAGCGTTCGTGACCTTGCCACCGGAAACGGGCAAAAACAGGTCCTCGTACTTCATCCGAAACGGCGCTTGATCCGGCGTGCGATTCATCTCGTGCGAAACTGGAAATATCAACCAGCGTTGCGCAAAGAACAGGACAACCATCAGCCCCAGATAAGACAAGACGGCTATCGTAATAACGCTTACCAGCATGCGTTTAACCCGAGCGAGACCTTGTCTGCGGAATTCATCCTTCATCCTTCATCCTTCATCCTTCACGTCACGGTGTCGGACTCATCTCGAACCGCAACGTGCCGCCTTCGGCGATTTCGTCGTGGGTGAAGTAGAGGCGGTCAAGCGGCTTGTCGTTCAGCGTCACCTTCTTGACGTAGATGTTCTTGGCGTCGTAATTGTCCGCGACGATCGTCAGGGTTTTGTCGCCGATGCGCACTTCGGCCTTCTTGAACAGCGGCGCGCCCAGTTCGTATCGCGTCGTGCCGGCCCTCGGATAGAACCCGAGCGCACTGAACGTATACCACGAAGACAACGTCCCGCCGTCGTCGTTGCCATCGAGGCCGACGTAGTCGTCGCTATGCTTCGTGTCGATAATCCAACGTACCCATTTCTGCGTCAGATCGGGGCGTCCCGCCGCGTTGAACAGATACGGCGCGTGGATATACGGCTCATTGCCGTGCCAGTAATACGAACTCGGCAACTCGCCGACGCCACGCCGCGACTTCGCGAAATACGTCTCGAGTTCCTTAACGAAAACCTCGCGGCTTGGGAACAACGACATAAGACCTTCCGGGTCGAACGGCACGAACCACCGCCACTGTTCGCCGCTGCCTTCGACGTACGCGCTTGTGTACTTATGCCATGTATCTACATAGCTCAAGATATGCGCATTGCGCTCCTTTGGGAAGTTGCCCTGCGAGTCCTTCCCCTCGAAATAGCCCGACGCCGGATTCCAAACGTTACGGTAATTGCGCGAATGCTTCTCGAAGAGATCCGCGTCGTCCTTATACCCAAGTTCCTGCGCCAGGCGCGAAATCGCGTAGTCCTCGTACGCGTATTCGAGCGTCGCGGCAACGCCGTCGCCCGTTTTATCCGTTGGGCAGTAACCGTATTGCAGGTACCATTCCAACCCGTCGCGTCCACCGAAGCGCGACGCCTCCGGCTTTCCAGTCAGGCCGGTCTGACGCATGCACTGATACGCGGTCGCGATATCGAAATCGCGAATTCCCTTCAGATACGCCTCCGTGACCGCGATGTCGGCGGGCGTGCCGAGCATGCAATTCGTGTAGTCGCGGCCCGACGGCCAGCGCGGCAGGCATCCGCCCGCCTTGGCCATCTCGACGAGCGAGATCATCATGTCCCGTTCGTCCTTGCGCGCGATCAGATTGTACAGCGGATGGACCGTCCGCCACGTGTCCCACAACGAAAAATCGCTGTAATACGTGAATCCTTCCGCCTTATGAATTGCGTTGTCGAAACCGATGTACTCGCCGTTCACGTCGCTGAACGTCGTCGGCATCAGGAGCGCGTGATACATGCACGTGTAAAAGATCCGCTGCTGCGTCTTCGTGCCGCCTTCGATGCGAACGGTCGCGAGACGTTTCTCCCACGCGCCCTTCGCCGAATCGACGATTTGCTCGAAGCTCTTACCCGCCGCCTCGGCATCGAGATTCTTCCGCGCGTTTTCGATACTGACGTACGACAGCGCCAACCGCACCTCGACGACCTTTCCGCCGAAACTCAAGTCCGCGCCGATATCAGCGCCCGCCGCGCCGTCCGCCCCCGCCGTCAAATGCCCTTCCTTCCACGTGCCATACTTGACGAACGGCTGGCTGAAACGCGCTGCAAAGTACACATCGAGTCCACCGTACCGACCCGAGAACGAACCGAATATCTTGATCGAGCCTTCGATCGCCTGTTCCGAAGCTTTAATCAAGACCACGCCGTCTTCGCAACGCTGCTTGCCGATACCGCTCGTGATGTCGACGAGCAAATGCGGCGTCTCCGATTTCCCGAATGTGTACCGGTGTACCCCGACACGAGGTGTAGCCGTCAACTCGACAAGAACATCGTCCTTCGGAAGCCGCACCGCGTAGTAACCCGGAAAGGCCGTCTCATTGCGATGCGAGAACCGCGCGTAGCGGTCGGACTTGTTCAACATTTTCCGTGCGCGAGGTTCGACAGTCGGGAAGATCCGAAACACGCCGCCCTCTTGCGCGTCTGCGCCGACCAACCGCGTGTGGCTGAATCCCAGGATTTTATTGTCGCCATAGAAATACCCCGAACGGTTCAAACCATTCCAATTGAACCACATCGAACCCGTATCCGGCGCAAGACGTACCATGCCAAACGGCGTCGTCGCGGCAGGCGTGTCATGGGCGCAAAGCCATGGATACCCGCCCGTGCCCATGAACGGATTGACCATCGCGCCCAGTTCGCCCGGCGTCACGCCAACCTTCAGAGCGCCCGGCGTCGGCAACACGATGCTGTAGTAATATCCAAGAAATCCAAGCACGCCAAGCACGGGAATAGCAGCCAGTATGGCCACGATGCAAGCAAACCACTTCAAAAGACGCTTCATGAAATCACCTCTCAGGCTTCAGGCTTCAGACTTCAGACTTCAGGAAGTGCGATGTAGCCTGAAGCCTCCATGTGGCGAACCGGCCGCCCGGCTCCGGTGCTGTGTCGCAATCAACCGAGCGACTGCTTCAACTCGCTGAGCGTCACCGTTTCGGCGCTGCCTTCCTCTTCCTTCGCATGGCGCAGGTCAAGGAGGTCCTCCATGTTTTCCAGGTACTCCTGTAACAGATGGAATTCCTCTATAGGCAGAACGGCAAACTCGGCGTGCCCGTTTCGCTCGATATAACTTGGATGGACGTCTATCATCGTACGATCCTCATCTGCGGTAGGCTTCTTTTCGCGGGCAAACGCGGTAAACCACAATCGAATGTCCTTCGATCTCAAACAGGACCCGATAATCGCTCACACGCAACCGGTATTCCGGCTTAAAATTCGTCAGACGCTTCACGTCGCCCGCGAGATCGTCTTCCAGTTTCTCCAGCGCCTCGATAACACGCTGCCGGAGGCCACTCGCCAGTTGTGCAAGTTCCTTCGCTGCCCTCGGTTTCAACCGTACCGTGTATTTCACCATACCCCATTATATACCAACGCGATCCTAAGCCACACACCGTTTCCGGGGCGTGTCCGGCGGATTCTTTCCATCCTCCGCGGCCCCTGTTACAATATTTCAAGATGAATAGAGGAATCTTGCGCGGGCAGGCACTTGCGGAGGCAATATCATGCACGCGTTTCATCCTCGCTACGTGGTTGACGAACACGGTGTCCCACGCGGCGTCGTTCTTGAGATAGCCGAGTTCAGAAGTTTGCTTGAATCGGCTGGCGTTCAAGTACCGGATGCCACTGCTTCCGATGTATTGCCGTTAAGCGAATTGGCACTGGAAACCCGCGTTCGGTTGCGCTCCTTCGAGGAAGACTGGGAAGCTCCGGGGATGGACGCCTATGACCGGTTGTAATGCACCGCGACTTGGAATGTGACATCTTGTGATTCTTGTGCGTCTTGTGGCTGAATTTAGGTGTCTTGATACTCGAATTCGAGTCCTGCGCGGAGTGTGGCGAGGTTTTTTTCGACCCCGGATGAGTCCCATTTTTCACCGCAAGGCCGCCGCACTCACTCGTGCGATAGTCTGTCCGAATGCCGCACGCGACGCACCTTCGACTCCGAAAAAGAACGCAGGCGGACCATTGACCGCCAGGCGTTCGCCGGGCCGCAACTCCTTGTCCACGGTATGCCGCAGATCCGCGTGGAATGCGCCTTGCGGCTCCTTCCAATAATAGCAGGTAAACGCGCTTTCGTCGGCATACCAGCAGCCTGCGCCCACGTTTGCCGCTGCATCCACCCATGCCGCGCCGGACAAATAATAGTTCGGCACGCCGCCCTCGAGCGGCTCGTCGTTGGCCGGGTCGCCGCCGAGATTCGGCAGCAGATAATGAAACACCTCGACCAATCGCCACGACGCCGTGTCGGCATTTTCGACCCACAGGCATTGGCTCGCGATCCATCCGCTTTCGTCCTTCGGAATCCAATATCGCCAACCGGCGCGATACCGGAACGGAACCTCCTTGCCGGTCGTTGGGGCAAGGTACCCCACTTCCATGTCTACCATGACGACACGGTCGTTCTCGCGGACGCCCGTCATGCGCGACGTATCGATGCGCGTCCACCACGAATGCCCCGCCGATTCCTGATGCAGCATCGGCGCGAGGTGGCCCAGGCACGCCGATCCCAGCGACAAGCGCCACGCGATCGCGCCTTCCGGTCCTTCGAGATTGAGTTGGCCCGTCGTCAAATGCATCGGACCTTCCGGCAGCGATAGCGCACCTTTCGGCGGCTTGCGCAGCCAGGAAGCCAACGCGCGCGGCGGAACGGGCTTCGGGCGCGGCCCATGCGCGTGCAACGCATATACGTCGTTATTCAAGGCGCGCGCGGCCACAGTTATCTCGAAGTACGGTTCGTCCTTCTCATTTACAAGCCCGTAATTGCTGTCCTCGGGAAACGTCTCGGCGATGCCGAGCGCCGGCTCGTCGGCCCACATGAAATAGTCGCTGCCGACCATATACGGCAGGCGGAACAGCGCGCTTTGGAAATGCGTGAAGCATTGCGCTCGCTGCACCTGCGTGTCCACGCGCATCCCCGCGCCGTGAATGCTCGGTCTGTCCGTGTCGAGCGCCGGGAAACTCCATTCCGTGATCATCATCGGCTTGCCCGCAGTACGATGCCACCGGTCGAGCGTCTCGAACACGGACGCCGGCAATCCACGCTCGATGTCGATCCTCGGATAAATGTTGAACGAAACGATATCGCAATACCGCCCTGCAACATCCACGACATCCGGCGCGTCGCCCGCGAAACGGTTCCCGAGGATCAGGTGATTCGGATCCTGTTTCCGAATGGCGTCCGTCAGCACGCGGTAGTACTCGCGCGCCACATGGCGCACCCATTCAGCCGCAAGCGCGCGCGCGCGATCCGTCAACGGCTCACGCGGCGTCACGTCGTCCGCCAGCGCATCGAACGACGGCGCATCGACGCCCCACAACTCCTCGAGCGCATTCGCGTCATGCACCTCGTCCCGCAGAAAATCGACCCACGCCTGTTTCGCAGAATGGCCCTTCGGCTTCTTCCACGCCTCGTCGAACAGACCCCATGGACGCCCGCTCTTGCCGAACCACTCGAGTTCGTTGTCGAGGAAATAGCCGATCAGCCACGGGTCATCCTTCACCGCCCCGCACACCTGCTTGGCCAGGAAATTGCAGTGCCGCGCCCATTTCGGACTGAACACGTTCGGAAAGCCGGTCCATGTCGTCTTCGGACAAATATCGTCGATGTCCGAGAAGGCCGCGCCCCAGCCGAGGAACTCGATATGCGGCAGCCCGCGATGACGCAGACTCGGCGAATGATTCGCAGCGAGCGTATTGAAGCCCCACTCGCGCAACCGCCTCAACGCCTCGTCGCCCCACGCCTGCTCGTTGCCATACTGCGCCTCGACATTGCGCGCGTACGGCGCATAGCCGAGTTTCTCGCACCAATGCACGCGGTAGTTCACATGGTCCGTGCCGATGATGAAAAAGGGCCGCCCCTCGGGATCGATCAGCCACCAGCGATCATCGATGGACTGCGTCTGGAAAAAACCGTTCGGCTTCGCCCGGACATCCTCATGCGACGGCGACACGTATGGCGGATACGAAACGTGCGTATCCGGCCCGGCCATTTCGTTGTCCGCCTGAACCGCGCAATCGTCGAAAGCCGTCTTGAAGTTCCCGCAATCAAGAGCCGGTTGACCCGCGCAAACGGCGCGTTTCGCCAACGCAAACGCCAGGTGTGCGCGCGGCGTACCATCGAGTTCGCACACCGTCCCATCGATTCGTTCTGGCGTCAACACAATCCGAAGCCGATACGGACGCCCATATTCCCACGCGTACTCGGCGCCCTCGGACATCACGCCCTTCAGCGCGGTATCGGGATTCGATTGCGCCAGCCACACGCCGTCCAGCATTTCCGTAAGCTCGATGAAATGCCGTGCGCCGGCAGCGGACGGCGCCTCGCCCAACGCCAGATGCCAATAGTTTTTCGCGTCCCACCGAATCGCAACTCCCGCCACCGCCCAATCCACCCCAGCCCGCTCGCGAACCGTCAACGTCGCCTCGACAGTAACCTCCGAAGCGTACGGCGCCTTCTCCAACACCGCGAATGACCGCCCGCCCCCCTCATACGTCATCGTCCCCCGACGCGTCTCCCACGCCACATTCTCGCACCGCCACGCAGGCGTACCATCGCCCCCATCCGCATAATCGAAACCATCGGCAAACTGGAATCCACCAAGCGCAATAAGCAACGCAGAACACACGGCAAACATAAACATTCCTCCTCGGACCATAAGACCGTACACGCGCGTATTATAGCAGGCGGCCCCAGGATTCCGAACGACGCCCGAATTGACGGAGGCGATTGCTTGCGTCGTGCAAGGCCGTTGTGGTTTGATCCTTGCAATGGGTACAAACTTGTTCCGAGGAGTATAGACGGTTGTGACGCTGATCTTGTTCGATATCGATGGGACGCTGACAGCGACGAATTTCGTCGACGCCAAATGTTACGCGTCGGCCTTCGCGAAAGTCTTCGGTTTCCCGTTGCCCAGCACCGACTGGGAAGTCTACACGCATTGCACGGATTGCGCGATCATCCACGAGGCCGTCGAGAAGCATCGCGGCACGCCCGCGACGCAATCGGAAATCGACGCGTTCGAGCGCCACTTCGTTGCGGACCTCGAAGTCGAGTGCGCGGCCAATCCGGGCGGGTTCGTCGAGATTCCCGGCGCCAAGCGCATACTCGAAGCCATTGCCGCGCGCGACGGTCTTTGCGCGGCGCTTGCGACGGGCGGCATGCGCGGCTCGGCCTGTTACAAGATGGCTCGAATCGGCGTCGACGCAATGGCGATGCCCGCAGGGTTCGCCAACGACGCATTGACGCGCGAGGGTATCGCGCGTTGCGCCATCGCCCGAGCCAATGGCAACGCCATCGATATCGTCTATGTCGGCGATGGCCCGTGGGACGCGCGGACCTGCGCCGCGATGGGCATGCGCTTCATTGGCATTACCGGCGACGCGCCGTCCGAACGCATCGAGGCGCACGGCGTTTCGGTTTGTCTGAACGATTTTCTGGATCAAGACGCATTTTTCAATGCCGTGCGCGACGCGACCGTCCCGCAGAGACAAGTAGTAAGTAGCAATAGGCTTTAGGCTTTAGGCTTTAGGCTGTAGGAAGGAAGCCTACAGCCTAAAGCCTACAGCCTAAAGCCTACTACTATAGGAATCACTTCAATGATCAAATTGCGCCATATCATGACATTGCTGCTCGCGGTCGGACTCGTGTCATGCGGCGTCGAGACGCCCGTGCCCGTGCAAGCACCGTCGCCGGCCAGCGCACCCCTGGCCAAGCTGAAAGAAGTCGTGCCGTCGCTCGATATCGGCGATATCGAGGCGACCGTCCGCATGATCCCCGTCCTCGCCAGCCAATCCGTGGCGCCGAACGTGAAAGTCGACGAGATGAAGGACCGGGATGATCGCCTGCTCATGACGACGGTTGGCATCGCGACGCCGTTTCCGGCGCAACTCCAAGTAACGTTCCGTTTCGAGTGTATCCGTAGACTCGAACCAATCCCCGTTGCGATGCGGGTCAAGATCTTTCGCGACAAAGAGCCGATCGCCACTTTCGCCCTATTCTTTGACCCCGCGTGGACCTTGAAGCCGTACGAGCAGACCTTCGACGTCATGACCGGTCTCAGTTCGGCGCCGCCGACATTGCTCATCCACGCGGAAGCGGAACTCGTCATGCTCCCGCCGGGTACCGATACGGCCAAACTAGATCCCAACACCGCGACGGGGCCGCCAGACATGACCGGCATCCTCATTGGCGGCCCGATGCGCATCAACTTCGGCCAGGAAGGAACGACGCCATGAACATCGTTGTCGTAGGCGCGCATCCAGACGATTCCGAGGTGTTCGCGGGCGGCGTGTGCGTGAAATGGGCGCGCCTCGGTCATCGGGTGCTCATGGTATCGCTGACCAACGGCGACGTCGGCCACCACGAAATGGCAGGCGGTCCGCTGGCCAAACGCCGCGCAGATGAGGCGCGCCTCTCAGCCGAACGCGCGGGCGTGCGCGGCCTCGTCCTCGACTATCACGACGGGGAACTCGAACCAACATTGGCATTACGCAAACGGGTGGTCGAGATCCTCCGCGAATGCGAGGCGGACATCGTCCTCACGCACCGCCCGAACGACTACCATCCCGATCATCGCTACACGTCGGTTGTCGTGCAGGATGCCGCGTTCATGGTTACGGTGCCGCATTTCTGTCCATCAGTCCCCGCGCTACGAAAGAATCCCGTGTTTCTTTACCTCATGGATTCGTTTCGGAAGCCCGCGCCGTTCCATCCGGACATCGCCGTGGACATAACCGGCGCGATGGACACGAAATGGTCGATGCTCGACGCGATGGAATCGCAGATGTACGAGTGGCTCCCATGGCTCGAAGGCACGCTGCACACTGTGCCCAGCGGGGCCGCCGCGCGCCGGTCGTGGCTCGAACGCATGTGGGCGCCGTTCTTCGAGGAACCCGCCCGGCAAGGCCGTGTGGCATTGGAGAAATGGTACGGCAAAGCGGCCGCCGCCAAAGTGCGGTTCGCGGAGTTGTTCGAGATCTGCGAATACGGCCACCAGCCGTCCGACGAAGAAATCCGCCGCCTGTTCCCCTTCTTTCCGGAGCCGGGTGCGCGCAAACCGAGGCGAAAGGGATAAGCCATGAAACGCGTATCAACCGCCTGCATTATCGCAATTGTCTGCCTGGGCGCAACGGCGCAGGAGGCGCGCGTATCCACCATCGAGACCGAAGGCATAGGCGATGTGGATACCGTCGCGGCACAAGTCGAGTTCTGCGTTAACGTCCAGTACAGGGCTTCGACCATGCTCGAAGCCACCAACAAAGCCCTCGAATTCGAGCCTGCGTTACGCGAGGCCCTGAAAACCGACGAGCTATCGCCTGCAGAATCCGTTTTCTCGAACGCGGTCGTGGCGAGCTTGCAGGCGCCCGACGATTCCCCGGATACACGGACGGTTAGCGCATCCGTTCGGCTGCGATTTTACGCGGCCCCCTACGTGACCGGCGCAGAAGGCCCGCGCGAATTCGCCGTCCTTTGCGACAAGCTTGCCGACATTGCCAAGAGCCTGCAAGGCAGCGTCGAAGGCCCGACGCTCCTCGCCAACGACCCCGAAGCCGCCGAGCAATCCGCCATCGTGCGTGCCACCGAAAAGGCCTATCCCGCCGCCAAGGCCATCGCGGGCGTCATGAAAGGCCAGATCGTCGCCGTCGACAACGTCAGCGTCCAAAGCGTTACCTGGAATACCATCCCAAGAGGCGACGCGCCGCAGCCCGAACTGCGCAAACTCACCTGCACGGCCAAAATCCGCGTAATCTATGCATTCGCGACCAGCCAGCCATAAGAGAGGCTTGAGGTTTGAGGCTAGATTGGGCAGTTGGATCCATGAATACCCGTCAAAGGCGTGGACGAAGTGGATGTTGTGGACGAAGT
>CAIYET010000356.1 GCA_903925285.1 Candidatus Hydrogenedentota bacterium | reverse complement strand
GGGATCGTCGCCTGCCAGGGAGCCGTCGGCGTCGTGTGTGTTGACCTGAAGGGTAATCGTCTTTGGGAGCATCGCATGGTCCCCCTCGTTACGGCCGCCCCCGCCGTGGCGGATATCAATGGCGACGGTATCGAGGAAGTTATCGCGGCGGACAGCGCGGGCAATCTTGTTGCCCTGAACGGCGACGGCAAACCCATTTGGTCTGCCCGTTTGCCCGGCGGGGTGGTGGCGGATTCGTGTCCCGCCGTGGCCGACCTGACAGGCGACGGCGCACAAGAAATACTCGCGGGTGACAGCACCGGAACGTTATCCTGTTTCGACTCTCACGGAAATATGCTGTGGCAGTTTTCTGGCGACGGTGAGCAGATGGGGCCGCTGCTGATAGCCGATATCTATGATGCGCCCGGCAAGGAGATTATTGTTGGCTCCCAAGATAGTCATTTGTATGTCCTGACAGCGCAAGGACGATGGCTGTGGGATCTCTACACATCGAACGACATGTTCCCCAATTCAACGCCGATCTTGGCGGATGTGGACAACAACGGGGTTCCCGAACTCTATGTGGGAGGCGGACTGCATCATTTCTACAAGATCGATCTGGCCAATCGCCGCGTAGCGTATGAAGAAAACGTTTATCTGCACATCAACGGCAGTATCTCGGCGGCGGATATCGACGGCGATGGGAAGGATGATGTCGTTTTCGGCAACAAGACCGGCGGCTTGTGGCGGTACGGGGCTGAAGGTTTCCAATGGGCAAAGGAGTTTCGCAAGAGCGGCTTTTATGCGGCGCCGCTCTTCGCAAATCTCGATGACGATCCGGCTCTTGAAGTCATCCTGCATTCCGTCGCCGGCGATGTACAGATACTAAAGGCGGATGGCACGCTTCTTCTTTTAGCCGAAACGTCGTGTTCAAGCAACGCCACTCCACTTATCGGCGATTTTGACGACGACGGTATGTTGGAGATCATTGCCACGCAGCCGGGTTGGAGTGTGGGCAAAGGCGTGATGGTTTGGGTGGAACTTGGCGTGCCCTATCACGAGGATACGCGGCTGCCCGATGCGTTTGCCGCAAATCGCGCCCGCACCGGCCGCGCGCCGGGGGCAAAGGACTACCCTCTTCTCCCGACACCCAATACGGCGCCTGCGGCGGCGGGTGAGGCAAAAGTTGTACCGGTCGGTGAACAAAGGTTTCTCAGCGGTCCCAATATGTGGCGGTTCGACGTCACGAATCCCGGTCAGCAGCGGCTGGCACTGTTGACCTGCTTGACCTACCCGGACGGTGTGACGTGGCAGTTCGTCCGGCACGTTATGGCGTCTTCAAAACGGGCCGTGATATCTTTCGACGTGGCAACGCCCGGCGCCTACAACACGGAGATCACGCTGTTGCAGGCAGATGGACTCAGTGTATGTGCGACGGAGAAAACGCTCTCGAACTTCGAGGGGTTCGCCGGTGACGAGAAGTATCTGAATTCGGTTGTGTTCGCAGGTACCGAGGAAGATATCCGTGTCTGGCGGGCGACCAATGCCGGTTGCGCTTCGTATGCGTATGCCGAACTTGTGACTCTGCGTGGCCGCCTCTCGCAGGTGGTGCAGGAGGAGGGAGCGGAACGCACGGCGCTTATGACTGATCTCAGGGACCGCGCGCAACGATTGCGCCAGCTTGTGGCGGCGGCCAAAGTCTCGGCTCGAGCAGGCAATTTCTTCGCATGGGAATTCACGCCGTGGGCCTATTTCGACAGCCGGGATTCTCTGCCTGCCCCGGAAGATCAAACGACGGGCCTGACTGCCTCGATGTGCATCGGGGAGTATAAGTCGTTGGCGGTGAACCTCACGAACATGTGTGAACGGACGCTTGACGTCCGAGTGTTGTGCGACAAGCTCGAAGGTACGGAGACGTATCCCGTTAATGATCATGTTCTGTTTCGGCGCGCTATCACCGTTCCCACAGAGCGTCGCGAGCGGGTGTCGGATGCGCTGCCCCTTCTCGATCAAGCCTCCACCATCGGCATTGCTTCCCTGGAATCACAGCAACTCTGGATCACGGTGAATGCCGTTGGGCTGAAAGCTGGGCAGTACACGGCGAACCTGCGCATCAAGAGTGTCGAAGTGAATCCCACGGAAATCTCTTTGCCGCTCACCCTTACCGTCTATGATCTTGCCCTGCCGCGTCCGCGTCCGTTGCGATTCTGCCTGTGGACATCTGAGGGCGGCGACATGGGTGCGGGCCAGGATTATGTGTTGAAGGATCTTGTCGAACACGGCGTTACCGTCTTCATGGGGGCCTCGCCTTCTGCCGAATGCACCGCGCAGGGCGAACTCACGGGAAAGGTTGACTTCACGGCTCACGACAAATCCGTCGCGCGCCTGGGCCAGCATGGGATCATCCTCTTCGGTAGTCCACAAAACTCGTTGCTGGGACAGCCGTTTCTGTCCGACGCGTGGCGCAAGGCATTTGTCGCCTATATGCGTGCATGGTCGGCGCACATGAAGGAACTGGGCGTGGATTACGCAGCCTGGGCGCTATACCCGTACGACGAGCCTTCGACGCCGTTCAATGAAACGACGCTGAATCTTGTGGAAGTGGCCAGACTCGTGCGCGAGGCCGATCCGCAGATCCGTATCTATACCGATCCAACGAGTGGCACGACGATGCAAACCGTGGAGATGCTCGATGATCTTGTTGACATCTGGTGTCCGTCATCCGAACTGTTGGATCGGCTGGGCGCCGAGTTGGTCCCCGCACTGCATCGCATGAATAAGGAGATCTGGTTCTACGATGCACCGGGCAGGGCGAAGACCTTGTCCTGCCTGGGCCATTACCGATGGTGGTTTTGGTACGCGTGGACACAAGGGTTTACGGGAGCGGGATGGTGGTGCTATGGCGCCCACCACGGCACATCGCGATGGGACGGACCGGATAAGACCGAGGGATTCTTCTCTACTGTGTATGAAGGGCCGGGTTGCGTAGTTGCCAGCAAACGATGGGAAGCCTCGCGCGAGGGCGTTACGGACTATGAATACCTTTACTTGCTGGGGCAGTGCATCTCGGACGCGGAGAAAAAAGGTAT
>CAIYET010000355.1 GCA_903925285.1 Candidatus Hydrogenedentota bacterium | reverse complement strand
GTGGATTCCTCGCACGTCAAGGCCTTTCACATCGGACGGTACGCGCAAGCAGGAACCACCGGCGACCAACTGAAGGACATCCTGCACCAATACGAGGTGTCCATGACCGGCAACAAAGAACAGTTGCTCCAGAAACTGGCCACGCTCGCGGCGAGCAAGTACCGGGAAAGACTGCCCGAGATGGAGAGATTCTTCTCCAAAAACCGCTTCGTTCGCATGCGAAGCGCACCGTCCAGCGTGGCCGAACTGCCGCTCCTCGACGATCTGACCTACCTGCGAAACCTCGTCCTCACCATGTACGCAGTCAAACACCTGCGCGGCGACGCCATCCTCGAAGCATCGCACCGCAACAACACGTACACCGAAGACGAACTCGCGCACGCGCTCCTAACAGGTAAAGTCTCCCTCACCGGAGCCTTCCTGCGCGTCGCGTAATATCAAGAAAAGGGGACGAGCCTCTCGGGACTCGCCCCCTTTTTTCGACCAGGATGTCGGGAAAATCCCGAACTCGCCTTGTCACGCACATTCTTCTTGCGCGCGGAGTCTCTATTGGTAAAGGAACCGAGAGTTTCACGCGGTCTGATAAAAGCGAATAGCGGCGTAAGAACGTTTTGGGCTATCATGAAACTTGAACGTGAACCTTTGGGAAACGCTTGGCACTCGGTCATGTGTACTGGATGAAACAAAGGAGGGTGAGAAATGGCACGCACCGATGAACTGATCAAGGCTGCCCAGCGCGGGCGGATACAAACAGTCGAGAGTTTATTAGTCGAAGGAGTCGACGTTAACGGGAGAGGGACACGAGGCGAAATGGCTTTGTTGCTGGCGGCCTCAGGAGGACACGTAGAGACAACGAGGATACTCTTGGAGCACGGTGCCGACGTCGATGCAGCGGACAACCATAACGACACACCGCTACACAAGGCTGCCGCCAAGGGGCATCTTGCTGTTGCCGAACTGCTTGTCGAGAAGGGTGCCGACGTCAATGCCAGGGGAAGGAACGCCCAGACCCCCTTACACGACGCATCGATCTCAGGCCATGTCGAACTCGCTGATCTTCTTCTCGCCCGCGGAGCAACAATTGACGCCCGGGACAAGCATGACCAAACTCCACTCTGCCGGACTGCGGATACTGCAAACGGCGGAGTGGCGCTGTTGCTGATTCAGCGCGGGGCAAATGTTAACGCTGGAGACAAGAAAAGCCGTACGCCTCTTCATCGTGCAGCGGAAAAGGATTCCCTCAGGATAGCCGAATTCTTGTTGAAAAAAGGCGGCAAAGTGAACGCGAGAGACAAGTGCGACGAGACCCCGTTGCACCGGGCGGCTGAAACTGGTTCGATATCGGTTGTGAAGTTGCTCTTGAACCGCAAAGCAGATGTCAACGCGCAGGACATCTTTGGAAAGGCGGCTCTTCATGAAGCATGCCGGAAGGGCCATCTTGAGTCGGCGAAGTTGATGCTTAGTGGCGGGGCTCATGTCCAACTAAAAGATTTTCACGGTTGGACCCCACTTGCACGCGCCGCGTTAGGAGGATTTATCGATGTGGTTCGCCTGCTTTGCAAGAACGGTGCCGATCCCACGGAAGCTGACAATGAGGGTTGGACGCCGCTTCACTGGGCATCAAAGGAAGGGCACCTTGCCGTGGCTCAGCTTCTGCTTCAAAAGGGCGCTCACGTGAACGCGCCAGATGATCGGGCGAGAACTCCTTGGCTTTCTCGCTGGTCATGTTGAGGGCCGGTTCAGAGCTTGCGGCCTCTTTCTGAGAGTACCAAACGGTCTCCACGCCGGAATAAATGGCGGTTGCGGCCACGGAGATATGAAACGGGGCATACTTCTCCATGTCCTCGTGCTCTGCAAGCTCGAAGACATCGGAGATTTCGATATCCACGCTGAGGAGTCTCAAAGCTGTCAGGTCCTCGGGGTTTAGCGGCAGATTCGCCGAGCCTAGCACTACAACGCTAGATGTTTGCCGCGTTGTTTAGTGGAAGGAGCACTTTTCTGTGTAACAAAAGGGGATGTGGAGATACGGGAGATATTGGGAGATGGTTCGCGGCCTTAACATCTCCATCAATCTCCCTCATCCCCGTATCTCCTTTTCATACAAATATTTAGAGTCAATACCATTCCGAAAACGTAGCGTTGTAGTGCTAGACAGCCGAGGCTGAAAGACCTGAAAATATCGCCGTAGAACGCGAAAAGCATATCATAAAGAAAAGCGGCGGCAAAGCACGGGCGATAGAGCGTGGATTCAAGCTGTCCTTCGCACAGAACCTTCTTCCGCGGTGGCCGTTCAAGCATTTCTAACCGAGAGATGAACATTTGCCCTTGCAATGCCGCTCTTGCCTGCACTAGACTTACGGTTAGACTGGCATACGTACGGTTTGTTTGGAAGAATGGGGTATGAACTCATGGAAGAACGCTGGCTGTCCGTCGATGAAATCTCCGTGCACTTAGGCGTGAGTCGCGACACGGTCTACCGCTGGATTGAGCAGAATGAATTGCCAGCCCACAAGGTCGGCAGGCTCTGGAAGTTCAAGGTTTCCGAGGTCGATGCCTGGGTGAAACTGGGTGGCACAACGCACCGGGGCGGCAAGAGCAATATGGTGCGGCAATGATAAGCAAGGTGTCGCTGATTGTTCGACGCGGAGACTAAGCAACTAGAATGAGAGAAGAAAACCGTAGATTGCTTCGAGACCTAGACCTCGATAAGGAAACGAAAGCCCTCATGGATGGCCTGTGGTGCTCTACGGTAGGAGAATTCCTGGGCGTCAATCTACTGGCGCGCCTTGAGTGTGGCGAGTGGACACAAAAACAATACCAAAAGATGTTGACTCTCCAGAGTGAATTGCAAAGTGCCACCCGCCGGTACCGTTCTACGAGTTCAGCCGGGCCATCTGAATTGCCACGCAAAGCCCTGTCGAAAATCACGTCATCTACTGGTTCCTGCCGTACTGTCGCTGCCAGTGAAAGCGCACGGCATGTCCAGCACACCGTCCAAGACTCCGAAACAATATATGAAGCACCCTTATTGCGAGCGTTCAGTGGAAGTGCGCGGCGTTCCCCTGGTCGCCTGAGCCTGAAGACAAGGGAACAACTCTCATCGCTTACTCTTGAGGGAAAAGCCCAGCCCGTCTATACAGAGCCGAAAGCTCCCATGAATTCGGCACAGCGCGTTGACTTCAATCGCCCAGAGCTCTGCGCCCAGACCCGACCGCTGACTTGTACCATCAAGGGGCAAGCCGTCGTGCCGAGCAAGCAGAAATGGGTGCAGTTGCTTGTGGCAATAACCGAACGGTTTATCGCCGACGGGAACCCGAATCTTGAGTCGCTTGACCGCAAGCCATTGCGTGGCAGCAAGTTATTCTTTTTGCCGACGAAAGCCGACATCGGGAATTGTTTCTTGCTTTCAAACCGCAAGTGGATTTATATTAACTACAATCCAGAGATTGCTGTCACGGTTATCAGGAAGCTGTGCCTGCACTGTCGTGTGGACTTAGATGATGTCATTATCACCTACGAGCCCAAAAAAGGTGCGCCGGTTCGCACGGTGAAGGAATACTCACGCTCTGCCTGTGCCGCTCCCGCCCCACCACCGAAGCCTATTCTCGACACCGCGGTCACTAAGCAACTTACGGCTGTGCTTTCATCTCACTTCACCAATGGTTATAGGCTGAACTCCCCGATTGAGATGGCACGTTTCCGTTCGTTTGCCGCAGCAGATTTGGGCAAGGAAATCACGCTGGCCGATGAGGAACTGAAAAGCTATATCGCGGCTTGCGGAATAACCTTTGACGGAAAAGTCTATGCCGTGTCTGCAAGTGCGAAAGAACGAATCAAGGGACTGGCGGAGGATTACTTTGCCAACGGCGCACAAGCCATATTCTATGCCGAGTTTTACGCCAAAAACCAGAACTGGATGTTTGAAGCAAGCGTGGTCTCCGAGGATATGCTCATCGAGATTCTCCGTAGGCTATTCCCGAAGCTGTCGTTCACGCAGACCTATTTCGGCTGTATGGACGCATCGGTCTTCGCCGCCCTTGAGAGTGAAATTCTCCGCGTGTGGGGCAACGACGTACTACTGACCTATGAGCAACTCGCCGGACGGTTGCAGTACATACCCCTTGAGAGGATTAAGTACGCCCTCGGCCAGAATGGCGATTTCATTTGGAGCAGCGTGGAGACATTCTCGCACGTCAGCCGTATTGACATTAGTGCCGAGGAACGGGAAGCCATCCGTGAAGCCGCCGTGCGGGAATGCAATGCTCGCGCCTATGCTTCGATTACAGACTTGCCCTTCGGTGAAATCGAGCAACGCAACTACGAACTTTCCATAACGGCGGTTCATAGTGCGGTTTACCGCATCTGCCTGTCGGACAAGTTCGATAAAAGAGGCAAGATCGTCACATGCAAAGGCGAAGTCCTTGATGCGTTGACCATAATGAAGGAATACTGCCGAACCATCGACAAGTGCTCGCTTGACGAGCTGCTGACATTCGTGAAGGAACTAACTGGAGAAGCTACTCATTGGATTGCAATGGAAGCGGCCAACGCAGTTCTGGTTCGTGTTGATAAGAACACTTATGTGGCGGACAAATATGTTAACTTCAACGCCGACGTAATTGACGAAGCAATCGGGCTGTTTGTTAAGGGAGATTATCTTCCCCTTAAGTCCTTCACCACATTCGGGGCGTTCCCCGACTGCGGTCACACGTGGCATTTGTTTCTGCTTGAAAGCTATTGCCGCCGCTTTAGCCGGAAGTTTCGGTTTGATGCCCCATCGGTTAACTCGCGAAACGCCGGAGCGGTCATCCGCAAAAGTTGTGGCATGAACTACACGGAGATTATGACCGATGCCGTGGCGAATGCCAACGTTCCCTTAAAGGACACCGCCGTGGGTAAGTTCCTGTATGAAAGCGGCTACACGGGCAGAAGCACAACCGCAAAAGTTGATGAGATTATTGATAAGGCGAAAGCCATACGAGAAAGTAGGGATTGAAGGTGTACTCGTATACCTACGACAAGAAGACGGGGGGGATACTTCTCAATTCCTCGCCAACCGGGTTCTCCAAAGAACCCCGTCCGGTTTACGCGCCCGAATTGGACGTGCTGGGCCTTGATAAGTATTGGAAGTACGACAAGCAGACCGACCGGCCCTATATGTGGGCGGAGGCGACCAGCTACTACTACCGGGGGACGCTCGTCGCAAAGCTTAAAGGCGGCAATATCTACACCGCCCCTGAGATTATCATTCCGAACGGCGAGGACGGCATACCGATAATGCCGGAACCTGAAGGCAAATCGCTTTGCCCCGTAGACATAGAGGCAATGGTGGAAGCAAACCGTGAGATGCTTGAAATCATTGAGCAGACCACGGTCAAAAAGATACTAGCTATCTACACCAAGTACAAGGACCGGCTCGACTGCTTCCACGTGGCGTTTTCGGGCGGCAAGGATAGTTGTGTCCTGCTCGACCTCGTTAAGAAAGCCCTACCCAAAGGCAGTTTCGTGGTGGTATTCGGCGACACGGGCATGGAGTTCCCCGACACCTACGAGGTCATCGAAAAAACCAAACAGCAATGTGCCGAGGCCGAGATACCGTTCTACATTGCCAAGTCGCACCTCAACCCGAAGGAATCGTGGGAGTTATTCGGCCCCCCATCGCGTGTGCTTCGTTGGTGCTGCTCGGTACATAAAAGCTCACCGCAGACGTTGAAGCTGCGGGAGATTACCGGCAAACACGATTACACAGGGTTGGCTTTTGTTGGTGTTCGTGCGCATGAAAGTGCGACGCGCGCTGAGTACGATTATGAGAACTATGGGAAGAAACAAAAGGGACAATTCAGCCACAACTCTATCCTTGAATGGACTTCTACGGAGATATGGCTTTACATTTATGCTAATGAAGTGTTTATTAATGAGGCCTATAAAAAAGGAAATAGTCGGGTTGGCTGCTTATTGTGTCCAATG
>CAIYET010000354.1 GCA_903925285.1 Candidatus Hydrogenedentota bacterium | reverse complement strand
TGGTGACGCCGCTGCCGATTGTGACAGTGCCCAGGGTGATGCAGTCGCCAGAGAACGCCGCGGGTCCGATGCTTTCAACGCTGTCGGGGATCTCGATGCCGCCCAGAGCCTTGCACCCATAGAACGCCTCATACCCGATGCTGGCGACACCGCTACCGAGCGTCGCGGTGAGCAGGCCTTTGCAGTTCTGGAACGCAAAATCTCCGATGCTGATGACGCTGCCGGAGGCGGGGCTGATCATGACGCTGGTCAGGGTGATGCAGCCAGAGAATGCCGAGCTTCCGATCCTGGTGACCGGCAGGACAGTGGGCGTGGGGATCGTTTGGGGAGTTGTCACCGCACCGCCGGGACCGTTGTATTTGGTGATTGTGATCTCGCCGCCATTGACCGTGTAAGTGTAATCCCCCCAATTTAGGGCCTGCACCGTAGCGGGGATCAGAAAGACCATAATCGCAAGAATCGCCGCTTTGCTGTTACGATTACTGAATCGCATCGGATTAAACTCCTTCTCGCGCGCGGTCTATATCCGCGAAGCGAAGCACGAACTACGTTGCCGTTATTGTTCCCATCACCGCCGGGCGGTGTTACTGAGTACTCTGAATCATGCGCGGCAAGCAGGCGGGAAAAACTGAGGAGCGCGGCGACCGCGCTCGTTAGAGGGACTTCCACATCCCTGTCAGAGGACGCAGTGCAAACCGCGCTCCAAACGGAGCGCGTCTTGCACTTGCGCGGCTCTCTAACAATACAACGTGGAAGTTTTCTAACGACCCGCTCAAGGCTTGACGCCTAGAATCTGTCTCTTACCGTTTCCGAATTCTCCTTGTTTTCGTTTCTTCACGTTCATCGTAATGCTTCTGCGTGCCCATTCACAACACCACGGCAGCGGTATTGCTCGGAACGCTGATCCCGGCGCTGTTGACGCCGATGATGCGATATTCGATTTCACGGCGTTGGGATTGATTCGAAAGCAGCGTATGCGTTTCGAGCGCCATGCCTGCTTGCTCCCAACTGCCGAACGCACCGCCGCCTTGCGGTTGTTCACGCCGATAGATCACATACGCGCGGACCGGCCCGCCTTTGCCGCCGATGATGGGCGTCTTCCAATCGAGATAGACCGTGCCGGGGCCTTGCATGATCGCTTCAACCGCGCGGGGCTGATTCGGCGGGTTGCTCGGTTGGGCCGGAGTCTTCTTCCCCCAACCGATCATCTCCAACTTGACGGGATCGCTCGCCGCGTCCACTTCCGCTTGCTGCAATTGCGTCGTCATGTTGGCGACCAGCGCATCGAACGCAGTGTCTTTCTCTTCGGTCTTGATCTTCGCCATCGCGCGGAAACAGACCACCCCGAGAAGAAACTGCCGGAGGTCCTCCGTGGCCGCCTGTAACGCGGGTAGATCGGCATTTGGGAAATCGCCGGGGTTTGTCTGGTAGCCGGAGATCATCGCGTGCGCCAACGAGAAAACATCCATTTCCTGTCTCGGAAAAACCGCCATATCATGAGTCCTTTCCAACGCAGAGGCGCTGAGACCGCAGAGGTTCGCAGAGGACTTTCATTTGATCTCGCTCAAGCGTCATTCCGTATTCTCCGCGTTTCTCTGCGTCCTTTGCAACTCTGCGTTGAGTTCTTCAAAGCACGACCGCCGCCGTGTTGCTTGGCAGACTATTGCCGCCGTTGTTCACTGCGATGATGCGGTATTCAAGTTGGATGTTGCGCGGCTGTTCGGTCAGCGTCGAATTGTGCTCCAACGCGATGGCGACCTGGTGCCACTCGTTGAACGCCCCGGCGCTGACTTGTTCGCGGCGTTCGATCAGGTACGTCCGAACGCGACCACCGGGACCCGGCGCGGGTTGCTTCCAGTCGAGAAACACCGTGCTCGGCCCCTGTACGACGGGATCGAGATTGCGCGGTTGCCCCGGCGCGTTGCTGGGTTGTGCGGGCGCTTTCGGCCCCCAACCGATCATCGCCAATTTCACCGGGTCATCGGAAGTATCCACCTCGGACTGGCGAAGCTGGATCTTCATCAGATCCTCCAGCACCACCAACGCCTGCTCCTTGGCTTCCGTCATCAATTGCGCTTTGGCTTCCGCGTCCAACTGCTCGTTCTTCTTCGTCTGATATGTCGCCCGCAACGCTTGCATCCCCGGCACGTCCGCGTGTGTAAACACCGTCGGATTCTGTTGGAACCCTGCAATCATCGCGTCGGCCAACGCGACTGCATCCGCTTCTCGCTTCGGAAAAATCGCCATAGTCTTTATCTCCTTCCGTTTGGCCCATTCTCGCCGTTTCTGGCGAAAAACACATAACCCATTGACAATCAATGACTTAAAACGTTATTCCACGTCCTGCAACTCGATTCCCCACAGCGAGGAGTCATTCCGCGTTACGCGCAGTCATTCCGCGTTCCCCGGAGCCGTTCCGCACTGTCGCGCGTCTTTGCGCACGCCGCCGAATCACTCCGCGCTGCGAGGAATCGCTGAGCGTGCTGAGAATCCTTTTCTCTGTCTGCCAAGTGATTGCACACAACCGCGCTTCATTCCTCTGCACGCGGATTCTCTCCGCGTTGTGAGATGTGACGGCGCGCGGCGAGAAACAGGAGAGCGCAGGCGTTTCTTGAGGCGGGTGGTGAGGACAGGCGTGATTCAACTTCCGACGTGTGTTTGACGCGAGACGCTTGAGTGCTCCGCCCTGCATCTTCGCCGCAAGGCGAAACCCCCAACATCCTGGGCCATAGCACAACGCAAACTTCAATTCTTTCCTTGACCGCATAATTCTATGGAAAGCGATTCCACGAAAGCAAGCGTGCAACTCAGGGCGGCATCGGGCTCTTCTGGTGCAATGCGCGCGCGACAGCTTGCGGATTCTATCAAGAAATGGGATGGTCGACGGCCTCGGATCAATTTGATGTTCCCGGCGTAGGCCCGCACTATCGGATGACCAAACGGTCAACAGACATTTCGACACGTGATCACGGGTAACGCCTCATACGCGAATCTTGGAGGCGTCGCCGAGAAGGCAGCCGATGTTCATGAGGAGTTTACCCTTGCCCAAAGCCAGGCCGAACAGCCGTGTTTCCATGAGTTCAATCGGATAACCGAGCGCAGAGGTCGTGTCCAGGTAGGCCATTTTGGAGATCGCGCCGCCTTTGCTCTTAACGACGCCGGACTGGATGATGGGGATGCCCATGGCCTCGACCCTCTTCATCTTTACGTCGAAATCCGAAACCTCGATGCCCAAATGATGCAGGCCTTCGCCGTGCGCGGCCAAGTGTTCGGAATAGATGTTGTCGTCGCCACCTTTCACCTCGATCAATTCGATCATCAACTTGCCGGAATAGGCGAAAACCATGTCCACATCCATGTTCACTTTCTTGCCCCGAAACCAGGTTTCCTGTTCCCCGACGTTGCCGCGGTACCAGGGCTGGATGCCCATGAACTGCGAGTAATAGGCGATGGCCTGGTTCATGTCGCGCACGATCACGCCCAGTTGATAGACGCGCGGAAGACCCAGGGTATGCAACGTGGATGCGGTGACATTAACCATCAGTGCGTTCTCCTGTCTTTGGAGCCTAAGCTCACATTTCTAACATATGCTTGGTGTAGTCGAAAAGGTATTTCCTGAACTCTTCGAGGTTCTCACTGCGCAAAGGGTCGGTGCGAAGTTGTTGCCAACTGAACGCTCCCGAAACAAAGTAACTGAATATGAGCCAGTCAAAGGAACGTATGAAATAGCCGAGGTTGAGGTCGCCCCGGACCCTTCCCAGTTCCTGTCCGCGCTTCAGAATCGCGGCGAGACGGTTGTAAAGTCGCAGGGTCAACTCGGCTTCCCGGTCACGGAGTTCGTCCGCTGGCTCCAACCACCGCATCACGTAGAGGCGCTGGCGATCCGGATTTCCGTGGGCGAATCCCAGCAATCGTTCGAGCAGATGATGAAGGGCCTTCTCAAAAAGCTCGCGGTCCTGGATCACTTCGTCGTCGATGTCATCGAGAATCTCATCCACCAACCGCTCTTCTTTTTCGTAGAGGTTCTCGATTATCCGCAGGTAAAGTCCCCGCTTCGAGCCCGCATGGTGATGCACCGTCGATACGCTCAGGCCCGTTTCCGAGGCGATCTGCCGGGTCGATACCCCAGCGTAACCATGTTCTGCAAATAGCCTTGTGGATTCGGCGAAGATCCGCTCCCGTCCGTTCATCTCCTTGTCGGCGGCAGACTCCACGGTGTTGACAACTCCTTTCGGATTGCGTTAGCATGTATCGAACGTTCGATCTATTCTACGCCGAGCCGCAGTGTGCTGTCAACTGGGCTGCACCGGGCAAAGCTGCGAGTGATCCTAAAAAAGGCAGTAGGAATTCAGAATACAGGAGTCAGAATTCAGAATGGCAACAGGTTACGGTATCATTCGAAGCGCGAAAGCATTCACCGCGCCGCGCGCAAGGCTTCCGCGCCGGCGCCGCGCGCAAGGCTTCCGCGCCGGTGTTGGGTGAGCGCAAATGTCGCCGAGTCTCGTGTGTAAGCCCACTGTTTTCAACATTCTGAATTCTGACTCCTGAATTCTGACTGCCTTTTTTAGGGTGATGCAATCGTGAGGCGGACACACAGGAGCGATTCCGATGGAGAACTTGCCCAACTATGGCTTGGCCAACACGGCGACGGCCTTCGCCACACTGGGAGGCGGCCTCTTTCCCCTGCTGTACTGCCGCTTCATGCTCAAACAACCTCCGCGTTGGACCTTCGTTTATTGGATGATCCTTGTTACCGGGGTCTTCACGATTACGCTTCACGGCTTTGGGGAAACGAATCCGGTCTGGGGTGAACGCTGGCTCTGGTCCGTTCTCGACACGGGGAGCAACATCGTTGTGACGTGGTCCATCACGTTGGCCGTCCTCGGAGATTACTATGGTCGAAAGACCCGGAATTGGGCCATGCCTCTGGCAACCGTGGGCATGATAGCCGGCGTAGGCTGGCACTACTACGACCGACTTCCAGGCTCCGTCCGCAGCTACCTCATCCCCTTTGGCAAGTGGGGCGGCTTCTATCCCGGCGAGTCTTTCTTGATCGCGTTTTCGTTCTTGGTTCTCTTCCTGTTCTTTGCGAAGTGGAAGCTGATTCCAAAGGAAGCCCGGCCGCTGCTGGTCCTCGTTGCGCTGATATTCTTCGTGGGCATGCTCCTCGCCACAGCGGGTAACGAGCAGATCGTCTATCCGTTCCTCTCGATTCATGCTATTTGGCATATCGTGGGTGCTTTCGGTTTCATGACGTTATGGGCGTTCAATCACGTCCGCTTCTCCATCGTTCCGGATGAAGACAGGAGATAAGATTTATGAACACAGCCGCAACGCAACCTCCAGAACTCACCACGCTACCTTTTGAAGGAATGGCGAAGGAAGCTGTCTTCGATGCCTTAGCCTCCTTCAAGAAAGCCGATGTACCCTGGCGGTCCGGGAGGATGCTGGGATACACGTATGACCCGGGCGAAGATCCAATGAGTGTGGCCCAAGAGGCCTATATGCAATGCCTGACAGAAAACGGTTTGGATTGGAGCGTGTTTCCGAGCATGCACAAGATGGAAACCGACATCATTCACATTCTGCGGGAGTTGTTGCGCGGAGACGATGAAGTGGTCGGAAGCTGCACATCGGGCGGCACGGAAAGCATTCTGTGCGCCGTCAAAGCGGCCCGCGACTACGGCCGTGTGCACAAACCGCATATCGTTGAACCCGAGATGGTGTTACCCGAGACGGCGCACGGCGCGTTTCACAAGGCCTGCCTCTACTTCAACGTGAAACCCGTTCTCACGGGCTACGATCCCGGGACCTTCCTGGCGGATGTCGATTCGATTCGCGACGCCATAACCAAGAACACGATCCTGATTGTCGCGTCGGCGCCGGGTTACGCGCAGGGCGTCATCGACCCCATTCGGAAAATCGGGGAAGTGGCGCTGGAGAAGAACGTACTGTTTCACGTCGACGCGTGCGTGGGCGGAATCCATCTGTCCTTCATGCGCCGTATGGGATACGATCTTCCTGATTTCGACTTCACCGTGCCGGGTGTGACCTCGATCTCGTTGGACATGCACAAGTACGGATACGCCCCGAAAAACATATCAAGTGTGTTGTATCGCCGCAAGGATCTGCGCTTCTTCCAGTACTTCTCGAATCGCCGCAACACCTGCTACGCCCTCGTAAATCCGGCCATACTGAGCACGAAATCGGGCGGTCCCTACGCCGGCGCGTGGGCGATTCTGCATTACCTCGGCGAATCCGGCTACCGCACGATCATCAAGAAGGTCCAAGACGCCACCAACCGTTGCGTCGCCGGCATCAACGCGATTGACGGCCTCCGCGTCTTGGGGAAGCCGGATATGTGCATGTTCTCGTTCACCTCGGAAGGTTTCAATATCTTCGAGCTGGCCGACAAGGTCCGGGAGAAGAGTTTTTACATGCAGCCGCAGTTCACCCATGGCAACACCCCGGCCAACCTGCATGTCTCGCTGGGCCACGGGACCGCCGATTCGGTCGATGCCGCGCTCGCGATGCTGCGGGAAGCCGTTGCGGAGGTCAAAGCGAACCCGAATCCGATCGACCTCGAACTGGTGCGCGGCACGGTGCACAAGATGCTCGCGGATCTGGGTGAGAATGCGGGCGACGCCTTGCGCGCCATGGCGGGCATCAGCGAAGGCGGCCTGCCGACGCAGATGGCGTTGATCAACTCGGTCTTCGATGCGCTGCCCAATGAACTCGCCGAGAACATGCTGTCCGATTATATGAACCAGGTCTTTGTGTAGGTCTGAATGAACTCCTCGCCTGAGCAGTCCAGCGCGGTACCCGCGGAACATCCGGGAAGGCGCCGGTGGTGGGTTCCCGCGGCCCTGTTCGTCTCATTGCTGATCAGCTACATCAATCGCATCGACATCTCATTCGCCTTGCCAGCCATGGCTAAAGAGTTCGCATGGTCGCCCGCGCAGGTGGGCCGGTATGGCGGCGCACTGTTGGGCCTGTTCTTTGTCTGCTATGGCATGTCCAACATGATCTTAAGCCCCTTGGCGGCGCGGCTGGGTCCGCGAAAGAGTCTGATCGCCATCGTCGTGGGATTTTCCGCCGCGACGATGCTCGGGGCGCCCTTGGGGGGCAGTATCCTTGCGTTTGGGTTTGCACGAGGACTCCTCGGAATCGCGCAAGGCCCGCACGTCCCGATGATGAACACGGTGACCAAGTACTGGTTTCCGCCCGGGGAACGCTCGCGCGCAAACGGCATCTGGATCAGCGGCATGCTCCTCGCGCCCCTGGTCGCGCCGATCATCCTCGTGCCCATCATCGGTATCGGTGGATGGCGGATGATGTTTCTGATCGTAGGACTGTGCGGCGTGGCGTTGTCCACGCCGCTGTTGTGGGTTTTCGTGTACAACACGCCGCGCCAGTCGCGATGGCTGCGGTTCGCGGAAATCGCCCACATCGAGTCGCAACTCGAACCTGCAATCGATGACGAAGACTGGACATTCCTACGCCTGCCGGATTTCTGGCTGGCTCTCGCCGGAGGCATTCTCAACAACTTCTGCGTGTTCGGAATCATGTTCTGGCTTCCGGTTTATTTCACCGAGGGCCGCGGCCTGCCCTTTGCCGACCTCTGGTATGCGGCTTCATTGCCGTACGTGGTCGGCGTTGCGGGCATTGCCGTCATGGCGGGCCTTGGCGACGCGACCAATCGCCGAGCGCTGATTGCAGGCGCCGGTTTTGTGCTGACGGCTGTTGTCGTCTATCTGGCCGCAATGACACCTTCGCTAGCCTTCGCCATCGCCTGTTTCACTGCCGGCGTGTTCTTTCAGACGGCCTACGGCGCCCAGGAGTTCGCTCTGCTTCAGCGAATCCTTCCGCAAAACAACATCAGCCGCGGCGCCGGCATCTACAACGGCATCGCCGTCCTGATCGGCGGCTGCGGCAGTTCACTTGCCGTCGGGGGATCGGTATCCCTTACGGGTTCCTATACGGCGGGGCTCTTGCTTATCGTGGGTTGCTCCTTGGCCGCCGCTTCAGTCTTACTGGTGTTGGCCCGCCGCTTGAGGTACTGATTCGATGCCCGATCATCAACCGTTTGGCGATGAAGAGGAGGAAACAACTTGATTTCAGATACAGACTGTGCTCGACCGGTAATGGCATGTTCGCCCCTCTATCCGCCGATGGAGTTGATCCATGCCGCGGGTTTTCATCCGCTGGTTCTGTGGGATCTGTCCGACCTTGTGCCGGGCACGGCGGAAAGCGACCGGCACCTGCAAACCTTTTCCTGTTCCGTGGCGCGTCGCATGGCCGAATATCTTCTCTCCCCGCACAGTGCGGGCTTCTCCGGTTTCTTGTTTTCCAACGCCTGCGACACAATCCGGAATCTGCCGGAGGTGCTGGACTGCGGCCTCCACGAGCGCAACCGGTCTCTGCCCATGTTCCGGCTTCACGTGCCCGCCGCGCGTCTGGGGAGCGGGAATTCGCGCGGCTATCTCGCCCAAGAGATCGGGCGGTTGAGGGACGAACTTACCCAGGCATCGGGCTGCGGGTTTTCTGAGATGGAATCTGAAAGAGTGCCTGGCGGCAAAGAGTGGGTCTGGTGATATCGTCTATTAGAGACTTGAGGATGGATAAATACGTGAAGTGAGGTAGGATGGTTTAATTACAAAGTGGGTAACATTTTAGCCGTCTGAAGCAACCATATATAGAGTTTGGGTATGATATGAACACAAGATGTTGTATGAGGCGTGAAGGCATTGGCATCGTCGACGCGCGATATTTCTTTGGG
>CAIYET010000353.1 GCA_903925285.1 Candidatus Hydrogenedentota bacterium | reverse complement strand
GATGGCCTGTCTTCCGATTGCGATGTGGGCCAAACGTGTAACCCAGAAAGTTGAAGCTCTCTTTGCGCGCTTGCCGGATGCTGGTCTTCGCCTCATTCAGGGTCAGTCCCAGCCGCGTGACCACCCCACGCGTCCAATCCAGTGCCTGCGCCGCTTTGCCGCGGCTCAGGATCACGAAATCATCCGCGTAGTTGACGATCTGAGCCTGAAACTGCTCACCCCGTTGGGTGTTCTTCCAGCCCTTCAACAAACGGTTCATGTACAAGTTGGCGAGCATCGGGCTGGCCACCCCACCCTGCGGAGTCCCGCAGTGGCGATCCTTCCCTCCCGTCAACCGGCGCTTCCCGTTTTCGTCCCGTTCCTCGACCGGAGCCGTGAGCCACATCCTGATCAGACGCAGCACATCCCGATCCACGATTCGCCGAGCGACACACTGCATCAGTTCGCAGTGTGGAACGGTGTCGAAGTACTTGGATAGATCAGCGTCTACCACATCCGTGTAGCCTTCGCAAACTAGCTTGTGTACTTTCCTGATGGCGTCCTGCGCACTCCGTTTCGGTCGATAACCATAGGCACTTGGCTCCAAATCCGCCTCGAATATCGGCTCGATCACCAACTTGGCCGCGGTTTGCACCACCCGGTCCCGAATCGTCGGAATCCCCAGTGGCCGCTCGCCGCCTCCGGGCTTTGGGATCATCACCCGCCGCACCGGTTGTGGTTGATACGTCTTGTCGCGTAACTCCTGTCGGATTCCGTTCAACCACTCCGTCAATCCTCGCGTCTCGATCTCCTCGAAGTTCTGCCCGTCCACTCCTGGCGCGCCCTTGTTGGCTCGTGTCAGGTTGTATGCATGGGACAGAATGTCCTCGCGATAGATCTTGTCGTAGAGCATGTAGAAGCGGTATCCCGGCTCGTTCTTCGCCTTGCGATACAGCTTGATCTGAAGGTCCCGAATCTTGCTCGGCGTTGCCAGGCTCATCGCCAATCACCGCACCTTTCCTCCTTCACAAGCACACCAGAAGCAAGGGCCCTTTCCTCTACCGGCGTTACCCGGCTTCCTCGGTCCTATGGCCCTCTCCGACTCCCAGACTGACCGTCGTCCTTTCTGGCGACGTTCGGAGTCGCGACCTCCGCCAGTCCCGAGCCTCCCCCACTAACCCAGACCACCTTCCCTGCATGCTGTGCTCACTACCCCGGTGGACCGGAACAGGTGCTTGTTGGTTGCAAGCTGGCGCGTTCCCGCGCCGGGTTTCTTCCCCATCCGCACGGCCTTCCCCGGTTTCTAGGCGGGTCGGCATCCACATCTTCACTTTCGAGGCCTGCTCAAGCTTTACACGCGTTACGGCCTGCAAGGTTGCTCGCCCACCATCTGTGGGCTTTATCGCGAGGCTTCGCCCTGACCGGTTTCCCGGCTCGGTCGCTCGCAAGCTATCAAGTCCTACCAACAACTACTTGAGTGGGTCCTTCCCCCGCTGGTGATCTGCGCCCTTGGGGCGCACTACAAACTCCAGGGGCTTGCCGCCGGCACGCCCCTACACCCAGTGATTTCTTCACAGTCCTACACCTGGGTGCCGCGTCATGAGGGATTTCGTCCCAGCGCCTGAACCTGAAGACTGATCTGGT
>CAIYET010000352.1 GCA_903925285.1 Candidatus Hydrogenedentota bacterium | reverse complement strand
TGGGTGAACTCCTTGACTCGCCTGATTCGTCTCCATGTCCAGAATCTTGAGCTACTTCCAACTACCAACGCAAGATCCAAATGCCTTTTTTAGGGTAAACGAAAACTGTCCGTTGCGTGAACGTTGTCCACGCGGTAGAATAGGTGTTCTTGTCGGGTATCGGTGTGCGGGAGGTGTTTATCTTCCCGTCAACTAGGCGCGTGTGTTGGGCGTAAGGAGAACGGGCATGGCAAAGGGAACGTTTGGTCTGATTGTCGGGAATCGCGGTTTTTTCCCGGATGAATTGGCGATGGAAGGGCATGCGGTTCTGACTAAGCTCTTGAAGAAGCTTGGATATGATTGCGTGGTGTTGTCGGTCGCGGATACGAAGTATGGTTCGGTGGAGTCGTGGGAGGACGCGAAGAAGTGCGCGGCGCTGTTCAAGTCGAATCGCGAGATCATCGACGGGGTGATCGTGACGTTGCCGAATTTCGGCGACGAGCGTGGCGTGGCGGATGCACTGAAATTGGCGGACCTCGATGTGCCGGTGCTGATCCATGCGTGGGACGATACGGTGGGTAAGATGACGATCGCGCATCGGCGGGATTCGTTCTGCGGGAAGATGAGCGCGTGCAACAATCTCGTTCAGTATGGGATTCCTTTCAGCCTGACGGCGCTGCATACGATGGACCCGAAGACGGCGGCGTTCGAGCGCGAGATCGAGTGGTTTGCGAGCGTATGCCGCGTGGTGAAGGGGATCGCGCGCTGTCGTATCGGCGCGTTGGGCGCGCGTCCGGCGGCGTTCAGCACGGTGCGGTACAGCGAGAAACTGTTGCAGGAGTCGGGCATCACGGTCGAGACGCTGGACTTGTCGGAAGCGTTCGGACGCGCGGGTGCTCTAGCGGACGATTCGGCGGATGTGCGGGCGCGGATCAAGGCCATCGCCGAGTATGTTCCGACGAAAGGCATTCCTGCCGCCGCCGTGGTGAAGATGGCGAAGCTGGCGATCGTGGTGGACCGGTGGATGGCGGATGCGGAACTGGATATCACGGCGGTGCAGTGCTGGACGTCGATGGAAGAGTATTTCGGCGTGGTGCCGTGCACGATCATGAGCATGTTGAGCGAGTCGTTGAAGTCGTCGGCGTGCGAGGTGGACGTGTGCGGGGCGGTCGGGATGCACGCGTTGGCGCTGGCTTCGCAATCGCCGAGCGCGTTGCTGGATTGGAACAATAATTACGGTACGGACCCGAACAAGTGCGTCTGTTTCCATTGTTCGAATCTGCCGAAGAGTTGTTTCTCGAACCTCAAAATGGATTATCAGGAAATTATCGCGGGAACCGTCGGGAAGGAAAACACGTATGGGACAGTCGTCGGGCGGATCAAACCCGGCCCGATGACTTTTGCGCGGGTTAGCACGTTCGACTCCGAGGGTGTGATCGGTGCGTATCTTGGCGAGGGCCGTTTCACGAAGGACAAGCTCGATACGTTCGGCGGATTCGGCGTTGCGGAGATTCCGGAGTTGCAGACGCTGCTCCAGTATATTTGCGAAAACGGTTTCGAGCATCACGTCGCTGTGAACCTCAGCGAGTGCGCACGGGCCGTGCATGAAGCGTTCGACAACTATCTGGGTTGGGACGTCTATTGGCATCAAGGATGAGGCTACAGGGATCAGGCTTCAGGGATCAGGAATCAGGGCTCGGCCTTCCCTGACTGAAGCCTGTAGCCTGAAGCCTTACAGAAAGGAGATGAATCGTGGTGAAGCTTGGCGTTGGGATCATTGGTGCGGGATGGGTGGCTGGCGAGCATATCCGGGCGTTTCAGGCGAACCCGCATACGGAGGTGCGCGCGTTGTGTTCGCGGAACGAGGCGCGCGCGAAGGCGAAATCGGTCGAGTGCGGCGTGCGGTGCGAACTGTTTTCGGACTATGAGAAGATGCTGGCGATGGACGGTATCGACATTGTAACGGTGGCGACGCCGCCGGATGTGCACCGCGACCAGGCGGTGGCGGTGGCGCAGGCGGGCAAGCACATTTTGCTCGAGAAGGCCATGGCGACGACCATCGAAGATGCACGGGCGATTCGCGATGCGGTCGTGAAGTCCGGTGTAAAATCGGTCGTGAGTTTCGTGCTGCGGTGGAATCCGCTTTTCGACATCATCAAGGCGCAGTTGGCCGACGACGCTATCGGGCGGGTGTTTCTGGGCGAGATCGACTATTACCACGGCATCGGTCCTTGGTACGTCCAGTACGCGTGGAATGTGAAGAAGGAGATCGGAGTGAGTTCGCTTCTTTCGGCTGGCTGCCACGCGATCGACGCGTTGCGGTGGTTCATGGGCGGCGACATCGTCGAGGTTTTTCAGTATTCGACTTTCGGCAAGGGGGCGGATTTCGCGCAGTACGAGTACAACCCGACGAGTTGCACGATGCTCAAGTTCGCGGACGGACGAATCGGCAAGGCCGCGTCGTGTATCGAGTGCATACAGCCGTACGTGTTCAACATCAACCTAGTCGGCACGCACGGCACGATCCGCAACAACCTGGTTTATTCGAAGAAGAAGTATCCCGGTCAGACCGGTTGGACGGATGTGCCGACGATTTTGCCGGACAGCGGGGATGTGCGCCATCATCCGTTTACGCTCGAAGCAACGCATCTGCTCGATTGCATTCTGAGCAACAAAGAGTCCCACGTGAGCGTCGCGGACGCGTACAAGACGCACGAGGTATGTTTCGCAGCGGACCTGTCAGGCCAGGAAGGACGCCCGGTCGCGTTGCCGCTGGCGTAAGGGTTCGTCGCACCGAAAAGGGACACAGGACAGGCTTTAGGCTTTAGGCTTTAGGTGACAAGTGCCAAGACATCGTTTAGTGAATTATGTGCCAGGACATCGTTTAGTGGCAAGGGATTTTGTGAGGCTTTCTAGTAGCGATGATGTAGGCGTCGGAGAACGCGAGTATCGCCTGCGTGAGGCAGAGGTGCGTTTTCTGAGGCATTGGCGGTCTATCAATCCGATGAGATGATATTGTCTTAGCGTCATGACCGGGCATCACTGAACGATGTCATGGCACTTATTCTACTGAACGATGTGTTGGCATTTGAGA
>CAIYET010000351.1 GCA_903925285.1 Candidatus Hydrogenedentota bacterium | reverse complement strand
CTCGATGCAGGGGACGAGCATCGCTCATGCGCAGAGCGTTATCAAGGCTTTGACGTGGTACTGGTGGAACCACCCGACGTTGAAGATGTCCACGACGTACCATCCACCGGGTCTGAAGGAATACTCGATCAACCGCGTGGTCCATCCGGCGTTGCATCCGGACCCGACGAAGCTTCGGCGCACGGGGCGACTGTCGGACATGGACGTGAAGGTCGATCCGTACTCGATGCAGGCTTCGACCCCGCAGTCCCGATCTGCCCAACTCGACGCGGTGATGCAACAGACGGTCGCGCCGCTGATGCAATTGCTCATGAGTCAGGGCATTCAGGTCGACATGAATGCGTTCTTGCAGAAGAAGGCCAGGTATCTCGACATGCCGGATCTGCCGGAAATTATCAAGATCGCACAGCCTCCGACGCAGGACAGTGAGATGCCGGGCCAGGGCGGTCCCGAGGGCGCACCGAAGCCCGCGAACACGAATCGGACGTACGTGCGGGTCAGTCAGGGGAACAACTCGGCCGGTAACCGGAGCGAGACCAACAACCAGATGATGCAGGGGGCGGTTTCTCCCGGCTCGCAAAATGGGATGGTGAACAAGTGATCTCCGCTCGCGGTGAAGTTCGCGTCAAGAAAACGCTCTCCGACTCCGGCGAGTGGCTGCTCTTGAACGTGTACTTCGTCGATGGCGTCGAAGTATCGAAGAAGGAATTCGACCGGGTCTTTCCGGATGCCAAGCCCGAGGTCGGAACCGGAATTGTCCGGAAGACGTGCAATGCGTGGCCCATGAAATCCGATGGCGTTGCGGTTCACCCCAAGGACCGGGCCGCTGCGATTGCCGACGCGAAACGGCTCGGGGTGCCGACGTACTTCGACCGACAAGGGCGCGCAGTGTTCGAGAGTCTGGGACACCAGAGGCGGTATCTGAAGCTCAAGGGATTCTTCAACAAGGACGACAATTCTTCGGGGCAGAGCAGGACGTATCGCAAGGAAGTGAACCCGAAAGATTACGACGTCCGCGATCCAGGAGAATAAGGTTGACATGGCTAACGAGATTTCCGTCAGTGTCTCTCTTGGCGTGAACAAGCCCGGTGTCACTCAGGGCACCATGGGCGATTCGCAAAACGGTCTTCAGTTCTCGATGACTGGGACAGCCTTCGTCACCGGTTCCTATCTCGCTCCCATCACTCCCGGCGCAATTCCGCTTGCCCAGGTCACGCAACCGCACTGGGCGTCGATTACCAATAACGACCCAACGAACTACGTGCAGTTGCAGAACGGCGCCAGTGGCGCGGTGTTCTGCCGACTCCTTCCAGGCGAAGTTTTCCTGGGTCCGCTCGATCCCGGATGCGTCCCCTATGCCATCGCCAACACGGCACCGGTGCAACTCTCGTTCTGGATTTTCTCTCTCTGACGCTTGCAATCGCTCACACCCACTACTAAACTCGATTTGTCAAGGAGAATTCCGTGGCAGATGAAGTTCTCACACACTCCGATCCGAAAACAACGTCCCGACCGGTACTTTCGGAAGCGTTCGATCCCAATTCGCTCCCCGATTCGCAGCTCGAACCCTTCATGGTTCCGGCCCCGGTTCAACCTGAACCGGCTCCTCGACTTTCCCCGCGGCTCGTTCGACGGGCAACGAACGTGGGGATTTCTCAGGCGATGATGGACCGGGCAGACCCGGAACTTCTCGAAGAGATCATCGAGGTTCAGGAAGCGCGAATCCAGGAAGCCCGGGTCGCAACGGCTCGCGCCGAGGGTCTTCAGGCGGCGATGCAGCGCGGAGCCCAACCGAACCCGCAACCGTTGCCGCCAACGCCCGATGAGGTCGAAGAGGAAATCGACCTTTCGGAAATCCACCCGTCGATCGTGAAGCTGCTGGAGAAGCAGAGCAAACAGAT
>CAIYET010000350.1 GCA_903925285.1 Candidatus Hydrogenedentota bacterium | reverse complement strand
GACTTCCTCGTCGGTCTGCGGCGCCGGCGGCTCGCGCTTCTCGACGTGCTGCCAAAACGCATGAAGCTTGTCGATCAGCATATCGACGGCATCCTGACGCACCGGCACCGTGAAAATCTCGAACTTCTGGCCGCCGAACAGCACGGCCAGATCCACGACATCGGCCTTTGCGATGTAGCCCTCGTGCAGGCACTGGACAAGGCAATCCATCGGCACGTCGTCGCTTCCCTCGTCGCCGAACTCTATTCGCCTGGAAGGATAGAAAGACTTGCATTCGACCAGCTTTCGACGGTTATTTGACAGGCGATAATCAAAATGGGATGCCATCCACGGATGCTCGTCGGAGAAGATCGTCACGCCTTCTAGGCTGTCGAGTGGCTCGCCCGTTATTTCGCTGTATCGCCGCGCAATGACCGGTTGCAAAGCAAGACCCCAATACATCGCCTCGGTTTGCGTGACTTCCTCAGCGGCGTCGTCTTCCTCGGCGGCGTCTTCAGGATCAACATCGGCGTGCTGGCCAACCTTCTCCATCCACACGGATACCGGGGTTCCATACTTCGACAGGCCGAGGCATGCGGCGGCTTCGGTGCTCCATATTGCTTGGGAGCGGATGGCGAGGTCTTGTTGTGATAGGGCCATTATTTCACCTCGAACAGTTGTTTTGAGAGAGCAGCAATTTCCTTCTTTACGTACGGAATATCGCGATACGATCCGCTGTATTCGTATGCAGGCATGCGGTCTCCAGAGTGCGCACAGTCGAACCCGAAATACCACAGGTCAGGGTCTTCATTGAATTCTGCAATTCCTGCTCCCGCATAGGTCAATCCGCCGTGTACATCAACAAGCAAGCCAATTCTTTCCCCTGCGTCTTCTTCCTTGTCGGTTATAGCTGCACAGAGTAATTCGATCGGGCTGATCTTCGTCAAGTCCACAGGGCGATCGTTCTGAGCCGCTGTAGGCTGAACGAGGTCGCTATATCCCTTTCCGTGCCATGGATGGGACTTTGGAATGCCGACATAGCCGCACAAAGAGCCGGAATGGCTCGATCGAACGATAGCCGCGTCAAGCCCTTCTTCTGTTTTGAAATTAACTTGGTCAGGCTCGCTTTTCCACGGGCCATCTTCCCACTTGGATTTATCAAGTTGTTTCATTCTGATGCCTCCTGTGTAGGTTTGTTTTCGATGCACAGCAGCCGCTGGATCTGCTCTTCGATGTTCGCCACTTTCGTGTTGACTTCGTCGCGCAATTCCGCTTGCTTTTCGCGCATCGCCTGCACGGTGCCGGCAACGACGTCTTTGTAACCCGGCTCGTCGAACTCGACCTCGATTTCCTTGACCAAGGTGTAACCGTTTTTGGTCATGTCGAACGGGAAAATCGCATAGCCTACGCGATCCTTGATACCATCCGAAATGTGTGTGAAGTACTGTTCGATCTTGGCGTGTATAAACGCTTTGACGGTGGCCATCAGATCACCTTCGTCTGAACGAGCAATTGACCAGCGCCAGCCTTCAGCGACTTCTGCGCGACTTCGTGATTCT
>CAIYET010000349.1 GCA_903925285.1 Candidatus Hydrogenedentota bacterium | reverse complement strand
TTTCTTTTCTTCCTTCTTCTCTTCCTTTTTCACAGGCGGCGGTTCAGGCGGCTTGATTTCCTTCTCCGGCAGGCCCAACGGCTGGGCCTTCGCGGCGACATCGAGGGCACGCGCGCGCCATTCGGCCAACGTCGCCACTGCCCCCGCTTCCATAAGCCGTCCATCCTTCGCAAGCCGTTCCGCTTCCGCCATCAGGCGTCCGACTTCCTCCATGAGCCAATCAGGACGTCCATGCGTTTCTGCCGAACCCGACGAACTGGTCAAATACCGTGACTGCAACTGTCCGCAATTAGCCAATGTGTTCTGCATCGGCTCGACGAAGGGTTCGCCCCGTTCCTGTTCGAGCACGCACAGATCGCGCGCAAGTTGGGCCATGTCCGCCAACGCAGGTACCGCCACTGCGCGCGGAACCGCACCCGTTTGCCAAAGCTCTTCCATCCGAGGGAACATTTTCAACAAATTAAAGAAGTCCATCCGGGTGTAACTCGACGAATCGACTTGCCCGAAGCGTTTGACCGCGTCACGGACTTCCGGCGGCAACTTGCTCTTCCGTTCCTCACCGTTGTCGAAAGACGTCACAAGGCGTTTGACCTGTTCCCGAACCGCATGCAATGTCAACGAACCGCCAGTCCCACCCAAAAGCCGCGGCTCGGCAACCGCCTGCACCATTATAGCGCCATCGGCGGCTTGCGGAGGCGGCAGCGCATTTCCCCGCGCGTCGTACAGCGCAAACCCCGTGGCCTTGTCGACGGGCAGCGAAACGTCCTTCGGCGCGTCGGCCCAAAACGCGGCCACCCATTGAACACCGCTCTCGAAGACCAGGACGTGAACGCCCGCCAACGTCAAATCGCCCAGATACCGATAGTCATTCAATCGGCGTGGCATTTCGCTCAGGCACACATACCCCGGCCCAAAATCGTCACCATACAGGAACGCCGTGTCCACTTCCGCCTGCCCCGTGAATAGCGCGCGGTTCAAGATGGCTTGCCGGGCGATCTTGACGCCCACATCCGGGGCCTCGGCTGCGGCCGCCGACAGTTGTCCCGCGAAAGTCATACCCTCATATCCAAGCGATTCAGCCGCGTCGCGTAACGCGGCCACATCGGCCGAGCGCGCCCAATCCTTACCGAGAATAACCGAGTTCACAAGTGCGCCGACGCCCGCCGCCAGCATGGATTCGAGCGTCTGTGGTCCGTCCACGACGACGGCGATAGGCGATTTGGCGCCTCCCCGGCGCAAACCTTTCGCGATGGCGATGACGGCATCCGTCGAAGGCCCTGCATCGATATCCCACCGGACCACGCGGTCGCCTGCCGTCTTCGCAAGCGCTTCGCACGTGTCCGCCGAGCGCGCCGTCAGCCGCAACACCGCTTGAAAGCCCATGTCGGCCACAGTTTGCAGGCGGGCCTGCACGTCGTCCGCTTCCCCATCCAGACGAACACTGCGCACGGAGATGCCTTTCAATACCATCAGGCAGCGCGCATTGTTTCCACTGAGCACGGCGCAAAACGGCGGAGTCGCTTCCGGTTTCGGGCGGCTAATGCGACAGAAGACCGCCGCCCCGTCCCACGCGCCGCCGCCGAGAGGCTCCGACACGATGTGCGCCTTAAGATGGTAGCGCCCGCGTTCGGACGACACGCCCTTGAGCGGCGTCCAATAGGTACCCTGCGCACGAAGCTCGATAGGCCCAAGACTAATCGTGACGGGCGAACCGCCCAGATCCGGCGCGACCTCGATCAAGGCACGCACCGTCACATCCGCGTCCGATCGCAACTCGACAATCACGGGATCGTCCACATAGACGTGCGGCACCGGTTGGTCCGGCGCGACACTTACCGTCACCGTGGCGCCCATCAACAGGCACAGTGCGGACACTAACGAAGTCATAATCTGAATCTCTCCAAAGATTTTGGATTTTGGATTTTGGATTTCTGCACTCCAAAAACCAAAATCTAAAATCTAAAATCCAAAATCAAAAATCTAAAATCGTCGCTATCCCACCAAGAACGGGTTCGACCCGCGTTCGACGCCG
>CAIYET010000348.1 GCA_903925285.1 Candidatus Hydrogenedentota bacterium | reverse complement strand
CCCACGGAGGAGCTTCACACATCCAAGGATCGTTGGCGCTCAATTGCGGTTGAGGGAATCTTGTCTTCGATGGAAGATCCGCGTGAATGTTCAGTGCTCGAGCGATTACGAGGCATTGGTTACATACCCCTTCACGAAGGCAAGACGTTTCACCAGTATACGGACCTTTGGGGTAATCGCCCTTATTTCCTATGTGTCATATCCAGACTCGTTTCACTTCCACTTCCCAAAACGGCAAGACTGAAAGCCGCCAGATACTATCGTCTAGGATTTCGGATGATTGCACGTTCTACGGATGAGAGAACAGCGATCTTCACTGTCCTGCCGCCGGGGATCCTCGCAAATGGGAGCGCGGCAATAGAAAAAGCACCTTGGGATCGGCCTACAACCAGCGCAATACTTCTCACTGCACTTGCCAACAGTTTTCCCTTTGACTGGTTGCTTCGCCTGCGTGTAGCGGCCAACGTCACTTTCAACTTCTTGGATCCTACACCTGCCGCCCATCTTAGCCCTGAATCCAGCATTCTCTGTAGCCATTTTGCGGTAAGACTGTTGTGCAACCATATCGGTTACGCTTTGCTCTGGCATGAACAGTTGGGCGAGGTATGGCGAGAGCCGAAGCCGCCGTTCACGTGGCCGGTGCTGGAGGGAGATGTCGAACGGTGGGCGGTGCGCGCGGCGATAGACGCGGTAGTGGCGGACGCCTACGGCCTGAACCGGGATCAATACGCCCACGTCCTCTCGACCTTCAGTCACAAGAGCTATCCCAAGGCCCCGGACCTCTGCCTAGCCCGCTTCGACGAACTCAAATCCATCGGCCTCGAATCCTTTACCCGCAAATACGACCCCTACTGGGACATCGCCCCAAACGAAAACCTCCCGCAGCCCGTAATCGAGTTGCCGCAAATTGAATCAAACACGGAAGATCCGAAAGTACAAGTACAAGGACGCGCAAGACAGCGGGAACTGGAATTACCCCAATGAAAACTTCTTGGAAAGCGTTAGGATGAGAAGCTGCGCTTAGATCGAAAAGGATCATACACAGCAACATGGAAGATAAAGAGTATCCGAAACCATTAAGCCATTATGTGCTGGAACTGTGCCGACAACTGGAAGACGCGCGCCCTCTTCAACAAAAGGCCTTCCGGGAAATTGGCGGCCCCCCTTTGGCTGTGTCTCTCCTGAAGGTAATTCAAGAGATAGACCGTCAACAGAAGAAGACACCTGTGCCTTCCGTGCAAAAACAAAGCAATGTTCTTCGGTCCATGCAAGGAATGCTCCAGGAAATACGCGATAACGAAGCGGGACAGCAACAAGGCGTTGGATCTCGAACCGGGTCCATCGTGCCGTCGCTGGACAAAGTGCTTAACAAACTCCACGCGCAAGACTCGATGACCTCAAGAACGGGCGCTATAGTGCGGTCTCCACGGCAAATCATGGATGAGATGCAGAAGAGAACACGCTCCGTACTGGAACCTCCCACTTCGCTGGCAGAACGCGTACTGAGGACCTCGAAAGATATTCGTGACGACATTCGAAAAGAGGGACAGCGAAATTCTGGCGGTACTATAAACCCTCGAACCTATCGGCGCATTCTGGGGAGGAATGAGGACGTTCAGGAACCAAGCGCCCCTACTTCCTCTGATTCTGTCCAGAAGATGCCGGAGCAGACATATCCGGCGGAGACGGAAGCGCCAGAACATACAGAAACGGTCGGAACGATAGATGAAGCCGCTGTCAAAGCTCTGGAGGACGTGGCTCCCGCCTTATTCGCCAGCGCCGAGGTCAGCAGAGCTATAGTCAAACAAACCGCCAATAGTTCTGCGGGGGATAAGTCTGTAGCGAAGGCACTGGCGGCCGGAGCAGATATAGAAATTGACATTATAAAGGATATGCTTAACTCTTACGGGAGCAATCTTATTCTTGAAGCGCGTGAAGGATTCCGCAAAATCATAGATTCCCTTCAACAAATAGCCACGAATCAACAGAGCTCCCTTGATATGTTTGCGGGCATGGCCAAAGAGCCAAGTAGGCTAAAATGGTGGCCTGAGAAGACGTTGCTAGCAATAATAGTCGGTGTCGCCATTACTGTTATCGGTGGCATCATCCTTATCTGGATCAGACCCAAGGTTGAGTATGTTTTCTCTACTCAGGAAGAGCGTGAAACGCAAAAACAATCTCAAGAACAAGTTGCGCCCGCTCTTGATTCGTCTGGGTTTTCCTCGAATACGGATGCAGCGGAGGTGAGGCTACAGTTACGACATGTTGATAACCCAACACAGTAAGAAAAGACCGAGTACGCTTTGCTCATGGACTTTGAAATGCCTTTGAAGACGCTTGTGCGGCCGAGGGAGAGCTGG
>CAIYET010000347.1 GCA_903925285.1 Candidatus Hydrogenedentota bacterium | reverse complement strand
CACCCTGGCGGTCGATAAGATCCCGGATAAGCTCCCGAATGGCGAGCGCCCCTGGCCGGCGGTGCCGGAAGCGGAGGTCCAGAAGATTCGCGCAGCGCTGCCCGACAAGCCGGAGGTCCCGCCCCAGAAGCCGCGCAAGCTGTTGGTGTTCTACCGCACCGATGGCTTCCCGCACTCCAGCAATTCCCGGCGTGATCGTAGTGTAGGGGGGCAGACGGAGAAGCGTAACATTTGAAACGATGTGGGCCTGCAATTCGTGGGAAGATGGCTAAGACTGCGAGAGTTGGAAAGGGTTCGAGGGCGACAGGGCGCGCGGGGATGTCATAGTATTGAGACGGATCGTAGGCTCGGCGCATAGCCTGACCGCGAGCGGGTCTGGTTGGATGGCGGCAGGCGTTGCTTTGTGGCCGCGAGGAGCCGAAGTGCGAAGAGATTGGCTTACGATGAGTCCAGGCGCGGGGCCGGCAGATTCTTGGCGAGCCCGTAAAGCATGACCTCATAGAGGTGCTTCATCGACTGAAAGGTGAAATGCCGGAAGTGGGAACGCAAGTGGTCCCATAGCGCGCGCTTGCTACCGAGTTTCTTCCACACCGCGCCGAACAGAGGGCAGCAGAGTTGCTGCGTTTGATCGACCAGAAAGGCCAACATCATGAGCATGGAAAGGACCACAGACAGATGCTGTTTTCCATGCCCATAATTGTGTTTATAGTGATAGCCCTGGTTCTTGAGCGTGTTGAACGTTTCGTTCTCGATCTTCCACCGCGTACGCCCGCCGCGGACCAGGAGCTGGGCGTTGCTGCGTGTAATGCATAAGTCAGTAACCCAAGTAAAGACTTTCCGTGGCTCGCCGTCTGGCCCGTACTCCACGTAGTGGAGAAAGTTGACCAGCAGATCGCGGTTCGATTCGTTCAAGGGAACTTGATTGACAAAGGAGATCTCGGCCTGACCATCCCCGACCTTCCAGGAGATCGTCGTCACGCGATCGTCCTCGAACGCCGCGATCAGTTCGTCGAAGAGGAACTCATGATCTCCAGGCTTCGCGCCGAGAATGAAGTGCATGTCCAGAGCGATCAATTCCCGAATGTGCGGCGCGTTACTGGCCAGCCCGTCCTCGACCACGATGAGCTTGAGTCGCGGATGTTCCTTGCGGATTTTGCGCAGCAGTCGTTTGGATGCGTTCCGCTCGCAATCGTTCTTGGTGTTCCCGTCCTGCTGGCAAATCGCCTCCGGCGCCAACGGAATGACTTCCTTGTGGTCCGGATGGGCCAGTACGGCCGCCAGCATCTGATGCTGGTACGTCACCTCGCCTGTCTCTGCGTTGACCTTCTTCAGGCAGGAGTCGCAATGGATCTGTTGCGAGGAAAAGTATCCCGTGCCGTCCAACAGCAACAGATAGCAACCTTCGTAGAACACCAACGGCTTGAGGGCCTGACCGCGTTGCAGTTCCCGGAAAACACTCCCGAACACGGGACGCAATTGCTCTGGATCCATGGGGTCCAGGTTCTCGCGCATCTGCGTGTCGCAAGGCTGACGGTGGATGCGGAATAGGTTTCGCATATTCTCGTCGTTACGACGTTCCTCGAAGGCGAGCAGCGAAGGGTCCTTGAGTGCGAACATGGCGAAGGCCGACATCAGTGTATCCACCAGCGGAATCGGACTCCCCTCCCGGCGGTGATCTGGAATCTTCTTGAAGGCCGCGGACAGCAAGGCATACAGTCCATCGGCGGACAGATGCTTGCGGACACTCAGGATGCGACGATGAAATGGAATGGCCATCGAGAATTTGCTCACAGTCACGGCCTCACGGAACTTTCCAGACCGTCACTATATTATAGGCGTATTCCTCCCAATAGGTACCACCCAATTCACCCTTAAAGGTCGCGAACTGCTAGCGTTGCCAGCGGCCCTTTTCACGTGGTTTCTTGGCGACCGGGAATTGCTGCGCGGCGGTCAACGCCTCCCGGCCAGCCGACCCAGTCTGCCAGGCGCTCGGCGAGCGCGTGCAAGTTGTGCTGGTCCAGCTTGTAGTGCTCTGCCATCCGGACAATCTCGTACTGTTCCAAGTATTTTCTGAAGGGCGAGACTTTCAGTTCCTCGTCGAACGGCTCCAGGATTTTGGCGACGAGCGTGTCCGGATCGCCCTCCGGGCCGATGATGACGAACGTGCAGTAGTGCATTTGTAGAAGGGGAATCGCTGAATAGAAACGCACGGATTCGTGCGGCTTGATTTTGGTGTGAAACGCCGGTGGTGTGCGGGCGGGCATAGGGAAGAATGGGAACGGATGCCAAGCGGCACGGTTTCCTCAGCACGAGCATCCCGCCGTCAAGCGAGCGAAGGGGAGCGGAGCGTGGAACCGCGCAAGTTCGCAAGCCATGGCGCCGCGAACTTCTTGCAGCGGTTCCCCCAGAGCGACCTT
>CAIYET010000346.1 GCA_903925285.1 Candidatus Hydrogenedentota bacterium | reverse complement strand
TGATGCAACTGTGCCGGCATGAAGGCAATGTTCAAAGGCTTGAAATGGTGCCGGGGCTGTGTTCCGCATTGAACTCAAACGACGACTGCCCTGTGTTCAAACCGAGACTTTGGGATTGGCTCAAGGAATTGCTCGAAAAGTTTCGTAACGTTACGAAAGACTGATTCTCAACCGGAGGCGGACTCCCAACGTAGGGTGTGCCGCTCATTGCCTTGATGATGATTTGAAAGGAGAAATTCATTATGACGCATCTTGCCGGAAGATGTTCATGTGGTAGAAAGCAGCATTACCCAACGAATGCCGTACTGGGAACATCCTGGACGTGCTGGAAGTGTGGCCGGACCTGGACCTTGTCCAAACAGGGAGAACCGCTGTTTGTCCATCGCTCGAAACCGCCAAGTCCTGGACGCGGCGCTAACAATGGCTGCAACCCGATGATTTTGATTGCCTTGGCCGGGGTCTGGTTTGCCGATATGGAGATGGATGCCTACCTGACGGCGGTGAGGATGTTGAGCCGGGGCTAGAGCGTGACGGCTAAATTGGGAGGTACTTGGACTGGCGAACGAATCGCTGAAAAAAGTGAGACAACAACAGAAAGGAGACAGACCAGTGGGAGAGTATGCGGAAAGTAGGCCCAAACCAGATGAAAGGAATGAGAATGAACGAGAAACGAATGAATCCTGATGAGGTGGCTGCGATACGCCACAGAGTCCAAGTGGCCTTTGGTGAGCTTCGCAAGGTGGGCTTTCTCACCAAGACGAATTTCAGTTGCTGCATGTCATGCGCGGTCGCGGAACTGGGTGAAATCGCGGAGAAACGGCGGCGGAACCGTGCCGTGTACTGGCATCGGCAGGATGAGGAACACTTCCGTAAGGGCGGCGTGCTTGATGTCCGGTATTGCTACTTGCCGCCGAAGGGAATTGAGGGCGAAACCACCGGACTTGAGACTCAAATCGGCGAACAAGTCGCGGATGCGCTTCGGAAAGCGGGGTTGGTAGTGGAATGGAACGGCAATCCCGCCACAACCATCGAGGTGGTTGGATGTGCGCCGGAGGAGGCGATGACACCAACATGAAAACCTTCGAGCAGACCATCACCAGGACGGTGTACCAATCCGAAGTGCTGGTACAAGTACAGACGACCAATCCAATCCTTGCCCCCATTATCCAATGGGCTGATGAACATCCTTCCGTGTGGCAAGTCGTTACGACCAAGCGAAGTAAGGCGTTTGGGCTCGGTTCAAGCCAGTATCTCGGCAGTATTCAAACCAGTATGGATGCGGACTGCATTCTGGAGCGTGTAGGGCATATCCACAATATTGTTGAATGTAAGCAGCCGTGCTACACACCGGATTCCATCTTTGTCTGGCGTGCGCTGTTTACCCTTGCACATTACAACGACAAGGGATTCAAGGGTGGATTCTTTCAGCAGCATGACGCCCAGTATCCACGTTCATGTTTGACGTTGGATTACACCCCGGAAACCTACCAGGAAGTTCTGAACAGGTTCTGCGCATGGATGGACACCTGCTACGAAACTCATCACGTGACCATCAACGGCAAAACCGTACGAACGTTTCCTCGGGAGGATGTCTAAGTCATGGAATCCGATGATAAGGCCCGTGCGGTTGTCCAGGGTTTCAGTAATTGGGTCAATGGCATGGGCCACAACAATCAGGCATTCGTTCAGGCCGTAATGCAAGAGCACCGGACCCTTCAGCAGCAGATGTTCGAGGTGATGCTTGCCTGTATAGACGCATGGGCAAAAACGGAGCATTACGATGCGAGAAGCGAGTTTACGGTCCTGAAATGCCGGGAGATTATGCAGTTGTTCCCCGGCGGCCCGCGAGCACCATTTATCTGAGCATCCAACCAATAGAAAGGACGTGAAATAGGATGTCGAATCAAGAAGTACGTGACATTGCGGTTCAATATGCCGTCCACGAACTGGGGTGGAGTACCGATACCAGAGCCATTGGTTGTCTGCCGGACCCCAAAGTGGAAGGCACGTTCATGGTTGCCGTTGAGGGCGATGTCGATGAGAAAAAAGGAACGCGCATGGCATTGCTTGTGTCCAACGGGCAGGTGACCAGTGAAACGGATATCTCGGATTTCGTCAGCAATGGCGGCGTCCTCGATGACCCCAAGGCCCAAGAGGAGCCCGTGAAGAACGTATCATTCCATTTGGGTCCGATTGTCGCGACACCCGGCGCGATTGAGGCGTTCCAACGTAACAACACGAACGGTTTCG
>CAIYET010000345.1 GCA_903925285.1 Candidatus Hydrogenedentota bacterium | reverse complement strand
GGTCACAATCCCGTCAAGATGGTTCACGACGCCATTACCGACTACCTACGAACTGGCCAAATGCCATCTTTACCGCCAAATACCACGCCAAACGGCTAAAGTCTTACGAGATTTGAAATTTGAGAAACGAGCAGTACGTCCCTTCATCCTTCATCCTTCATCCTTCATCCTTGAGTTTGATCAATGCCCCCTGAAGCCTGTAGCCTTTAGTCTAAACTGGAGGATATTGTTATGGACACGAAGGCGAACGATGTATCGAGGCGTGGTTTTTTGAAGGCATCCGCAGCGGTGGGCGCGGCGTCGTTGATGTCGATGTCGCACAAGGCATACGCGCAAGGGTCGGACAAGATCCGCGTGGGGTTGATCGGTTGCGGGGGACGCGGGATGGGCGCGGGAATTATTGACTGCGCGGCGTCGGCGAAGGGCGTCGAATTGGTGGCGCTTGGCGACGTGTTTCAAGACAAACTCGACAATGCGTCAAAGGTGATCAAGGGCAATCTCGCGAAACGGAAACTTCCCGTCGACGAGATCTACAAGGTCACGCCCGAAAAGATGTTCGTTGGATTCGATGCCTATAAGAAGGTCATCGACTCCGGGGTCGACATGGTGATCTTGACCACGCCGCCCTATTTCCGTCCGATGCATTTCCAGGCCGCCGTCGATGCGGGCAAGCATTGTTTCGTCGAGAAACCCATCGCGGTCGATCCGGTCGGCGTCCGGGCGTTCATCGAAACCGCGGACAAGGCGAAGGAGAAAAATCTTGCGGTGGGCGCCGGCACGCAGATGCGGCGCGCGCGGCATATCATGGACGCGATGCAGCGCATGCACAATGGCGAGATCGGCGAATTGGTCGGTGGCCAATGCGTGCGTATCGGGGACGGGATGCTCGAATGGTACGGGGACATGAAACAGCCGAAACCGGGCATGTCGGAAATGGAATACCAGATCAGGCGTTGGCTGTTTATGACATGGTTATCGGGCGATTTCATCGTCGAGATGCACGTCCACAATCTCGACCTGATGAACTGGGCTTTCAACGCGCATCCGGTCAAGTGCATCGCGAACGGTGGACGCCAGGTCCGCACCGCGCCTGAATATGGGGACGCGTACGATCATTTCGCAGCCGAGTTCGAGTATCCGAACGGGGTGCGCGTCGAGTACATGGGCGGCCAAACCGACGGCGTCAGCACGCGCAACGATATGCGGTTCGTTGGTACGAAAGCGCGGGCCTACGTTGATTTTGGCGGCGCCTATTTCGAAGGGGGCGTCGAGTACAAGTACGACGGCGCGTCCGTCGATCCGCAAGTGCAGGAGTACGCCGATTTCATCGACAGCATCCGTGCCGGAAATCCGATCAATGAAGGCCGCCAAGTCGCCGAAAGCACCATGACGGCGATCCTCGCACGCATGAGCGCGCACACCGGCAGCGCCATGAAATGGGACTGGGCCATGAACGCCTCAAAACTCGATCTCAGTCCCGCGAAACTCGAACTCGGTCCCAATCCGCTCGGTCCGATACCGATGCCGGGGATCACGAAACTGGTGTAGGCGGATTCGTTTTGGCGTATTGAATCTCCCACTTTGCTGTGATATTCTTTAGGTGGCAAGTGTTCGCCAAGTGGAATGGCCCCGATGCGGGTTCTGTTGAGTCTTGGCGGCAATATCGGTGATCGGTTGGCGCGGTTGCGCGAGGCGATTTCGATGTTGGCGCGGTGCGAGGGCGTGCGGCTAATAGCCGTGTCGTCGTGCTATGAAACCGAGCCTATTGGTGTTGTGGGTCAGTCCGCGTTCTTGAACTTGGCCGTGGAAATCGAGACGGCGTTCGCGCCGCTTGAACTCCTGAACATGGTTAAGGGCATTGAACGCGATATCGGGCGTAAGCCGTCGATGCGCTGGGGCCCGCGGATGATCGATATCGATATCATCCTGTGGGACGAGCGTGTGGTCGAGAGCGAGGTGCTCTCGATTCCGCACCCGGCGTTCCGGCAACGGTTGTTCGTGTTGACGCCGTTGGCGGAAATCGCGCCGGATGCCGTGGACCCGGTTAGCGGGAAGACGGTGACGGCGTTGGCTTCAAGCCCCGAGGCAGTTGGCGGCGTTGTGTTGCACACGCCGTCGAGCGCATTGTGCGACATGTTGGACATTTGCCAGGAACAGGACCACTGAACGCTTGGATCCCTTAATGGGACTGAGACGAATCCCTGCCGGAGCGGGGTTCAGGAGGATCTAGCTATGGCACGTATCACGGCTGTTTCGCTCAAGGAGCGGAAGGGGCAGGGCGGCAAAATCGCCATGCTCACCGCGTATGATTTCCCCACCGCACAAATCGTCGACGCCGCCGGTGTCGATATCGCCCTCGTGGGCGACTCGTGCGGGATGGTGGTCATGGGGCGCCCGGACACGCTGGGCGTCACAATGGACCAGATGTGCTATCACACGCGGATGGTCGCGGACGCGGTCGAGCATGCCATGGTCGTCGCGGACATGCCTTTCCTCTCGTATCAAGTCAATCCCGACGACGCGTTGCGCAATGCTGGCCGACTGATTGTCGAAGGCCGAGCGCAGGGCGTCAAGCTCGAAGGGTCGGCGGACAAGTTCGGCGGCGCGATCACGGCGATTCTGCGCGCGGGGATCCCCGTCATGGGCCATATCGGCCTGACGCCGCAGTCGGTAAACCAAATCGGCGGCTACAAGGTCCAGGGGCGTTCGACGGAATGCCGGGCGCGACTCATGGACGAAGCACGGGGCATCGAGGAAGCCGGTTGTTTCGCAGTCGTCCTCGAATGCATCCCAGCCGACCTCGCGGCGGAAATTACGGAACGGGTGTCGATTCCGACGATTGGAATTGGCGCGGGTGCTTCTTGCGACGGCCAGGTGCTTGTGTTTCACGATATTCTCGGCTGGGGAACCGTGCGTTTCACGCGAACTTTCGCGGATGTGCGCGGCTTGATGCGGCAGGGCTGCGAGGATTATGTCAAGGCGGTCCAAGACGGGTCGTTTCCGTCCGAGGAAAACGTGTTTAAGTGAGGGAGTATTCGACTTGACTATTATTGATACGCCCGAAGCGATGCGCGCTTGGTCGTTCGAGCAGCGCGCCTTGGGCAAGACGATCGGGCTTGTGCCGACGATGGGCGCGTTGCACGAGGGTCATGCGAGTCTGATGCGCGCGGCTTCGCGCGGGAACGATCTTGCCGTGCTCAGCATCTTCGTGAACCCGACGCAGTTTGCGCCGCATGAGGATTTCAATCAGTATCCGCGGACCTTCGATGCGGATTCGCGCATTGCGGAGGCGACCGGCGCATCCGTGATTTATGCGCCGCGGGCTTCTACGATGTACCCGGAGCGATACTCGACGTACGTGATCGTGGAAGACGTGAGCCAGGGACTTTGCGGCGGATCGCGTCCGCATTTCTTCCGTGGCGTCGCGACGGTTGTGACGAAACTTTTCAACGCCGTGTTGCCGCATCGCGCGTACTTTGGACAAAAGGACGCGCAACAGTGCGCGGTGATCAAGCGGATGACGCGCGACCTCGATATGGACATCGAAATCGTCGAGATGCCCATCGTGCGCGAACCGGATGGTCTCGCGATGAGTTCGCGCAACGCGTATCTCAGCGCCGAGGAGCGCGCGCGTGCGCTGTGCCTTTCACGATCGCTGTTCGAGGCGCGCGAAAGCATCGAAGCCGGCGAACGCGACGCGCACACGCTCGTCGCGCAGGTTCGCGCCGGCATGGCGGATGTGCAGGTCGATTATGTGGAACTGGTCGATGGCGAGACCATGCAACCGTTGGAACGCATTGCAGGGACGGTTCTCGTGGCCATCGCGGCGTGGGCCGGTAAGACGCGGCTTATCGACAACATAAAGTTTGAGGTGTGAAACGATGTTCGTGACGCTGTTGAAGAGCAAGATTCACCGCGCGACTGTGACGGAGGCGAATCTGAATTATGCGGGCAGCCTGACAGTCGATCCGCTTTTGATCGAGGCGGCGGGATTGTTTGTGAACGAGAAGATCCAGGTTGTGAACATCAACACGGGTGACCGGTTCGAGACGTATGTAATTCCGGGAGAGCGCGGCAAGGGCACCGTATGCCTGAATGGCGCGGCAGCGCGCTTGGGCCATCCGGGCGATCTCATCATCGCGATCACCTACGCGATCATGACGCCCGAAGAGGCCCGCGCGCACGTGCCGCGTGTTGTCCACGTCGACGCTGAAAACCGTGTCGTCCGCATCGATGCGTTGCAGGAATGACGGAGGCAGCCAGCCGACGTGACAGCATCCGCACGAGATAGCATCCTCATCGTCGTTCTTGTCCTGACGGTCGTGCTCGTATTCGCGCCTGCCCTTTACAACGACTTCGTTACATACGACGATAATCTATATGTAACCGCGAACGCCCACGTGCGCGCGGGACTGTCGACGGCCAATGTGCTTTGGGCGTTTACGAGCGCCTCTGCCGCGAACTGGCATCCGCTCACTTGGATGTCGCATCTCCTGGATTACACGTTTTATGGGATGAATCCCGCCGGCCATCATCTTACGAGCCTGCTTATTCATACGCTCAACGCCGCGCTTTTGTACCTGTTTCTCGCACGGGCCACCGGTTCGCCCGCGCGCGCCTTCGTTGTGGCCGCGCTGTTCGCATTGCACCCGTTGCGCGTCGAATCCGTCGCGTGGATCGCAGAGCGCAAGGACGTGCTGAGCGGGCTGTTCGGTATCGCATCGTTATGGGCATACACGATCTACGCACGAAACCCGGCGCGTTCCCGGTACCTTGTGACTCTTGGACTATTCGCGTTGGGCTTGCTCGCGAAACCAATGTTGGTCACGTTGCCGCTCATGATGCTTCTGCTGGATTACTGGCCGCTCGAACGCACCGGCCCGCGCGCGCTGTTCATCGAGAAGATACCCTTTTTCGCAGCCGCCGTTTTCTCGTCGGCAATAACCATTGTGGTTCAGGCACGCGGCGGCGCCGTCGGTTCATTCGAGCAATTTCCAATGATCGTCCGGCTCGCCAACGCGGCAACGGCCTATGCCGCGTATCTTGGTAAGACGATCCTCCCGCGCCACCTCGCCATACTTTATCCGCATCCGGGCGCCTCGATATCGTACTCGATGGCCGCCTGCGCGGCTGTCATGCTGCTTCTCGCCACCATCGCGATACTGAGGCTCCGGCGTACGCGCCCATATCTCGCCGTCGGCTGGCTGTGGTACGGGATCATGCTGATGCCGGTTATCGGTATCCTCCAGATCGGCGATCAGGCTTATGCCGACCGGTACACGTATCTGCCGACGATTGGCGTGTGTATTGCGGCGGTGTGGCTGATCGGAGATCTCGTAAAGTCCGTTCCCGTCAAGAGCCTTATGGCGTGTGCCGCCATCGTTCCTTGTGCGTTTCTTACGAACCAGCAGACCCGCGTCTGGCACGATACCGAAACGCTTTTCCGGCACACGATCGCGGTGACCGGTCCAAATAAAATCGCACACGTAAAACTCGGCTGTGCACAGCTCACGCGAGGACAACTCGACGGCGCGGCGCGCGAATTCGATGCGGCGTTGGCCATCGATCCACATTACGCCGGAGCAATGGGAAACCTTGGTATGGTCTTGTTGTCGCAAGGCAAGCTCGAACCCGCGCGACAAACCTTCGACACCGCGCTCAGTTGGAAGCCGGATTCGGTTTTCATCCGCGCCAACCTCGGCATTGTCCTTTTCCAGACGAAGCATGTTGACGAGGCATTCCGAGTCTGGGATGAAGCCCTCCACGTCGATCCGACGGATCCCGACGTCCATTTCAACCGGGGCGTCGCCCTGACTCAACTTGCGCGGTATCCCGAGGCCGAAACGGACCTCGCTGTGGCCTATAGCGCACGACCATGGGACGCCGAAGCGGCTTATGCGCTCGGCGTCGCGTTGATGGGACAAGGGAATACCGTAGCGGCAGGCAAAATGTTCGAACGCACACTCGAACTGGAGCCGCGCCACGCTCAGGCGGTGCAAGCGTTAAAAGCCATTGGGCTAGCTGAACATCGCGGGAAATAACCCCAGCTTTTGCAACTGCAATTTGCGGATTGCCATCGCCACGAAATTACTTGTCAACGACGATTCGTAGCACAATCCTAATCTCAAATACTATCACGCCATATCACGACAGGCGCCGACCCGCGAAAACGGGTCGGCGCCTGCATACGCAAACGACCATTATTTCTTCGTCGGGGAAATGGCTTCCTTCGCCGCCTTGGCGATACGGAACTTGAGCACCTTCTTCGCGGGGATCTTGATGCTAGCGCCCGTGGCCGGGTTACGACCCGTGCGGGCCTTGCGCGCCACGATCACCAGCTTGCCAAGACCCGGAAGCGTAAAACCGTCCTTGGCGCCCTTGTAGGCCATGTCAACCAGACAGGCCAACGCCTCGCCAGCCTGCTTCTTCGTGATGCCCACACACTCGGCCAGCTTTGCCAAAATCTGCGTCTTCGTCATTGCCTTTGCCATGCTCGTTCTCCTTGTCCAATCGTTCAACCATGTCAACACATTAACACCGGAGTAGCTCGCTACATCTGTTGCGAACCGCTCCGCGCGCGTCCACGCGCCCTGTTTTTCCACCGCTGGCGTGTAAAACCCCCGCCAACACGGTAATTGCTTACATTTTAACGGTGATTTTGTCAAGTCCTATTTTTAGGCCCATTTTTTCGGGGTCGAACCGCAGGAATGCCGCCCGCCATGGATTTCTTGACGCAGAGCCGGAAAAATGCTATAGTTCGTTTGATTTGACACCCCTTGGGGTAGGTCCGTCCTTTTTTCGGACTTTTCCGCCTCTTGCGGTCCAAGGAGCGACAGTATAGGGCTTCACCTTTGGCTCGCGGTGGCCAAGGGTTACGCAAGATTATCCGGAAACGACCAATGCCGAAGTATTCGAGAGAAGTCCTGGCGCAAGTTCTCGCGGCAAACGACATCGTCGACGTCGTCGGGTCGTGCCTCGAATTGAAAGCAGCCGGTTCCGGCCGCTTCAAGGCATGCTGCCCGTTCCACAACGAAAAAACCCCGTCCTTTACCGTCAGCCGCGACCGCCAGCAATATTACTGTTTCGGCTGCGAAAAGCACGGCGACGCCATCGGGTTCCTATGCGATTTCGAAGGACTGACCTTCATCGAGTCGTTGCGTAAGCTCGCCGAACGCGCCGGCGTGCGGCTGCCCGCGATGTCCGAATCCGATGACCGCGAAGATTACCTGCGCACCCAATTGATCGAAGCCTCCAAGTTCGCGGTCCGGTTTTTCCAAGACAGTATTGCCGACGTGCTCAAAGGCGGCGTCGGACGGCAGTATCTCAAGACGCGCGAGTTGAAGCCGGAAACGAGTAAGCGCTTTGGCCTGGGCTACGCCCCCGAAGGCGGCGTACGGTTCGTCGAGGCAGCACGCGCCAAGGGATTCAAGGATACCGTTATCGAAGCTTCCGGCCTGGCCAAACGCAACGACCGCGGCCTGTACGACTTCTTTCGCAACCGGTTGACAATCCCCATCCGCGACGTGTCGGGCAACACCGTGGCGTTCGGCGGGCGCGACTTGGGCGACGGCATCCCCAAATACATCAACTCGCCCGAAAGCGCGCTCTACAAGAAGGCACGCGTGTTGTACGGCCTGAACGAGGCCCGCGAAGGCCTGCGCCGCGAGAAACGCGCCCTGTTGGTCGAGGGCTACTTCGATCTCATGCGATGTTTCGACGGCGGAATCGACAACGTCGTGGCGACATGCGGCACCGCGCTGACACCCGAACAGGCAGCCCTCATCCGCCGCTACGTGCCCGAAGTCGTCATCGTATACGACGGCGACCTCGCCGGCATCCGCGCAGCCCTACGCGGAGTAAGCCTCCTCACCAATGCAGGCCTCACCGTGCGCGCCATGGCCCTGCCGGACGGCAAAGATCCCGACGACTTCATCCGCAAACACGGCCCCGAGCCATTCCGCGCGCTAATCGCCGAGGCGTCGGACTTCGTCACATTCTACGTGCGCATGAGCGAAAAGCGCCTCGCCACAATCGAAGGACGCACCGACGTGGCCCGCGAACTGTTCGCGATCATGGCAAACGTCCAAGATGAACTCCGCCGCGACGAATACCTCAAACGAATGGCCCACGCACTACAACTCAGCGAATGGGCCTGCCGCAACGAGTTCGCAAAACTCCGCCACGATCAAGAGAACCGCCCGTCGAACGAAGAACCACCGCCAAGACGGACCATCACCGACCAAGACCGCGACTTCATTGCCGCATTACTGCAAGATCGCGGCGCAATGGAACACGCAAGCGCGGCACTGAAAAACATCGCGCTGCAACCCGGGCCGGTATCCGAGGTATTAACCGCTCTATGGGAAGATCAAGGCATCGCGCCAGTGTTTCAATCCGAAGACGCGAGATTCTTGTATGCGGCCGCAGCCAATAGCCCGGAGTTCGACCACGAAAAGACGACCGACATCGTCGCAAAAAATATAGTACGGTTAAAGCGGGCCTTGCTCGCGCAAGAGCGAGAGACCGTTCAGAGCGAGTTGATGCAAGCGGAACGCGCCCGCGACCAAGTGCGCATTCCGCAACTCCTCCAACGCAAGTCAGGCATCGAACGGCAGATCCAAAGCTTAGGCGCAGCATAAAGCCGCGCATGGAAATGGGCTGAACTAAGGACGTAGCGGTACCGAGGACAGCAATGAGCACGGAAAAGAAAAAAGAAATTCCAACTAAAGACGCGCAAACGGAAAAAACTCTCGAACTGGCCAAACAGCGCGGGAAAATTACCTACGACATCCTCCTGGACATCCTGCCCGAAGACGCGAGCTGGGAGGCCATGGACGAACTCATGGTCAAGCTCGGCGGCATGAACGTCGACGTGGTCGACGAGTTCAAGATGGATTCCGAAACCCAACAGGCGCAACAGAAAAAAGAAGCCCTGACCAAAAAAGCCGTGATCCGACGCGATACCACCCACAGCGCCCTCGAACGCGCCGACGACCCCGTGCGCATGTACCTACGCGAGATGGGCCGCGTACCCCTGCTCAAAAAAGAACAAGAAGTCGAGATCGCCAAACGCATCGAATCCGCCGAAAAAGAACTCACCGAAGTCCTGCTCAACACACCCTACACACTCAAAGAAGTCCAAATGCTCTCCGCGCGCCTCCTCGGAGGCCGAATCAACCTCATCCAAGTCAGCGACATCGAAGAACTAAAAGACCAAGAGCATTTCATCAAGAAGCTGCCCGACGCCATCGCACGAATCGTCCAGATCTCCACGCAAGTCGACCAGATCGAAAAACGCATGCTGCGAGCCGGCCTTTCCCCAAAAGCCCTCGCGGCCAACCACGAACGCGTTCATGAAATGCGCACCGAACAAGTCGACATCATCCGCCGCTTTCAACTCAAACCAAAAGAAATCATGAAGATCGCCCGCAAGATCAAAGGGCTTAAACGCCGCATCGCCACCGCACGCGACGAGATCGACCGCGTCGAACGCGAAGTCGGCCTCTCCACCGACAAAGTACACATTCTCGCGGCCCAACTCCGCCGTCCCAACGCCGTACCCAAAGTTCCCTGCGACCGCGAACAAGTCATCGATGCCGACCGCCGCCTCTCCCTGGCCCAGCGCAAGATCGACCAGATCCAGACCGACGCCCACCTCACCACCGACAGAATCACCCTCCTGATCGACGAGATCCGCTCCAAAGAAGAAAAAATCTACAAAGCCAAAATGGAACTCGTCGAAGCCAACCTCCGCCTCGTCGTCAGCATCGGAAAAAAATACACCAACCGCGGCATGTCCTTCCTCGACCTCATCCAAGAAGGCAACATCGGACTCATGAAAGCCGTCGACAAATTCGAGTACCAGCGCGGCTACAAATTCAGCACCTATGCCACATGGTGGATTCGCCAAGCCATCACCCGCTCCATCGCCGACCAAGCCCGCACCATCCGCATCCCCGTCCACATGATCGAGTCCATCAACAAACTCGTCAGGACCAGCCGCCGCCTCATTCAAGCCTACGGACGCGAACCCAGCGCCGACGAAATCTCACGCGAGATGGAGATGTCCGCCGACAAAGTCCGCAGCATACTCAAGATCGCCCAAGAAGCAATCAGTCTCGAAACCCCCGTCGGCGACGACGGCGACAGCAACTTCGGCGATTTCATCGAAGACAAAGGCGCCGAATCCCCAGCCAACGCCGCCGCATTCAGCGTCTTCCAAGAAAAGCTCAACGACGTGCTCAACACCCTCACCGAGCGCGAAGAAAAAGTGCTCCGCTTGCGTTTCGGACTCGGCGACGGGTATCCTCGCACCCTAGAAGAAGTCGGCAGCGTATTCAACGTAACACGCGAACGCGTCCGCCAGATCGAAGCCAAAGCGCTACGCAAGATGCGCCACCCAACACGTGCCCGCGAACTCAAGCCATTCCTCGAATGGTCCTTGACCCTCTAGCAGGCGGGACTGCATGGGCCTGTAGCTCAGTGGTTAGAGCAGGTGACTCATAATCACTTGGTCGAAGGTTCAACTCCTTCCAGGCCCACCACTGAAAACAAAGGACTTACAGCGATACTGTGAGTCCTTTTTTGTGTCCAAAATGGGTCCGCTGGACACTCTTTGGACACTTGCTTGCAACAATTGGCGACTATTCGCGCCTTGAGTGTCCCGAAAACATGATTTTCACCTTCCTGGAAACCGGAACAAAACCTACAGAACCTACCCATTTCAAGGCCGAAGTGTCCCGTCAGTGTCCCATTGTCACGTGGGACACTGAAATAGTCCTTTGTTTACAAGTAGTTACGAATTCAAGCCAAGTGATTACATATTACTTGTTGACATTTGCCGCCGTTTATGGTAAGCTACCGTTGCCAGTTGAAAGCGGGAATAGAAAGCGGTTTCTCAGATATAGGAAATCGCATACAAAAAGTACAAAACTTCGAGGAGGGTATCGAGATGGCCGCTATCGAGAAACGTACCGCCGCGAACGGCACGGTAACGTATCGCGTCAAGATTCGATTGAAGGGGCACGCGCCGGACACCAAATCCTTTGAACGCTTGACGGATGCGAAGATATGGGCCGCGTCAACCGAAAGTGCGATCCGCGAGGGCCGGTATCGCAAGGACGCCGAAGCGCAACGCCACACCTTCGCGGAAATGATCGAGCGCTACCTTCGCGACGTGTTGCCACTCAAGAGCGCCGCAAGCATCTACACTCAGACGATTCAATTGAATTGGTGGAAGGAACGCATCGGCCACCTTGCCATAGCCGACGTGACGCCCGTCGTGATTGCCGAAGCCCGCGACTTCCTTTTGGCCGGTGACACCTACCGTCACACGAAGCGTTCCCCGTCAACCGTGCTTCGATACGTGGCCGCATTGTCTCACGTGTTCACGGTGGCAATGCGCGAATGGGGTTGGTGCGATGATACGCCCGTGCGCAAGGTAACGAAGCCCAAGGAACCACGGGGCCGCGTTCGCTTCCTGTCGGATGAAGAACGGGCCAAGCTGTTGACAGCATGCCAAGAGAGCCGCAATCCGTGCCTTTACGATGTGGCCGTCCTGGCGCTGTGTTCCGGCATGCGCAAGTCCGAGATTCTGAACATCAAGTGGGCCGATGTGGATTTCAACCGGCGCATGATCACGTTGCACGAAACCAAGAACGGCGAACGTCGGGGCGTGCCACTCGTTGGCCTTGCCTTGGAACGCTTACAGGAACGCTCACGGATACGCCGCCTTGATAATCCCTACGTGTTCCCCGCGCCGCCGCGATACGGCGAAGATCCGAAGCACATAGACATTCAATCCGCGTGGGATTGGGCCGTTGCACGTGCCGAGATCAAGGACTTCCGGTTCCATGATCTCCGGCATTCCGCCGCGTCCTACTTGGCCATGAACGGCGCAACCGTTGCCGAACTTGCCGAAATACTCGGACATAAGACATTGCAAATGGTGAAACGGTACGCGCACTTGAGCGGCGCCCACACAAGCGGCGTGCTCGAACGCATGGCCGCGAAGATATTCGCCGAACCGAAGGAAATGGCCGAAGCGTAGCAACCCGCGCATGGCGTACCGGGAAATGAGCGCCGATGATCGCGCGCGTCTCATTGCGGCCTTGCTCGAACCGGGGAAGGCGTGAACCATGGGGCCGGACGCGCACAACACGCCCCTACCGGTTCTTCGTGAAACCTTGGGCATTTCGCCGTACACGTTTACCACGTTGAAGGCCAGGGTTCTTTGGGAAGTTGAAAAGTCGCCCCTCAGTCCCTAGTATGAAGGTTGATCTAGTAGGATGCGGGGATATCATGAGTGAAGCCCGGACACGGCAACATCGTATTGACCCGAAGTTGAAGGCGGCGGGTTGGCGAGTCATGCCCTTTGATCCCGCGTCATCCCTTGCCAATCTTGAGCGTTGCGCCATTGAGGAATACCCCACAAACAACGGACCCGCAGACTATGCCCTCTGTCTTACCAACCGTCTCTTGGGCCTTGTTGAAGCCAAGAAGCTGACCCTTGGCCCTCAGAACGTCTTGACACAAGCGGAACGGTACTCACGCGGCGCGACGACCAACCCCATGAATTTCGACGGCCTTCGCGTGCCTTTTCTATACTCAACCAACGGCGAAATAATCTGGTTTCACGATATCCGCCACTCGTTGAACCGTTCCCGCAAGGTTGCGAACTTTCATACCCCGGACGCCTTGGCGGAGATGCTGGGCAAGGATCTTGACCGGGCTTGCGCCGCACTTGCGGCCACGCCGAACAATCATCCGTTCCTTCGCCCGTACCAGTGCGAAGCCAACGCCGCCATTGAGAAAGCGATTGCCGAACGCAAACGGCAGATGCTTGTTGCCATGGCCACCGGCACGGGCAAGACCTTCACCATGGTCAATCAAGCGTACCGCCTCATGAAATCGGGGCTTGGCAAGCGTATCTTGTTTCTTGTTGACCGCCGCATCTTGGCCGCGCAAGCGGTGCGTGCGTTTGGGGCGTTCGAGGCCGAACCCGGATTGAAATTCGACAGGATCTATGAAGTCTACAGCCAACGTTTCTTCCGTGACGATCTGGACGATGAACCTTTTGATCCGAAGGTCTTGCCTACGAAGTATCTGACCGACCCGCAACCGGATCATGCCTTCGTTTACGTGAGTACCATTCAGCGCATGGCGATCAACCTCTTCGGCAGAGACGCCGTTCTCGATTTTGGCGATGAAGCCTTCGATGAAGACGCGGACCGGTTGAATATCCCCATTCACGCCTTTGACGTGATCATTGCCGATGAATGCCACCGGGGATACACCACAGCGGAAGTGTCCCTTTGGCGCGGCACGCTTGACCATTTCGACGCGATCAAAGTCGGCCTTACCGCTACCCCCGCCGCGCACACAAAAGCCTACTTCAAGGATATCGTCTACCGGTACTCGTTTGAACGTGCCGTGCGCGAAGGTTTTCTTGTCGATTATGACGTGGTGGCGATCAACTCCAACGTCCGCATGAAGGGTATCTTTCTTGAAGAAGGCGAATCCGTAGGCATGGTGGACCCGGAAACGGGGCTTGAACGTATGGACGTTCTTGAAGACGAACGCGCCTTTGAAACGACTGAGATTGAACAAAAGGTCACTTCTCCCGACAGCAACCGCAAAATCATTGAGGAAATCGCCAAGTATGCCCTTGAGCACGAACAGAAAACCGGGCGCTTTCCCAAGACGTTGATCTTTGCCAGCAACGATCTGCCGCACACGTCGCACGCGGATCAATTGGTGGATATCTGCCGCGATGTTTTCGGACGCGGCGATTCCTTCGTTGCAAAGATTACGGGGCGCGCGGATCGCCCCTTGCAGCGCATCCGCGAATTTCGCAACCGCCCTAATCCCGCCATTGCCGTAAGCGTGGACCTCATGACCACGGGCGTTGATATCCCCGATCTGGAATTCATCGTGTTCTTGCGTACCGTCAAGTCCCGTATCCTGTTTGAACAGATGATGGGGCGCGGGACACGCAAGGGCGAAAAATTCCCCGACAAGTCATGTTTTGTCATGTTCGATTGCTTTGAAGGAACCTTGCTCGAATACTTCCGACAAAGCACGGGTATGACCGCCGAACCACCGGATCGCCAAAACCGCACGATCATTGAGATCATCGAAGACATTTGGAACAACCACGACAGAGACTACAACACCCGTTGCTTGGTGAAGCGCCTTCAACGGATAGACAAAGAAATGACTGCCGAGTCACGGGACGATTTCGCGCGGTTCATCCCCAACGGCGACTTGTCCGCGTATGCGCGCGAATTGCCAAGGCGTCTTGCGCAAGACTTCACCGGTACCATGGCGCTCTTACGCAATGAAGGCTTTCAAGACCTTCTCATGACCTACAAGCGCCCCAAGCGCGTCTTTGTCGTGGCCTATGACACGGAAGACGATGTAAGCTCCAAATGGCTCTTGAGAGGCAGTGACGGCATGCCCGTCAAGCCGGAAGACTACCTTGAAGCATTCGAGCGGTTCATCCGTGACAACGCGGAAAAGGTAGACGCAATCGAGATCCTCCTAGACCGCCCGCAAGAGTGGAGCACGGACGCGCTAGGCGAGTTACGGCGGAAACTGGCAACCGCGCGCGAACACTTCACCGTGGAATCCCTTCAAAAAGTCCACGAATTCCGTTACCACAAGGCGCTGGCAGACATCATTTCCATGGTGAAGCACGCCGCCAGCGAAGAAGCGCCGTTGTTGACGGCGACGGAACGGGTTGACAGCGCCATAGCGCGCATAGCGGCGGGGCAACGTTTCAGCCGGGAACAGCAAGAGTGGCTTGACCACATCCGCCAGCACTTGATCGAAAACTTGACCATTGACGCCGCCGATTTTGATACCATACCGATCTTTGAGAATGACGGCGGTTGGGCGCGGGCAGATCGCGCGTTCAACGGGAAACTGAAAAACCTTCTCCGGCAGATCAACGCGGCCATGGCCGCATGATCTCTTGTTTACCATTGGGAGCACTCGCAAAGCATGGCTGACGTTGTAGGAAAACTCTGGGGCTTTTGCCACACGCTACGGCATGACGGCATCGGCTACACCGAATACATTGAACAGATCACGTTCCTGTTGTTTCTGAAAATGGCCGATGAACGCGACATAGACTTGCCCAAGGGGTGTTCATGGTCAGACCTCAAGAGGCAATCGGGCACGGACTTGCTTGATTACTATGTGGACCTCTTGCGGAAGCTGGGCAAGACGCCGGGAATCCTTGGCGATATCTACGCCGGGGCGCAATCGCGGTTCACGAAACCCGCCAGTCTCAAGCAGTTGATCGCCAGCATCGATGAAACGGAATGGACTTCCCTCAACGTGGACGTGAAGGCCCAAGCCTACGAAGGCTTGCTCGAAAAGGCCGCCAGCGAAGGCAAGAAGGGCGCGGGGCAATACTTCACGCCGCGCGTCTTGATTCAATCCATTGTCCGTTGCATGAAACCGGATCCGCGCGCGCACCGCGAATTCACGATCTGCGATCCGGGTTGCGGTACGGGCGGCTTTATGGTGTGCGCCTATGAGTGGCTTCTTGAACAGACCAAAGGCGGGGCGTTGGACCGCGATTTGGCGCGCCGCGTCAAAGGCGGGACATTCTACGGACAGGAAATCTCCGAACAGCCGCGCCGCATGGCGCTCATGAATCTGTATCTACATGGCATCGAACCCCGGATCGTGTTGGGCGACTCGATTTATGATCCGCCCACAAGTCAACGTTATGACATGATTCTGACCAATCCGCCATTTGGCACGAAGGGCGCAAACCAAGCCCCCGAACGAGATGATTTCACCGTGCGGACCTCGAACAAACAGTTGAACTTCATGCAGCACATTCTGACGCTTCTCAAACCCGGTGGCCGCGCCGCCGTGGTATTGCCGGACAATTGCCTGTTTGCCGATCAAGCGGGCGAAGTCTTCAAGATCCTTGCCGAAGACTGCGATCTGCATACGGTGCTCCGTTTGCCGCGCGGCACGTTCAGTCCCTATAGCCAAGGCGTCAAAGCCAACGTCGTCTTCTTCACGAAGGGTTATCCCGCCGAAAACGTGTGGATCTACGATTGCCGAACCAACATCCCCGGCGTTACGAAGAAAGACCGCCCGCTGACGCCCGCATATTTCACCGAATTCGAGAAATGCTACGGAAAAGACCCCAACGGCAAGGCCAAACGCAAGGACTCCGATTCCCCCGAAGACCGTTGGCGTAAGTTCCACATTTCCGAAGTGGAGGAACGCGGGTTCAAGCTCGATTCCTTCAAGTGGCTGAAAGATCAAGACCTTGAAGACTCGGATGAATTGCCCGAACCCGAAGAGCTTGTCACCGATGCAATCAGCGAACTCGAAACCGCCGTTGAAGAACTCAACGCCGTACTTGCCGCACTTGAGAATGGCAATGGTAACACGGTATGAGTGTTAACGGCCTACAGACAATGCAAAGCGATTTGCCCGAAGGTTGGGCGCTTACGTGCATGGACACGGCTGGCATATGGTCAACTGGCGGCACGCCTTCACGCAAGGTTCCCGCCTACTTTGGCGGAGAGATCCCGTGGGTAAAGAGCGGCGATCTGAACGACGGGATTCTGACCTCGACTCAAGAGCAATTGACTATGTGCGGTCTTCAAGAAAGCCCAGCGAAACTCGTGGCGGCTGGAAGTGTCTCGATTGCACTCTATGGCGCAACTATCGGCAAGTTGGGAGTACTTGCCATGCCAGCAGCAACGAATCAGGCGTGCGCCAATTGTGAGGTAGATGAAAGAGCATTTTGGCGGAAGTACATTTTCTATTACTTGATGTCCCAGCGACAGAACCTTATCGACGCGGGACAAGGCGGGGCACAACCCAATCTCACCAACCAGATTGTAAGGGACTGGCCCTTACCCGTTCCCCCTCTTGCCGAACAGGAACGGATCGTGGCCAAGCTGGAAGAAGTATTGGCGCGGGTGAATAACGCCCGCGAACGTCTCGCAAGAGTCCCCGCAATCCTCAAACGCTTCCGCCAATCCGTCCTAGCCGCCGCCTGTTCCGGTCGCCTCACCGCCGATTGGCGAGAACACGAGGAAGGGAGTGAGTTGGAGGCGGTACCTCAGGCGTTCTCTGGCGGATTCCAGGATCTCCCGGAACGTCCGAGCGGCTGGACCTGGAACACAATTGAACAACTCGCCGCAGACTTGCCGCACTCAATACAGAGTGGTCCCTTCGGAAGTCATCTTCTCCATTCAGAGTTCCAAGAACGAGGAATCCTTGCTATTGGGATTGACAATGTACATGAAGGATGTTTCTCGCTGGGCCGACAGCATAGGATCTCTTTGAAGAAGTACGAAGAACTAAGGAAATTCGCGGCAAGACCGGGAGACGTATTGTTGACGGTAATGGCGACTGTCGGGCGCTGTTGTGTAATTCCCGACGATATTGAGACCGCGATCATAACCAAGCATGTCTACAGAATCACGGTGGATCGCGCGCGCGTAGAACCGCACTATCTCATGCTGTCGCTCCTCGGAGATCCCTTTGTTCTCTCTCAAGTGCAAGAGCAAATCAGAGGACAAACACGTCCGGGGATCAATGGCCAGATCCTCAAGGGACTTCATGTGTGCACGCCCTCTTTATCCGAACAGCAAGAAATCATCCGGTGTGTAGACATGTTGCTCGGAAGTGCCGACACCATAGCAACGCGCGTGATGCAAGCAACCCGTCGCGCGGACAAGCTAACTCAATCAACCCTAGCGAGAACCTTTCGCGGCGAGCTTGTGCCCACGGAAGCGGAGTTGGCGCGCGCCGAAGGCCGTTCCTACGAATCCGCCGCCGAACTCCTTGAACGCATCCGCCATTCCCGCCAATCCCAAGACGGCGCAAGAGCCGTCCGCACACGTTCACGGCGTAGCGGTTGAAGGAGCGTCAACTGCCCCACGAGACGACAGCACCTCCGCCCCGTCACAGTGTCCGCCGCTTTCGCTGTTCGTGCCCTGCCGACATACCAACCATGTCTGTTCGCGTTGTAAAACTTGAATAATCCGCAAGTACATTGGATACTGTTCATGGGAGTGTGGTATGGTCACACGTCGGTTGCCACGTCTGAGTGACTTCAGATGCCGGGTGGGGATGAAACGGTTGCCTTGGTGGTGTTAGAAATACTAAACGGCGTACAATGATCGACGAAAGCATGGGCACGCAGCACAGGATGAACGCGGTGAAACCTGAATACTCGGACGCGCATATAGTTGT
>CAIYET010000344.1 GCA_903925285.1 Candidatus Hydrogenedentota bacterium | reverse complement strand
CGCACGCACGAAGGCAACAAACCTGAAGCAAATGTGCAGTTCTACAGCGACGAGGAGACACTGGCCCATTTCAGCCGGTTTGCCAAAGTCTACAAAGCTTGGGGATTCTATCGAAAACAACTTGTGCAGGAAGCCGCCCACACGGGATTGCCGGTCGTCCGCCATCTCTTCATCCACTATCCAGAAGATCCGAACACTTATGCGCTTTCTTTTCAACAGTTTCTTGTCGGTACCGACCTCATGGTTGTCCCCGTGCTGGACCCCGGCCGGAAGACGGTTGATGCCTATTTCCCCGCAGGAAAATGGATCCATGTTTGGACCGGAAAAGCGTACGGCGAGCCAAACAAAGGAATTCGAGAAACAGTCGACGCCCCCATCGGCAACCCTGCCGTATTCTATCGAGATGATTCCACTGTTGGACCGAAATTCGTCGCGGAACTCGGAAGACTTAACGCCATGGAATAGGACGAAGGAACGCCGGGTTAGGATACGGAACAGCATGCAAAGGGCAGCATCTGGGAACGTGCCTCTCTTGTGCTTCGCACGGCTCTCGCACTTAGGCCCGCTTACGCATGTCTTCGACTGTCTTCGGAAGAGCAACGGCAATGTGGAGTATCCAGAGAATCATTCCCACGTGAAGGACGTCGTTTTCCGTAAACCAAATTCCGCGCGTCCACAGTGTCTGCGTAATGCCCATGGCCAGGGCAAGAACGTACGCAACGATTACCATCACAACCCCGGCCCATGTCCTGAGCAGCGCACGACTCATCCGGTCCCGGCGTTCGTGAAAAGCCCGGCCCGTGAGGATAAGAGCAAGAACAATGGCAGGCGTTGCTGCCAGCATTAGGCACTCAAAAGAAACCAGAAAACGGATCGGAACAAGAGCACCGGTCAGCACGACACCTGTATAGACCGCCGCGCTTGTAGCGGCATACGCGGACAAAGCTTTGCGGAGTGTTCCCGTTGTGCACGAATACGCTACCGCGACAAGCATCGCGTTCATTCCGGCCGCGGTGAATAGGAGATACGCGACCTCCCACCAACTGGTCCATGTGCAGAACGCTCTGCCGGCACACTTGATTTCATAGCCGAACGCCTGATAGCTGGTGCCTGCCAACAGAGCTCCGAAGCCTGAAAGCAAAAGGCCGATGCCCCACCACAGACGCGTCCGCTGACTTTCGCGCACCCGCAGAAAATACAGGCCGACACCCAGCGTCAGCAGCGCGACGCAATAGACAATCACAGTGGAACTCGGCTGGATAAGAATGAAATCAGTCGCGGCGAATTTCACATGCCAATACGGTTGGGAGCGGAGGAATTCTTCCGGGGTGATCTTGGGGCTATAGTCAATTGAGTCAAGCCTGCTGCAGCCAGATAAGGCCGCCAAGAACAGGAACGACACAAATTTCCTCATGGCTATATGTTTTCGTTTCTCCCGCACTGATCTTACGGGTTCATTTGATAGGCGTCTTTCAGGGGTAGCACCTGTTCGCTCCAGACGCGGTCGTAGCGCTCCGCGTCAAAAGCCGGTTTCATGATCATCTTGCGGCAGTATTCGACCTGGCCCGGTGTCGAGCTGGGCTTGCCGAGGACCTGGAGTGCGAACTTCGAGAAGTCGCGCACCATGAAATCGAAGATCTGGTTCACGAGGTCGTCGCCGATATCGTAGATGCGCGCGTTTTCAAGTATCAATTGGCCGTAGACCACGAGGGTGAACAGTTCGCCGATGCCCATCAGCAGGTCGATGTCTTTCTGTTGTTCCTTCGACGGCGGCGCGGCTATCAGCGATTCCTTGAACAGGGCGATCTGCTGCTTGAAGATGTTCACATTCGGCAGGTCGTAACTGTCATAGGCGGCCGTGCAATCGTGGAATTGAATCTTGCCCAACCCGCGGGTCGGCCCCTGTTGGAACAGGAAATCGTCGTTACGGGCTTCGTCCTGCCGCGGGACGTCCGGGAACTCTTTCGGGTTGAAGAAATAGTTCGGCATGAATTTGATGATGAGGGCGATGTTGACGTGCACCGTGCCTTCGAGTTTCGGCAGGGCGCGTATGTCGCGGGCCGCCATCTCGAAATACAGGTCCTTCTCGAAACCTTTCGCGGCGATCACGTCCCACATCAGGTTGATGACCTCCTCGCCCTGTGTGGTGACTTTCATCTTGACGGCGGGGTTGTACAGCAGATAGCGGCGGTCGTCGGGCGACGCCACGCGCATGTAATCCGCCGCGCGCAACGCAAACAGCTTCATCGCCACGAGGCGCGCATAGGCATCGGTGAACAACTGTTTGACGTGCGGGAAATCGGTGACCTTCATGCCGTAGAGCGTGCGGTTGGCCGCGTGCCGGACCGCCTCGTACATGGCGTGTGTGCAGATACCGATCGACGCCCACCCGAGATTATACTTGCCGACGTTGACGGTGTTCAGCGCACAGTCCCATGCGTATTGGCCCCGGCTGAGAATTTCCGATTCGGGAATGGGATAATCGTGCAATGCAAATTCGGAAACGTAGGACTGGCTGTTCACGATGTTCTTGATGCATTCGTATTTCTTGTGGCGGTAGTTGGCGTTGAAGAAGACGTAATCGTCCGTGTTGGCGATCTTCCCAAAAACGGAAACCATCTCCGCGTCGTTGCCGTTGCCAATATAGTACTTCGAGCCGTTGGCCTTATAGGCGCCTTCGCCGTCGGGGTCGAGGCGCATCTCGGTCGAATAAACGTCCGCGCCATGTTCCTTTTCCGAAAGGCCGAATGCGAAAATGGCGCCGTCCTCGAGCAATTGTGCGGCACGCTTCTTGAGCGTTTCATTCTCGGACATCCAGATGGGGCCGAGGCCCAGGATCGAGACCTGCCACGTGTACCAATAGGGGAGGCCGTAGAAACCGAGGATCTCATTGAACTCGCAATTGCGCCACGTGTCCCACCGGCAGTCTTCAGCGCCATAGGCGGCGGGCGTCAGCAGCGTGGCGAACAACCGCTCCTGTTTCACAAAGGCGAGGAAGTCGTCGTACCACTTGAAAGTGCGGTCATCCTCTTTGATTTTGTCCAGCCCTTTCCGCTCGAAGAACTCGATTGTCTTGAGCATGATCTCGCGGGAACGCTCATCCGGATAGGAACGGTTGTGATGTTTGGGATTGAGTAGAATCATGTCGCTGCCTCGCTCGGTTGAAGACTCTGTAAAAATCGGCGCACAGAATAACACAAACAACCCGTTGTTCCCGAAAGTCGATCCGGGGCCGGTTGGCACGTGCCCTTATCATAATCCTTTGGCATGCGAAAACGCAGCAGGACTCATTGCGCAATGTCTACGACAGTTTGAACAGGCCGTTGTCGATGGCGAATCGGACGAGTTCGGCGCGTGTCTTGAGTTCGAGTTTGCCCATGATGTTGTTGCGGTGGGTTTCGACGGTCCGCTCGGAGATGAATAGGCGCTCGGCGACTTGGGTGTTCGTGTGACCATACGCGAGGAGTTGGCAGACTTCCTGTTCGCGCTGGGTGAGGCGCCCGATGCGTTCGGATTTCTTGGGCGTGATCCGGCCGACGTATGGCGAGATCACGTGGTGCGACAACGCGGGATCGACAAAGCTTTCGCCGCGCGCCACCGCGTTGATGGCGTGTACCAATTCCTGGTCGCTGGACTTTTTCAGGACGTATCCCCGCACGCCGATCCGCAGCAACTCTTGCAGGTAATACTCGTCTTCGTGCATGGTCAGGACCACGATGCCGAGGCGCGGAAACTTCCGCAGGGCCGCCTCGGCGACGCGCGGTCCCGGCAGGCCCGGTATGCTGATATCCAGCAGCAGGATGTCCACGGGCTGCGCGTCCAGCGCCGTGAGCGCGTCCATGCCCGATCCCGTGTCTCCGACAATCTCGAAGTCGCGCTCGCGTTCGAGCAGTGCTCTCAGGCCGCTACGGAACACGGCATGATCATCCAGTATGTACAGCCGAATCGGCATCGCCCGTCTCTCCAAAAGGGATCCGAACCCGCAGTGTCGTTCCTTTTCCCGGCGACGAGTCCACAGTAAATTCGCCGCCCACGAGCGCAACGCGTTCGCGTATCCCAATCAATCCCAACGGGGGATGCGCCCCCTTTTCCAGAGACTGCACATCGAACCCGTGTCCGTCGTCTTCGAGCACCAGATGGACCTCGTGGTCGTGGCGCAGCAGGATGAGGCTGGCCTGGCTGGCATGCGCGTGGCGGATGATGTTTGTGCATCCTTCCTGTGTGATGCGATACAGCGTCACCTCGATCTGGTTTGGCAGACGCGGCACATCGGCCCGCGCCACGTACTGGTAGTCGATGGTAAACGGCAGATGGCGCGAGATCTCCTGCGAATACCGCGCCAGCGCCTGATCCAGTCCGTAGTCGTCCAGGATCGACGGGCGCGCGTGCCAGGCGATGCGCCGGACCTCGTCGATAATCCCCCGAATGTCGTTTTTGATGTCCTGAAATCGTGCGCTGTGTTCGGGTGCTTCCTTGCCGAGCGCCTCGATGGACAGCAAGGTCGTCGAAAGCGATTGGCCCAACTGGTCGTGCAGTTCGCGCGCGATGCTCTTGCGTTCCTCTTCCTGCACCTCGACGATTCGCGCCAGCAGCGACAGGCGCACGGCCTCCTTCTCGCGTACCTCGTCGCGATAGGATTCGAGTCCTTCCGCCATCTGGTTGAACGCGAGCGACAACTGCCCGATTTCGTCCTGGCTCAATACGTCCGCGCGCGCCTGGAAATCGCCCTCGCGGATCTGGTTTGCAGTCTGCACCAGATTGTGCACGGGTCGGACGATTGCATACGTCAGGACCAGCGCCAGCGACAGTCCCACCGCCACGCACAGCGCGAGACTCCAAAACAACGACCGGCTGATCGACGCAATCTCCTTCGCGATGATCCGGTCGCCCACACCGAGCCGTACCGTCCCGTGCTGGCCGTCCGCGACGGGCGCCCACGCCTCGAGGATCAAACCCTCGTGTCGTTGGTACGCCCGGACTTGCCCTTCGCTCAGCTTGAGTTTCCGGGGCGGAATGTTCATCAATCCCGTCGTGACGTCCACGGATTTCGGGTCGTCATGACATCCCATGCACAAATTCTTGTTGTTGGCCAGAAGGTCCGATGGGACCTCTCTGGGAAAAGAGAATCCGTGCGAGATGATCCGACGATCCGGCGCCTGAACGATAACGTAGCGAACATCCGGAAACGCGTTCATGGTCTCGGCGAGATCCTTGTCGATATCGGAGATGCGCCCGGCGGCCAGCAGAGGCGCGATCCGACCTGCAAGCGCCGTGGTAATCGAGAGCGCCGTCTCGCCATGAACCTGGTAATGCGTGCGGAACATTCCTATGCTGATTTGATGAAAGGCCACGCCCCCGAACAGCAGCGTCACCAGAAAACCGATTCCCAATACCTTCAGGAAAATCGGAACGGACAACGCCATCCAAATGCATTTCGATACGAACTGTTTGAATTCGTCGAACACGATTACCTGCCGTCTGCCTTTACACGCAAGAAACAAAACGATCGTTTCGATTATAGCACCCGGTGTCTACGGCGTTCGAGAAGTGAGTGGGTGGTCCAAATGTGCGCAAGGGCTTTGGCAAATTGGACGCGCACTTACTCATAGCGCTTTCGGGCAAGCATCCACACCAGAAGCGGCCCCAACGGACTTCGGTTGAGAGCCATCAACAAGCGGTTCTTGCGTCCGGGGATGCATACGACCCGGTCGGCTTCTAACGCCGCCATCGACTCGTTCACGACATCCGCCGCCGGCATCCACAATCCGGTCGAGACGTCGGTTCGCTTGAACTTGGCGAATTCGGGCGTATCGTGGAACTCCGTATAGGTAAACCCCGGACACAACACCTGTACATGGACGCCGGTGCCCGCCAGTTCTTTCGCAAGCGCCTGCGAGAACGTGACGAGCCACATCTTGGTCGCGCAATAGGTAACGGCATTGGGCATGGCGAGGAAGGCGGACAAGGACGACACGTTGACGATGCCGCCCTTGCGCCGTGCGATCATGCCCTCGAGCGCCGCATGCGTGAAGCGCATGGTAGCGGTGACATGGACCTGGAGCATGTCAAGATGCTTGTCCAAATCGACGTCTGCAAAATGGCCCGTGGTGCCGAAACCGGCGTTGTTCACCAAGAGTTCAAGACTGGGGAGGCCAGCGATTTTTTTCACGAGCTGCGCCACGTCCTCCGGCTTTGCCAAGTCGGCGGCCAAGACTTCCGTGTCGACTCCGTGCGCCTTGCGGCACTCTTCGGCCAGCGCCTCGAGCCGCTCTTGACGCCGCGCGACCAGGATAAGGTCGTAGCCGCGCGCCGCCGCCGTGCGTGCGAATGCCGCGCCAATTCCGCTCGAGGCCCCGGTGATCAAAGCCGTTTTTTGTGCCATCGTCGTCACGTCTCCTCTTCGAAATGCGATAGGGCGAGAATAGTGTCGCGAGGCTCTTCCGAGAAGACCGCGCGAACGCGCATGCCGATCCGGGCTTTTCCAACGTCGCCGCATTCGAGGATATGCGCGATAGGGACATCGGCCCCGTCCAGTTTGATTAGCGCCAGCACGTACGGCGGCTCCTTGGGTTGATACGGCTCGGCGTATCGGATCACGGTAAACCCCGTTACCGCGCCGGTAGGCTCGACCTCGACCCAATGATCCGTCAGCGGCGCAAAGCAACGCTCGCACGTCTGCCTCGGCGGCACGAACGTCTTATTGCATCGATCGCATCGCACACCGAAAATTTTCTTCTCATCCCGGAGCGCCACGATGAATTTGCTGCCGACGGCGCCCGCGAAATACTGGTACGGCAACGCCATCTTGCCTTCGATAACGAACGCGTAATCCGTGTCCTTATTCATCAATGCACGCTCCCCTCGTTTCGTCAGCCGGATCGTCGATAATCTCGAAGTGGCGGATATCTTCGGTGTTTCCGTGACGTTCGTCCGCGAAGACCACGCGCACACGCACGCCGCGCCGGACCTTGCTCAGGTCGTCCACATCGAGCAGGTGCCAGAAGGGCGCGTCGCCCTGCGTCCCATCCAGGTCCACCCAGCAAAGCACATACGGCGCCTGGCGCGTTTCGCCCGTCAGCGGGTCCGGGCTTGCATAGTACACGATGTCGAAGTCCCGCACCGTGCCTTCCTGCCCGAGTTCGTCCCAGCCCGTGGCTTCGACGTGGCAGACGGCGCACACTTCGCGAGGCGGAACCTGATGGCGTCCGCACTTCGGGCATTTGTTCGCCATGATGCGTTTGTTGTCGCGCAATTCACGAAGGAACCGGCCCATGACGGGTCCCGTCGAAAACCGCTGCGGAATCGACAATATCTGCCGCGAGACAATCAACTCTTCATTCGGCTTCTCGTTACTCATTCGCAGCACCTCCGCATCCGGGCTTCTCCTTGGAAAGCAACATCAATACCGTCCACAGCGTCCCTCCGAAACCGGAGGCGAGTGCACGCCGGACCGGTTTGGACACTTGATGTTCGCACGCCGTCCCACGGATTTGCATCGCGGCCTCGACCACGCGAACCAGCGCCGTCGCGCCGATCGGGTTGCTCGCGATGACGCCGCCCGACGGGTTGATCGGAAATGCGCCGTCGATCGCGATTTCGTCATTTTCGACCATCTTGAGGTGTTCGTCGCCTTCGAGCAGAAGGAAGTCGCGCAGCCAGTCGAGGCCCCACCATGCCGAAGGATCATACATCTCCAACAGGTCGATTTCCGTGCGAGGATCCTGGATCCCGTTGCGTCCGAAGAGGCGTTCGGCGGCCACGCGCTGCGTGCTGACCTGCGAACTGAAGATCATGGTTTCCTCGCGATGAACGGTCTCATGATCCACGATCCACGCCGGGTTGGCGTCGAACTGCTTGACCTTGTCTTCCGACGCAAAGATTGCAGCACACGCGCCATCGCTCTGCGAACACATGTGAATCATCCGCAACTCGCCGGCCAGCGGCGGCGAGTTCTCGGCCGTTTCCTTGATATACTTGCGTTCGAGCCGGAGCCGCCTATGCGCGTTGCGGTTTCGCATCGCGTGTTCGTCCATGATGGTACGGTACTTCATGGCCGCGAGTCTGGCGCGCTCGGCGCCGAACTCGTCGATGACTTTTTGCGCACCCGTGCCCGTGAGCGCGCCCGTCTGCAAACTCCGGCCCCACAACGGATCCGCCATATTGGTAATTCCGCCCGTGGTATGGCCTTCCTGAAGCTTCTCGAATCCGATGGCGAGCACGACGTCGTGCAGGCCCGAAGCGACCAAGTTGTCGGCCGCGCAGGCGAGCGTAGCCCCCGTCGTACCGCCGGTCGTGAGACGAAATCCAGACTTGCCCCACGCTCCGTCCGCAATCACATGCCACATGTCGGGCTGATGGATCATCTCGAACAGTTCCATGTTGCCATGCAGCACGCAATCGACGTCGTCCATACTCAGCTTGGCATCCTCGAGCGCCGCGGCCACGGCCTCATGGATCATCTCCGGCTGATTGACTTCCTCGCGATGGCTCGAAAACTTCGACATCCCGCTGCCGATGATCGCCACATTTCGGTTCTTCATCTTCATACCCCTCCAAAGCGATTCATGGCTAGTTCTCCAGGACGACGACGGTTTGGAGTTGGCCAGCCGGTCCCGTTGCGCCTTGAGCGACCGCACGCCGGGCATTGGACACCTGCCGTTCGCCGGCCTCGCCGCGCAGTTGAATGACGGACTCCGCCACCCGCGCCAGACCGCCCAGCATGAGCGGATTGCCGGCCAACATGCCGCCCGAACGATTGACGTTGCCTTTATCCGGACCGTCTTCCGCCAGCCATTGCCCGCCGCGGCTCCCATTGCACAGGCCAAGGCCCTCGGCGTATTGGGGCAACTGGTGGGCGTATTGGTCGGCGATCTCGATCACGTCGAAGGCCCCGCGCGGCTCCGAGATTCCTGCCATCGCATAGGCGCGTTCGGCGGCGCGTTCGAGCGCGAAGTTCCCCGCGAGGTCACGCTCGCCAAGGAAAAAACTGTCGTAACAGTTGCCAAGGCCGGTAATCCAAACCGGCTTATCGGTGATTTCCCGTGCGCGTTCTTCGGAGGCCACGATCATCGCGATGGCCCCGTCCGACACCGGGTACATAAACGCTTCGCGGACCGGATCCGAAACCATGGGCGAGGCCAGGACCTCTTCGCGCGTGACGGGCCGCGTTTCCTGCGCCACGGGGTTCCGCGCGGCACAGCGTCGAGCACGCACGACCAAGTCCGCGAGTTGCGTGTCCGTAACGCCCGCCCGCGCCATGTACGCTTGCGCCTGCAACGCCGCCGCGCAAAGATAATCGAGGCCGACCGGACGCGTGTAGAACGGATCGAACGCGAGATGGGTCACCATGTTCCTGCTGGCGCCTTGCGATTCCTTACAGTGCCCGACCAAGAGCACGACATCGTGATGGCCGGAAAGCACCGTAGCCGCAGCATAGTACAAACCCTGGGCCCCATCCGCCGCCACCTTCTCCTCGGCTCCAAAGTGCGCGCCGATTACGTCCGTGATCGCGCCGTCCGAGATCGTGCGCGCATCGAACACATCGTCCGAGACCGTTACCGCCGCCTGAATGCCGTCTTCCCCAAACCCGAGGCCAGTCTGTTCGCGAACCCCGCGAACGACTTCCCAGACAAGGCCCTGCGCCCGCGACTCCCACTTGTTTGCCGCGAACTGCGTCTGGGCCACCGCACAAATCGCCACACGTTTAGCCACCGCCGTTACCTCCACAAGGATTCCCGGTCGCCGGGAATCCGGAGTTGGACCACGCCGTCCGATGCGCCGTGGCATTATAGCAGACGCGAGCCTCGCCGTTCTTGATGGCGCGAAGGATCGCATCCTTGGTTTTCGCGCACGCGACTTCGATCCACGCCCGGCCGCATCCGTCGCGCGTATGCGAATCGTCGGAAGCCACCTTCGCAAGCGCGAGCGCGGCGCTATCGTATTCCGGCGTGTAGAAACCTTTCACCGTAACCTCGACGGCATCAATCGTGAAAGGAATGCCCACTTCTTTGAGCGACATGGACTGCTCGATCTCGCCGATTAGGTCGGCAACCTGTTCCACCGTCAACGCATACTCCGCCGGATGGTTGAGGATGCGAAGGACTTCCCGGTCGCCCGGAATCCGGTTCACATGTACATAACCACGCGCGAAAACGGTTTGCTCGATTCCTTTGAACACAAGCATACCCTCGAAATCGTCCGGCACATCCTCGTATGCCCCCGGCTTCATGAGGAAATCGTGGTCGGTCAGCGCAACGAAATCAAAGCCCAGATCGCGATAGATCCGCAAGACCTCCAACGGAGTCAAATCCCCGTCGGAACACGTAGTATGAGTATGCAAAGCGCCCTTCAACATCTAAATTGTGAATTCAGAATTCTGGAGTCAGAATTCAGAATGTCACATTCTGACTCCTGACTCCTGACTCCTG
>CAIYET010000343.1 GCA_903925285.1 Candidatus Hydrogenedentota bacterium | reverse complement strand
TCCTTCATCCTTCATCCTTCTCTTCTCAACGCTCGCGCCCGGATTCCGTCCGCAAACGTTCGACGAAAGGCGTTGAAATCGAACCGTCCGCCGCTTCAATGCGGTGAAGCGCATCCCACGACGCATTGTAATCTTTTGTGTCGAACAGCGCCACAATGAAGGGACGCCATGTAGCGAGGTAGGTGGGATCTGCAACGAATGCTTTGTCGAGATTGGCGCGGCATTCTGCGACATAGCCCTGAGCGAGATCCGTTATCGCGAGGCACAAATACGAAAGCGCATACTTGGGATCCTTTCGCGCGGCCTCGTCGAAGGTCTTGCGCGCTTCGTCCATCTTGCCTGCGCCAAGTTGTCCGAGTCCCGCCAGAAACATATCCATGGCCTGTCGCGTAGGGCCGGGGTCGCCCTTTTCGGCCAGTACCTGCGCGAGGCGTCCGTATCGAATGCCGAGGTCCGGATCGAGTTCGCACGCACGCCGCAACGGGGCCACCGCTTTGTCCGATTCGCCCAGTTCGACCAGCGTCATGCCTCGTTCGGAAAAAGCAAGCGCGTATTGCAGGTCCAGTTCCGTCGCCCTTTGGAAAGATACGGACGCCAAGTCCAGCGCCTTGTCCTTGCGATGGGCATACCCTTCGAGCAACGCCTCGACGGCAGCGGCAATCCGAGGGACCTCTTTTTTGCCGTCGATGGCCAGCAACAAATTATTGTACACGTCTCGCGCAAAAGTGCCGCGAGAACCTACTTCGGGAATACGGAGGATAGCCTCCTTGGCCGCGTCGTAGCGCCCATGCTGCGCGAGTGCAACCGCCAGATTGCCATAGCAATCGATATTCGGGTTCAACTGCCCAACTTGATGCAGGGCCGCGCCGGCGCCGACGTCGTCTCCGAGGCGCACCAGTGCCATGCCTAACTCGATAAAGGCCAGCCCGTACCCCGGATCGAGTTCCGTAGCCTTCCGGAAAAAGTCGGCCGCAGCAGCGAGCCGGTTGTTCTTGCGATATCCATACCCTTCGAGCAGTGCCCGGACGGCTCCTGCCGATTTCAGCACGTCGCCGTTTCCGTCGATCGCGCGAAGAAGGTTTCCATAGACGTCGTTTGCAAAAGTCTTCTCCGATTCGACGCCGGGAACGCGCCGTATCGCGGCCTTGGCCGTTGCGCGGTCGCCCCGTTCCACAAGCGCAACGGCGAGATTGCCGTACCCTTCCATGAGATCGTGACCGTCTGACGGCTGTTTCGCATTGACGACCGGTTTGCCGAGGACCGTGATTTCGTAAACCAGAATATGCTCGATACCCTCGAACTCGACCGTCTTGGACCGCAGACCCCGTGCGGCAATTGCGGCGTCGAGTTCTTTATAAGGTCCCGATGCGAAGTACTTCAGCAAGACTACCAGCCAAACGGACCGGTCACAAGGATGCGCCGAATCGCCGCACCCGTATTGATCGAGGAGAAACGCGGCCTGATCGACCAGCACATCGAGCGTTTCAGCGGACGACATCGGGTTTGGGTTCGTCCCCATGTTGAACAGCAGCACGTCCTTCCAGATGGAAACCTGTACCAACACGGGGTCCTGTGGTCGAGCCGCGCTCTTCAGAAGCTTGCCCGCCGACAACCAATCGGTACGCTGTGGACCAGGAAAGAGAATGGCGGTCTGGTATGCAAGCAGCAGCGTGCATGCGCCGACGCCCCCAACACGCATCCAGCGTCCGGGCAACGAGGCTATCGCTCCGCCAAGCAACAGATATAGTCCCAACGAGCAATAAACCGTGTATCGCGGGAAAATACATGGCCGCCACACAAGACTCGCCGTGTACAAGATAATCGGTGGAAGCAATACGAGAAGCAGCAGCAACAATGGGGTCCGGTCGCGCGATACGCGCCGCACACCCCACACGATTGCCGCGCCAACCGCCGCCAGCCACGCCAAATCGAACAACGGATGAAACAGAGCCAGTGCGTGCATTTGTTCGGTTGCGCGCATCTGGTACGTCAGGTGGACGGCGTCGTCCGCGAAGAGGTCGCCCAAGAACTCGAAGAAGCCCGGCGCCCTTTGCCATGTTTCCGTTTGCTCCGGCGACCAAAACTGGATGGTAGTTATGTAGAGTAGCAACGGCACGACGAGGATGCCGTGAATAACGCACCAAAGGAAAAGGCGCTTGAAGGGACGCCGGTGGCAGATTAGCAGGTAGACGCCCTCGACGAATGGCGCCAGCAACCCGAAAGTATGACTCCACATCAGCAAGACGTTCACAACGATATGCGCCACCCACCACGTTCCGCGCCCGCCGCGCAAGATCCGCAACAGCGTGTACAAAGAAGCCGCCGTCAAGAGCGTGACGGGACCGTACATGTGGATTTCTTGTGCGAAGTGGCGATGAATGGGCGACAACGCCACGCAGGCCGCCGCCACCAGTCCCGCAACCGGTCCAAACGCCAGCGCGCCGGTCCAGTACATGACAAGAATGATAAACGTCCCCAACACGACCGACGCCAGGCGCAGCCCGAACACGGAATGGCCGACATATCGTCCCCAGAGGTATTCGAAGGTATCGTACACGGGCATCGTCGCCGGATCGAGCGTTTGATTGATTCGCAGGAACGCCGGAAGGTTCGGCGCATCGAGATACTTCAGGCTCGTGTACTCGTCCCACCAGACCGATTCCGCGCGGAGTCCGTACAGACGCAACGCCAACCCGCCCAGCACGATCAACGCCAGGAGAAACCATGTGCCCTTGCGAGATAGGTTGTACACGCCAATGACACCCTCGTTTGCCGCATTGCACGACAAGTATAGGGCATTTGCAGACTGACTACGAATCGGCGGGGATTAGTGATTAGCGCCACTCACTTGACTCAAGTTCAGATATCTTGATTCCGTCGGAAACGGGTATGGCACTTGTTGGGGTTTTGGGTTTGGGGTTTGGGGTTTGGCAAAACCAAAACCCGAACCCATGAGCCTCTTGCAGGACCTCGGCTGTACCGTAGCGCAGGCGTCTGGCCTGCATGGATGTCAGCGGTACTTCACTGGGTTCTGCAAGAAGCTCCCATAACTCAAAATTTCAATTTCAAACCCCAAACCCCAAACCCCAAACCCCAAACCCAAAAAGTGCCAAAGCCGTTTCCTAAAAAACCTGTCAAAACGCCCTCGGGATCAAGATATCTGAAGTTGTGGATTGCCCTAATTCCTAATTCCTACATTCCGCCACACTGCGCGCGCAATCTTACGGCTTGTTCGTGCAAGTCGCCCGTGGGAACCCGGCTCAGAAAAGCGTCCACCTCATGCATCGCCTCGTCATCGCGTCCGAGCGTGTGCAGCGCCGTCACCGCGCTCAGCGCCAGTTGGCTGTCCGGCGCGACGGCCGCGCCCCTACGGTAGAAGACAAGCGCTTCGTCCCAACGTCTCGCATCCTGGCAGATCGCGCCCAGCGTGCCGTATGCCCAAGTTTGTTGCGTGATATCGTTGGCTTTGCGGGCCATGTCCAGCCACTGTTTGCCCAGACGTTCCGCCTCGGCGGCATGCCCCGCGTGCCGCAGCGACGTAACATACGCGGTCAGATGACCAGGCATGTTCAGCGCTTCGGGCGGCAACGCGCGATACCCATCGATCGCTTCGTCATATCGTTCCAGCCGGAACAACGTTTCGCACAACGAGCGGCCACAATCATATTCGCGTTGCTTATCCACGAACTGGCCGTCCTGCGCACGGCGAAAACGTCGAATCGCCAAATCGTAGTTGCCCAGGTTCAACGCCTTCTGTCCACCCTGGAACGACGCCTCTGCACACGCATCGTCCACGCCCGAAGTAAGCATGTCGCCGTACAGACCGAAAGTGAAAATAAACACCAACAGCGCAATGTATCCCACCGCCGCCACACCCAGGAACGAAAAATAGGCGGTCTGCCCGTCGTCCGCGGCATCCGCGCGTTGAACGGGTTCATCGAGAATAGTTTTCGGTATCGTCACGGCATGTCCTCTTATAGGCTATAGGCGGTAGTACAGCCTCAAGCCTAAGGCCTCTGTGTTAATTGTCGCATCATACCGTAGGGCATTTGCGCAGTCGAATGCAACCCACGGGCTGTTTTTTTGACTTTTCAAAAAACACATGGCATAATCCGCACACTTTTTGGGGATTCCTAATTCCTAATCTTTGGTCGTCATTTTGGTGTTGCATGTATATTGAATTTGCATCCGTATTAGTCTTTCTGATGCTCGGCTTCGCGTTTGTCGTCGGAAGTTTGATCTTCGGGTGGTTCGTTCGGCTGAGCCGTCCGAGTCCCGACAAGAGCCGCATTTACGAATGCGGCGAACCTACCATTGGGTCCGCCTGGGTCCGCTACAACAGCCGCTTCTATACCGTCGCGCTCGTATATCTGTTGTTCGATGTGGAAGTCGTCGTGTTGCTCCCCGCCGCGCTGGTTTTGCGCGAATTCGCGGGCGCGGGTATGGCGTTTGCCGCGCTCATGGGACTGCTCGTGTTTCTGGGTGTGCTGGCGCTGGGTCTGGCGTATGAATGGGCGAACGGGAACCTGGACTGGATCGGGACAATGTGGACGTCGAAGCCCGAGGACATGTCATGACGATAGGATTTTGGATTTTGGATTTTGGATTTTGGATTCCTCGCCGAGGCGCAAGGCTTCCGCGCCCCGTCGGTGCTATGCGCGCCCGCCCAAGTTCTCAATCCAAAATCCAAAATCCAAAATCTAAAATTGAGGAACAGTCCGATGGCGGATGAGCGCAAAAAGACGCCGGAAGAGTTGTTTGCCGAGGCGGTCCACGACCCGCGCGATCTGACGCGTTACCTGCATTATCTCAAGCAGACGAAAACGGAAGGGCTGTCGGTATTGATCGCGCCGCTCGATGCGGCGATTAACTGGTCGCGCGCGAATGCGCTGTGGCCGCTCACGTTTGGCCTGGCGTGCTGCGCCATCGAGATGATGGCCGTCGGCGCTGCGAAGTTCGACCTGGACCGGTTCGGGGCGGGCGCGTTTCGTCCGACGCCGCGCCAGGCGGACTTGATGATCGTCGCGGGTACGGTCACGCACAAGATGGCGCCGCGCGTGAAACGGTTGTTCGACCAGATGCCGGAGCCTAAGTACGTGATGGCGATGGGCGCGTGTACGATTGGCGGCGGACCGTACTCGATACACGGCTATCACGTGGTCAAGGGCATCGACCGGTTTCTGCCCGTCGACGTATACGTGCCGGGATGCCCGCCCAGGCCCGAGGCGCTGATCGACGCGCTGTTGTGGCTCCAACAGAAAATTGCGCAGGACCGTCCGCTCGTGCGGCGCTATAGTAAGGAGACGGCTTAAACCGTGGACGTGCAGGTCATTCACGCGCTGTTGCGCGAACGCTTCGAGGACGCTATCGGCGAGTGGCAAGCGCCGGAGCGTGGCGACACGTTCGTCATGGTAGCCGCCGAGCGTCTTGCGGACGTGTGCCGTTTTCTGCGCGACGACGCCTCGACGCGTTTCGATTTCTTGCGGCTTATCTCGACGGTGGACCGTGGGCCGCATCTGTCGTCGGTGTATCACTTGTATTCGTACGAACATTATCACGCCATCGTGTTGCGGGTCGATGTGGACCGCGAGGCGCCGAACGTACCGTCGGTGGCCTCGATATGGTCGGCCGCCGAATGGCACGAACGCGAGGCCTTCGACATGATGGGCATCGTTTACACGAACCATCCGGAGTTGACGCGAATTCTCTTGCCGGACGATTGGGAAGGATTCCCGTTGCGCAAGGATTACCAGGCGCCGACGGCCTATCACGGGTTGACCAACGCATAACATGACCAACGATATTACAAACGAAACCGCCGATACGCTCAGGACGGAAGAGTTGCTCATCAACATGGGCCCGCAGCATCCGTCCACGCACGGCGTGTTGCGCTTGATCGTGCAGACCGACGGCGAAATGGTTCGCCGGACATGGCCGCAGATCGGTTTCCTGCACCGCTGCTTCGAGAAGATCGCCGAGACGATCGACTACGCGAAAGTCGTGCCGTACATAGACCGTATGGATTACCTCGCGTCGATGAACAGCGCGTTGCCGTTTTGTCTGGCCGTCGAGAAACTCGGCGGGTTCGAGGTTCCGGACCGCGCGTCGTATCTGCGCGTGATCATGGCGGAACTCAACCGCATCGCGTCGCATCTGATGGCCTTCGGATGCTACGCGCTCGACCTCGGCGCGTTCACGCCATTCCTCTACGGGTTCCGCGAACGCGAGTCAATCCTCTCGATCTTCGAGAAGATCAGCGGCGGACGCCTCCTTTACCATTACCCGCGCGTCGGCGGCGTCGCGCGCGACATGACGCCAGAAATCGCCAACGACATCCGGGCGTTCCTGACGCAAATGCGCCAAGTCTGGCCCGAGTACAACACGCTGCTGAGCAAGAATCAGATTTTCGTCAAGCGCACCGCGAACGTCGGCGTCATCTCGCGCGAACAGGCGATTGCGTGGGGGCTGACCGGGCCATGCCTGCGCGCCAGCGGCGTGGCGTTCGACTTGCGCAAGGCGCATCCCTATTGCCTCTATGAGAAGTTCGCGTTCGATGTGCCTGTCGGCGAAGGCACGATGGGAACGGTCGGCGATTGCTGGGACCGGTACTGGGTCCGCATGGTCGAAATGCTCGAGAGCTGCAAAATCGTCGAACAGGCGCTCGACGGATTGCCCGAAGGCTCCTTCTTCGAAAAGGTAGGCCGCTCGTTCGACGTGCCCGAAGGCGAAGCGTATATCCCGTGCGAAAATCCGCGCGGCGAGTTGGGTTTCTACATCGTGTCCGATGGCGCCTCGAAGGCGTTTCGCGTCAAGGCGCGCGCGCCGTCGTTCTGCAACCTCAGCATCACCGACGCCCTCTGCCGCGACGTGCTGCTCGCGGACGTCGTTGCGATTATTGGCTCGATCGACATTGTGTTGGGCGAAGTAGACAGATGAGAAAACTACAGGAATTCAGGAGTCAGGAGTCAGAATTCAGGACGAGGCCGTTTGGCCATTCTGAATTCTGTAGGGGTTTGGGGTTTGGGGTTTGGGGTTTGGAGTCTGCCAACCCCCAAACCCCAACCCCCAAACCCTCTTTTTCATCCTTCATCCTTCATCCTTCATCCTTATCACAAGTGGTCTTCCTCCATGAATGACGTAATCGAAATATTCCATCGTTCCGGCGTCGGCGCGCTGTTTCCGGCGCTGCTGCACGTACCGTCGTGGATACCCTTCGTGCTGGCGTATCTCGTCGGCGGCGGGGTCGTCCTCGGGTTCATGGCCGTCATGGCGTTGGTCTGGACGTATGGCGAACGCCGTATCGCCGGATTTATCCAAGTACGCCTCGGACCTAACCGCGTTGGGCCGCTGGGCATATTGCAGCCGGTCGCCGACGCCATCAAACTGCTCGCCAAGGAAGACATCGTGCCGACGGTCGCGCACTGGGGCATGTTCACTGCCGCACCGATCCTGGTATTCCTCGGCGCGATGCTGCCATTCGCGGTATTGCCCTTCAGCGAACGCATCGTATTGACCAACATGCAACTGGGACTCTATTTCGTCTTGTCCTTCCAGTCCATCGAAGTCATCGGCATCCTCATGGCCGGCTGGGGGCCGGGCAGCAAATGGTCGCTCTACGGCGGCATGCGTCTCGCTGCACAGATGCTCTCGTACGAAATCCCGATGGGCTTATGCGTACTGGTCGTCGTCTTTCTGTCGGGCACCTTGAACCTCGGCGAGATTGTCACGTGGCAATCACAGCGCCCATGGATTCTGGGCTGGGCCATTTTCCGGTCGCCGGCGGCGTTTGTAGCGTTCTTCATGTTCTACGTCGGCGGACTCGCGGCCACGAAGCGCGCTCCATTCGACTTGCCCGAAGCCGAAAGCGAGTTGGTTGCCGGATACCACACCGAATACTCCGGCCTGCGCTTTGCATTCTTCTTCATGTCCGAATACGCGGCCATGTACGTCATTTGCGCGTTGGCGGCAATCCTCTTCCTCGGCGGATGGCATGGACCCATCCCGCGCCCGGCCTTGCCCGAAGGCGCCGCCTTCTTTGGTATGTGGCTCGAAGCCATCCGCGCGCGCGTAGTAAGCGACATCTCCCTGGTTGCCGCCCTCAAAGTATTCGTGGAAACGCTCTTCGGCACGGCCTTCGGCAAAATGGGCCTGACGATCATCGCCTATGAGGTTATCGGTGCGCTCAACATGGCGATGAAAACGTTTGGCCTGTATTTCGTGATGATCTGGATACGCTGGACGCTTCCGCGCATTCGTATCGACCAAGTTATGTACCTATGTTTGAAAGTTCTATTGCCCATCGGGCTTGTATGCGCGATGTGGGCGGCGATCCAAGTGGCGGTGTTCCCATGAAGCCCGCGATGAAACAGAATCCCGTGGCCCAGTACTTCGCCGATATTTGGGCGGGAATCTATACCACGTATGCCGGGATGAAAATCACCATCGAGTACTTCTTCGCAAAGAAGGTCACGATGCGGTATCCCGAAGAAAAGCCCATCGTTCCGCCGGGCCACCGGGGTTTGCACGTGTACGACGAAGCGAAGTGTACGGGGTGCCGGATTTGTCTGAGGGCATGCCCGGTCGACTGTATCGCGGTCGACATGTTGGGACGCGGCAAGGACGTCATGCTGTTGCAATTCGATGTCGATTGCGCGCGCTGCCTCTTCTGCAATCTCTGTGCCGAGGCATGCCCGACAGATGCGCTCCACCTGTCGGAGAAGTTCAACCTCGCCTGCGGTGCGCGCGAAGACTGCGTGCTGCATTGCGTCCGCACGAAGTCGCAATCCGAGATCGACGAATTCAAAGTATTGCTCGCGCGTAAGGACGCCGAACGTAAGGAGGCGCAGGCCAAGAAGGAAGCCGAACGCAAGGCGCGGGAGGCGCAGCAGGGCCTATGAACGTGCAAACCGCTATACAGGACGTCGCCGTCTGGCAAGGACCGAACATCGCGTTCTGGATGATCACCGCGCTCGTGCTGATCTCCGGTGCGGTCGCCGCGCTGAGTCGCGGCATCGTCCAAGCCGCGTTTGCGTTGTTCTTCACATTGCTGGGCGTGGCCGGCTACTACGTCCTGCTGGGTTCGAGCTTCCTGGCGGTTACGCAAGTCGTCATTTACGTCGGCGGCATCCTCGTACTACTGATGTTCGGCATTCTCCTGACGGCCCGCCCGATGCAGCACGACCCGAAGGATACGCGCTGGCTCTACGTCGTCGCCGGCATATTGAGCCTGCTGCTGTTTGCGATGCTCCTGTACCTGATTTGGACAATCCCGTGGCGCGTTGGCCCCATCCAATCCACCCCGGCAAACGACGTGCGCCCCTTGGGACGCGAATTGCTGACCACGTATCTGTTGCCGTTCGAAGTCGCGGGCATGACCCTCTTGCTGTGCCTGGTTGGCGCCGCGTACCTGGTTCGGAGGCACGAGCGATGAACGCCCCTCTGTTGACCTCGATGGGATTCTCCTCGGCCCAGCCGGTCGGGCTTGTCTGGTACCTGACGGCTGCTGCGGTTCTGTTCGCGCTCGGCCTAACGGCCTGCATGGCGCGTCGCAACGCCATCGGCATCCTGATCGGCCTCGAACTCATCCTGAACGCGGCCATCCTTAACTTCATGGCCTTCTGGCGCTTCGGACAACCCGTCACGAACGATACTTCGATGGCCGGGCCGATGATGGGTATCTTTATTATCATCCTGGCGGCGTGCGAGGCCGCCGTCGCGCTCGCGATTCTGCTCAACCTCTATTTCAACTTCGGCTCCATCGAAGTGGACAAAGCAAACCGGATGAGGCACTGAGGAATGGACAACACGGTTCTGATTTGCGGACTGGCGATATTCGCGCTGCCGCTGTTTTCGTTCGCCGTGTTGGCGCTGTTCAACCACCGCATGCCGCGGCGCGGCGACTTCATCGCCACGGGCGTCATGGGCGTCGCGTTGTTCCTGTCGCTGTACATCTTCTGGCGCGCATCGAGCGACCCGAAGCCCGTGCTCGTCAATATCTCGTTCGCATGGCTGCCGATGCAGGTCAACAAGGCGTTGCTCGGCGGCATCCTGATCGACCGGCTCACGGCCGTCATGCTCGTCGTCGTCACGCTCGTCAGCTTCCTCGTTCACCTGTTCTCGACGAAATACATGGAAGGCGACGTCCGCTACGGGCGCTACTTCGCAAGCCTGCTCCTCTTCACAACGTCCATGCTCGGACTCGTCCTCGCGAACAACCTGCTCTACCTGTACATGTTCTGGGAACTCGTAGGCCTATCGTCCTACGTACTCATCGGACACTGGTTCGAGAAGAAATCCGCGTCCGACGCCGCCATCAAGGCATTCATCACGACACGCCTCGGCGATGTCGGCATGTTCATCGGCATCATGGTCTGCTACGTCCAGATCGGCTCGCTCCAATACGGGGACCTCTTCGCGGCGGTCGAACAGGGCGGACTGGCAGGTTCGTGGCGCACGATTGCCGGGCTGGGACTCTTCTTCGGCGCGATGGGCAAAAGCGCGCAGTTTCCGCTGCACGTCTGGCTGCCCGACGCGATGGAAGGCCCGACGCCCGTCAGCGCACTCATCCACGCCGCGACGATGGTTGCCGCCGGCGTCTATTTGACAGGCCGCCTGTTGCCCGTGTTCGACCCGCCCACGCTGCTGTTCATCGCCTACATCGGCGGGTTCACGGCGTTGTTTGCAGCGACCATCGCGCTGGTCCAGGACGATATCAAAAAGGTGCTCGCCTACTCGACCGTCAGCCAACTCGGCTACATGATCCTCGCGCTCGGCGTCGGCGGATACGTGTCGGGCCTGTTCCATCTCACGACCCACGCGTTTTTCAAAGCAGGCCTGTTCCTCGGCGCGGGCGCGGTCATCCACTCGATGCACCACGAACAGTCGATGAGCAAATACGGCGGCCTCGCCCGCAAAATGCCCGTCACCGCCGCGTGCTACCTGCTCGCGACGCTCGCGCTCGCCGGATTCCCCGGATTCTCCGGGTTCTGGAGCAAGGACATGATCCTCGCGGACGTGCTCGCTTTTGCGATGCTCAACGGCCATTGGTTCCTCGTGTTCGCGGGCTTCGCAACGGTTTTCCTGACGGCGTTCTACATGTTCCGCCAGTTCTTCCTGACCTTTACCGGCGCGCCGCGCGACCATCACGCATACGAACACGCGCACGAGACGCCCTGGGCCATGCGTATCCCCCTGATCGTGCTCGGCACGCTCGCCGTGGTCGGCGGCGGATTCGGCGGCTGGTTCGGCGCTATGAACCCTGCTACTTCCGGCGTCGATCAAGTACGCGGATTCCGCCAAGCCGGTTTCTCGACGCCACTCATGGACAGCGTCATCGAACAAGCGCCCGAAAAGGCTGCGCCACACGCCGCCTCGAGCGAAGCGCACGGCGAGGGACATGGGGCCGAAGCCGAAGCACGCCACAAAGCCCATTACATTGCGATGGGCCTGTCTACCTGCCTCGCGTTATCCGGTATTCTGTTCGGGGCCGCATTCTACTTCGAACGCAAGAACGGCAAGACGCTACTCGATCCCGGACGCGTCAAGACGCGATTCCGGCTCGTACACCAAATCCTGTGGAACAAGTATTACATCGACGAGGTATACACGGCATGCTTCGTGATGTCGACGCGGGCGCTGGCGTCTGCATGCGCGGCATTCGACCGCGCCGTCATCGACGGCATCGTCAACCTCGTCGGCTGGTTCGGCTGGGCGTGGTCGTATCTTGTCGAGGTCTTCGATCGTATCGTGGTCGACGGTTGGTTCGTAAACGGTTCGGCGCAAACGACGGCATACATGGGCCGCCGTGTAAATCAAACCCAAACCGGCCTCGTGCGCCAGTATTTGATGCTGACCATGTTGGGAATCATGATAATATCGGGAGCATGCGTGTGCGCGTTGTATCTGCTATAACTGGAGCGGCTTGCTCAAAAATAAAACACCCTCTCGTAAGAGAGGGTGTTTCGCGCCTTGAGTTATCTGCCAAAAAGGTAGCATCACTCTTGGTATATCCGTTTGTATGTTACCACATTTTCCATCGGGTGTCAAGAGGGCAGGAGACCTTCTTCGGAAGATGCCCTCAACGCTATATCTTGGCGGAATCAAAACGGAGAACACACAGATGACCAACACCAATCGGCCATCTGAAGGAGAGCCGCTTGCTCGCAAGGGCCAGCCGCCGTCACTGTTGGCTGGTTTAGTATCGGGATCTTCTTCCCCGTCCGTGAGGGAAGTTCGGCGTGTTATCGTCTATTTCGATTGGGAAAGCTTACGAAGAGCGCTTCGTGAGTGCAGGAAGCTAAGCTTCATGTGGCTTAACCCTCTGGTCCTTGCGCAATGCTTCTTAAGTGATTCAAGCCGACAAGGATTCAAGTATACTATAAGAATCAAAAACTTTGCCACCAAGACCAGCGACGCCAGCCGTCAGTTCCTGTGGAGGGCACTTGAGAAGTCCGCCGATGTGAAGCCACATCTTGGAGAAAAATGGAACAGTTCATTCGATTGTCCGGTTGCGACACAAAATACATGTGAAGGTAGGCTCGAAATTTCAAGTAATGGCTTTCCAAAAAGCAGATCTGTTCAGTGTAAAGATTACACTGTGGACCCCAATACGTCCCCTGAATGCACTGGAAAGATAGCGGGACAACAGAAATTGGCGTACAAATTCCGGCTCACGGCAGAGATGGCCGCAGATGCGGCGTCGCAAGCGTTCGACTTGGCTTATCTTGTCAGCGCCGATGATGCCTTTGGCGTTGGAATAGACGCACTCAGGGAAAACTACAACGTGGGTGAAATCGTAGTTGCGCTTCCAATCGGTTCGAAAGCGCACCGCCTCTCAGATGCAGTGTCACAGAATCGCTTTACCATCACCGAAAAAATGCTGGAGTTTAGCCAGTTCGATTACCCAAAAGATCAGGAACGCCCTGACGGAATGAGGACTACGTTCAACAGGCCAAAGGCATGGAAGATTAAATGGACAAGACCTTACTCACTCTAATTACGTTTCTGCCGCTTGTGGGCGCAGTTGTCATGCTGCTTGCGCCGAACGGACGACCGGGCTTGATCCGCGCCATCGCGGTAATCACCACCGGCGTCGTATTCGCGCTGACGCTCTACTTATGGTGGATATTCGACGCTACCGCCATCAAAGTCGGCGGAGTGCTCACCGGGTATGACGCGCGAACGTTGACGGAAATCGCGTGGATCAAGCCGTACAACATCTACTACCGTCTCGGCGTCGACGGCCTCTCCGTCATGCTCATCATGCTGACCGGGCTACTGTCGTTCCTCGCGACCTTCACCGCATTTTCCGTCGTCAAACAGGTCAAGGCGTTCTATGCCCTCTACATGCTCCTGGTCACGGGTATGATGGGCGTGTTCACCTCGCTCGACTTCTTCCTCTTCTACGTCTTCTGGGAAGTCATGCTGTTGCCGATGTACTTCCTGATCGGCGTCTGGGGCGGACCCCGCAAGGAATATGCCGCAATCAAGTTCTTCATCTACACCTTGCTCGGTTCCGTATTGATCCTCCTCGTCATGCTCGCCTACTACTTCAAAATGGCGTCGACCGGCCAGGCGCAATACGCCTTCAACATACCCGAACTCGTCGCACGCCAGCCCTTCCACGTCGCCGGCGGCCCGACGCTGTTGCAATGCCTGCTGTTCTGGTGCTTGTTCATCGGCTTCGCGATCAAAGTGCCGATCTTTCCCTTCCACACGTGGCTTCCAGACGCACACGTCGAAGCGCCCACCGCCATCTCGGTCATCCTCGCCGGCGTCCTGCTCAAGATGGGCGGATACGGCTTCCTGCGCTTGAATTGGCCGCTCCTGCCCGACGTCGCCGCACTGCCCAGCGTGATGTGGTTCCTCGCCGTGCTCGGCGTCGTGAATATCGTCTACGGCGCGTTGTGCGCGCTCGGCCAGACCGACTTCAAGCGCCTGGTCGCCTATTCCTCCGTCAGCCACATGGGCTACGTGCTGCTCGGCATTGCTATCCTCAAGTCCGAGGCCGTCAACGGCGCGATTTTCCAGATGTTTGCGCACGGCCTCTCCTCGGCGATGATGTTCATGCTCGTCGGCGTAGTCTACGACCGCGCCCATCACCGCGAGATTGCGCGTCTCGGCGGACTGGCCACGCACATGCCCGTGTACTTTGGCCTGGCGGTAATCGGCTTCTTCGCATCGCTCGGCCTGCCATCGATGGTCGGTTTCATCGGCGAAGTCATGGTATTGCTCGGCACGTTCCGGTATAGTCCATGGTTGGCGGCGAGTTCGACCGTCGGGTTGCTGCTGACGGCGGGCTACATCCTGTGGACCATGCAACGCGTGTTTCTGGGCAAGGCCAAGCCCGAATACGAAGCGTTTCCGGACTGCAACCGCTGGGAATTGATCGCCATCGTGCCGCTGGGCGTACTGTGCATCGTGTTCGGCGTGCTGCCCATGTTGGTGCTCAATATATATGCGTCATCGACCGAAGTGTTCATGCGCCTTTTCGCGGCGCAGTAAACGGTCTCCAGGAAGGCAACTCGAGTATGATGGAATTGATCCAGATGGCGATCGACATTTTCCTGCATCTCGACAAGCATCTCGCCACGATCATTCAGACCTACGGCGCGCTGACCTACCTGTTGCTGTTCGTCATCATCTTCTGCGAAACCGGGCTCGTCGTAACGCCGTTTCTCCCTGGCGACTCGCTGCTGTTTGCGGCAGGCGTGTTCGCATCGATGGGCTCGCTGAACATAGCCGTCCTGCTGGTCCTGCTGGGCATTGCGGCGGTTGCCGGCGATACCGTCAATTACTGGGTCGGCCACTTCGTCGGACCGCGTCTCTTTCGCGGCGAGAAAATCAAATTTCTCAACCAGAAACATCTCGACCGGACCCACGAGTTCTTCGAGCGTTACGGCGCCGAGACGATCATCATCGCGCGCTTCGTACCCTTCGTACGGACCTTCGCGCCATTCGTCGCGGGCGTCGGCAGCATGAGTTACGCGCGGTTCATCACGTACAACGTATTCGGCGGCCTGTTGTGGGTCTTCCTGCTGACCCTTGGCGGCTACTTCTTCGCCAACATGCCCGTGGTGAAAGATCATTTCTCGGTCGTAGTCCTTGCAATTATCGTCATTTCGCTGTTGCCGGGCGTATACGAATTCATGAGGCAATACAGACAATCCAAGAAGGGCAAATGAGCGGCTCGCTATGAATCCAATGACATGGTCGGAACTGGTTGGGCACTGCAACGCGATCCTGCCGCATATCGTGATAGCGGCGACGGTTTGCGCGGTCATTCTGGCCGATCTGCTCGTATCGTTGCGCGCCAGCCGACGCGTGTGCGGCGGCATCGCGCTCGGTGGAACAATTCTCGCCCTGCTGTTTCTCATCGCGCGGTTCGCGCCTTCGGCGATAACCGGCGCAACGTTCCGGGGCATGTTCGTCCACGATCAAGCAGGCACGGTTTTCAACGCGATCCTGCTGCTCGGCACGGTCGGCGCGATCCTGTTCTCGATGCGCAGCCGCGAACTCGAGAGCTTCCGCCACGGCGAATACTTCTCGCTGTTGCTCGGTGGCCTGATGGGCGCGATGTTCCTCGTTACCGCCGACAACTTCGTCCTGTTCGTGATCGGCATGGAAACGCTCTCGATCGGCTCATACGTGCTCGCCGGTTCCGCAAAACACAACCGGTTGTCCGCCGAAGCAAGCCTCAAGTACCTCGTATACGGCGCCGTGGCGTCCGGCGTGATGCTCTTCGGAATCAGCTACTGGTACGGCATGACCGGTACCCTGACGATCGGCGCGGGCGGCGCCGAACTGGCCCGCATGGCCTCGACTGACCCCGCGAACCAACTCGGCGTGCTGTTGGTGCTGGCCCTGATCCTCGTCGGCGTCGGCTTCAAGTGTGCGATGGTCCCCTTCCACTTCTGGTGCCCCGACGTGTACCAAGGCGCGCCGACGCCCGTCACCGCCTTCCTCGCCGTGGTGTCGAAGACGGCCGGATTCGGCGCATTAGTCCGCGTCATGCTGCCCTTCTTCACGATGGGCGGAGCGGCGGGTGCGCTGAACACCGCCGCGTTGCCGATCATGTTCGGCATCCTTGCCATCGTCACGATGACCTACGGCAACCTTGCCGCCATCCGCCAAACAGACATCAAACGTCTGCTCGCCTACTCGTCGATCGCACACGCGGGATACCTGCTCCTTGGTATGACCGTCTATCGGGCCGACTCGATCGAGGCGATGCTTTTCTACCTGTTCGTCTACCTGTTCATGAACCTAGGCGCATTCTGGGTTGCGGTCGTCGTGATCAACCGCGCGGGACGCTCCGACATCGCCGCGTTCCGAGGCATGGCCACGCGCTCGCCCGTGCTCGCCACCACGATGTTCATTTTCCTCATCGCGCTGACCGGCCTGCCGCCGACGGCCGGGTTCGTCGGCAAATTCATGATTTTCAAGGTCGTCGTCGGTGCGGGACTTGGCCACATGACCGGGGTCGGCGTCATCACGCCCATGGCGGCGTTCTACTTCTCAATCGCGCTCATCGGCGTGCTCAACAGCGCTATATCACTCTATTACTACATGACGATTATCCGCGCGATGGCCTTCGACGCGCCCGACGGCGGGCCGGTCGTCCAAGAGAGCGGCTGGGACCGCGTGTACGCCGTCGGCTTGGCCGTGCCGACGGTCGTCCTGCTGCATTTTTCGCCGATACTCGCAATCATTCGCCTCGCAGCGGGCGGATAAGGAATTATGAATTATGAATTATGAATTATGAATTATGAATTGGGAATTGGGAGTTAGGAATGTCGAGCGGCAAAGGATCTTCCCCTATATCCAATTCCAAATTTCCAATTCATAATTCATAATTCATAATTCATAATTCAAGGAGACCTGTCCATGACCAACGAACCTTTGACCATTGAGGCGCCCCAAGCCGTCCTCGACGCATTGAACCGCGTTTTCATGGACCGCTACCACTCGACGGCCGAATACATTCTCGAAGCCAGTCCCTACATCGGCCCCGAAGACCAGCGGGCACTGCAACGCATCCAAGCCGTCGCCGCCTTCGACCGTGCCGAGAGCGTACGCCTGACCGCCCTCATCGAATCGCTCGGTGCCGTTCCCCACGCCGGCCCCTATTCACGCCGCCTCGCCGAACTCAACTACCTCGCAATCGATTACCTCCGTCGTTACCTCGCGGACCAACTCCTCGAACAGGTCGCCGACTACACCGCCCTGCTGCCGTCCGTCCAGAAATGCACCGAGGCCCGCGATGCGATCGCCTCGCTCATCGCCAACCTCCAGGAATTCGCACACACGCTGAGCGTCTAAAGAAACGAAGAGGCGAGGTCTTGCGCCTCTGTGCGGAATAGAACGGCGTGGTACTTTGGAGAAAACCCATATGTCCCATACGTCTCATTATTAGCCCATGCTTGCCGTATTAGCCCTCACACTTGCGTTCTCCGGCGCGGCCGATATATGGATCGAGTCGCCGCTCGTGCGCGTGTATCCGGAGAGCTTTCCAATGGGAATCTCGCAACGCGAGATCCGGTTGCACGCCGCGTGCGGCGAACGCGAATCCATTCAACTTTGTATCCGAGCCAAAGATGAGCCGCTGACAGGCATTTCAATCGAAGGTCTACGTATCGGGAAACGCATCCCGCCGCCCACCGTCCACCGCGTCGGCTACTTGCGCATCGAGAAGCCCTCGCCGCGTGCCGAGCGCGAAGGGACGCTCTGGCCGGACCCGCTGCTCGAATTCGAGAACTTCTCGCTCGAAAAGGACAGCGCTGCCGCGATCTGGCTGACGTACGACGTCCCGCGCGACGCCACGCCCGGCACGTATCAAGGCAAGGTGATCGTCCACTTCGGCAAGCGCGCCAAACGCACCGTCGGCGTCACGATCGAGGTATTCGGGTTTGTGCTGCCCGAGATGCCAACATTGCGCACCGCATTCCCGCTCGACCGCCGCGCCATTCGCGCCGTCTACGGACTCGACGAGACGGACCTCGATGCATGGAAACCGTTTTACGATGCCCTGGCGCGCGAACGCATTGCCTATCGTATATGGGACGGCGGCCCGCTGGTTCCGATCGACCGCGACGGCGTCGCGGACACGACGCATCTCAAAGAACATCTCGATTACGCCGTCGCGTCGGCGCACTTCAACGGCATAGACATCGGTGCGGGACAGTCCGGGATCGCGCCTTTCCCCGTGCCGTCGGCAACGAAATTGCAGGATCCGCTCCAGTTCTATCTGCACGATATGTGCAACTGGCTCGACGAGCGCGGCTGGCTGCCCCAGGCTTATATCGAAGTCATGCCATTGCCCGACCGCGCGCGCTGGCAACTCGCACGCGACGCTTACTTCCGCGTACAGCGCAACGACAAGCGCATTCGCCGCCTGCTCGCGGGCGCGGGCGACCCATTCTTCGAGCGTTACGCCGATATCTGGGCGACACCGTTGCGCTACTTCGATCCCTATTGCGACGCGCTCCTGCGCCAGGGGAAATCGCTGATCATCGAGCAGGCCTGTCCCGCCGAGGCGGTCAGCGCGCGGTCGTCGTCAGGCCCCAGGCTTCAGGCTTCAGGAGCCAGGAGCCATAGGTCAGGAAACCTGAAGCCTGAAGCCTTGAGCCTGGCGCCTCAATTGCGCGAGTCGCGTGCGGAAGACGCCTACGACGGGTGCTTGTTCACGTATTGGGCCTCAGACGGCGTACCCACGCCCGGCGAACCGCAATGGCTTCAGATCAATCTGAAGGCACCCGTCACGACAAGCACGATCCGTATCATCTGGAAGAACGGTCTCGAAGCGCGGGATCTCGAAATCGAGCGGTATCTCAACGACCATTTCTCGCGCATGTCTCATATCAAATGGACGCCGCATCCTCCAACATCGCCCTTCACGCAAAGTTCGCTCGAAGGCACGTTCAGCCAACCGGAGACGTTTCAAATTATCCGGTTCGAGTTCCGCACGACATTTTTAACAAGCCCCGTCGGTGTGACGGAAATCGTGCTCGACGAAAAGTCGGAAACGGAACCTGCCGAATCCATAGGCGCCAGGCTTCAGGCTTCAGACCTCAGCCAAGGGTCAGAAAGCCTGGAGCCTCAGAGATCTTGCGCCACATGGCTATGCGCGGTCGAGGGCGATTTCCCCTCGTTCGCAGTGGATGCGCGTCCCGTGGAAGCGCGCCTGTTTCCTTGGGTATGCTGGGGCCATCAGTCGGAAGGATTCGTGGCGCGCCCGTTGAACCGCTGGCCAGCGTCGTGGGTAAACGAGTCCGTCGAGCAACCGATGATATGGCGCTGCAAAGACGCGGGCCTCGGTTTCTTGTTCTATCCCGGTCGCAACGGATTGTTGCCGTCGATACGCTCGGAAGCCCTGCGCGACGGCATGGAAGACTATGAGTATCTCGCCCTCATCAACCAAGCGGTAAACCAAGGCCGCGTGGCGCCGCGCGACGCCGGGGTGCTTTGCATGCGCAGGTTGTTTGCAGCGAACGTGCCGCCGCAACAGGTCGACGAACTGGCGCGAGTGGTCGCGCAGGACCGCGTGCGCATCGGATGGGCGCTGACAAAACGAAAAGGAGGCGTTAAACCATGACGATATGGATGCTGGGTTTGGGCTGCTGTCTGCTGCATGCGACGGCGGATGAAAACGCCACGGGCCTGTGCGTCATGACCTACAACATTCATCACGGCGAAGGCCGCGACGGCAAACTCGATCTCGACCGCATCGCGGCGGTCATCCGTGAGGCCAATCCCGATATCGTTTGCCTTCAGGAAATGGACCGGAATCTGCCGCGCACGAACCATCTCGACTTCCCCGCCGAGTTGTCGAAGCGCCTCGGCATGCAAGCCGTGTTCGACTGCAACTACGCGTTCGACGGTGGCGAGTACGGCAACGCCACGCTCACGCGCTTCGATGTTTTGTCGCACGAGAATATCCGCCTGCCAAACCCAAATAATACCGAGCCGCGCGGATGTCTGAAAACCGTGTTGCGAACCAAAGCCGGCGTCGTGCAGGTGCTCAATGCCCACCTCGGTCTCAAGCCCGGCGAGCGCAAGCAGCAGGCCGAAGCCCTCGTGCAACGCATCGAAAACGCACCGACGATCTTGGCCGGCGACTTCAACGAAGGCGTAACGAAGCCGGGCGTCGCGCTGCTACTCACGCGCTTCAACGACGCCCTCGCCGAGTACACAGGCAAACGGATCGATCACGTCTTTGTATCCCACGCATTCGATATCCTATCATCGCGCGTCATCTCGACGCCCGAAACGGCGGTCGCCTCGGACCATCTCCCCTATGTGGCGGAAATGCGTCTGCGTGCGAAGAACGATCCAGCGGACAAACAAGAAATCTACGATACGGACGATGAACAAATAAAGGACGCGCTAACGGAAGAAAAATGATCATGGCGAAGAAAAACTACGGGTGCGACTCATCGCGCCGCGTGAAATGATCGTTTCAATTCGGTTTACCCTAAAAAAGGCAGTCAGAATTCAGGAGTCAGAATTCAGAATGTTGAAAATAGTGGACTTACACACGAAACTCGGCAACATTTGCGTTCACCCAACGGGTGAATACTTTCGCGTGTCGAAAGATACCGTAACCTGTTGCCATTCTGAATTCTGACTCCTGTATTCTGAATTCCTACTGCCTTTTTTAGGTTTACCGGGAAGAAGGCAATCCACGGATACAAAACCAACGGAGCATAAAACCATGCGAGGACTTAGGGCGGTTATGATGGCAATCGGGTCTGTGGCGTGCAGCGTTGCGTTGGCGCAGGATTCAGGTGTGTTGAACATCGGCAACCGTATCGAACCCTTCGTCGACAACTATCTCATCGATAGTATGAATGGCGTGTCGTTGAAGATGGCGGAGCCTGTCGCGCGAGAAATCGTGTTGCGTTTCGACCGGCCATGGGAAGGCCGACATTGCGGCTATATCACGGTCGTCAAAGATGAGCCGATGTACCGTTTGTATTACCGGGGCCTCGGGGTGGATGGCGGCGACGGGACGGATGCGGAGTTCACGTGTTACGCGGAAAGCGTGGACGGCATTCGCTTCACGAAACCTGCGCTGGGGCTGTTCGAGTTTGGCGGATCGAAGGACAACAATATCGTGCTGGCGAAGACGGCGCCGTTTTCGCACAACTTTGCGCCGTTCATCGATACGCGTCCGGGCGTAGCGGCCGAGGAACGATACAAGGCGCTCGCGGGCATCGAGAAGAGTGGCCTTTGCCTGTTCGTGTCGCCGGACGGTCTCCATTGGCGCAAGTTCCGCGAGGAGCCGGTCATCACGAAGGGGGCGTTCGATTCGCAGAACGTGGGGTTCTGGTCGGAATCGGAACAGTGTTACGTCTGTTATTTCCGGACGTGGGTCGAGGGCGGCTATTCGGGTTATCGGACGATCAGCCGGACGACTTCGCCGGATCTGTTGAACTGGACTGTACCGGAACGGATGACTTTTGGCGATGTGCCGATGGAACATTTGTACGTGAACCAGACGGGACCGTATTTCCGCGCGCCGCACCTGTACGTCTCGCTCGCGGCGCGGTTCATGCAAGGCCGCCGCGTCGTGCCCGCCGAAGCGGCCGCGTCCATCGGCGCCGCGCCGGACGGCACGGCGGATTGCTCCGACACGGTTCTGATGACCACTCGAGGCGGCACGCGGTATGACCGGACCTTCATGGAGAGCTTCGTCCGGCCCGGCATAGGCCTGAGCAACTGGGTCACGCGAACCAACTACGCCGCCAACGGCGTCGTACCCTCGGGCAATGCCGAGATGTCGTTCTATGTCGAGCGCGATTACGGTCTGCCGACGGCTTGCCTCCAGCGTATGACGTTGCGCACGGACGGGTTCGCATCGATCCATGCGCCGTTCTCGGGCGGCGAGTGCCGAACGAAACCGCTCGAATTCGCGGGCAATCAACTGGTCTTCAACTACAGCACCTCGTCTTCGGGCAGCATCGCCGTCGAGGTTCAGAATCCCGACGGAACCCCGGTTCCGGGTTATGGCCGCGCCGACGCACAGGAACTTGTGGGCGATGCCATCGAACGCGCCTTCGTATGGAAAGACAAGGCCGATGTCTCCGAACTCGTCGGAAAACCCGTCCGGTTAGTCTTCATCATGAAGGACGCCGACCTCTATTCCATCCGTTTCCGCGAATAGGCGCAGGCGCGTGGAAGTGGATAGTCGCCTTGCGTTAGCGTAAGATCCATATGTTATGTCGAGGAACATGAGATGGAAGGTTCGACGAAGTTAATTATCGGCATTGCCGTGATCGTGCTGGTAGGTTTGCCGCTTATGGGGCAATTGGCCAGGAAACCCGTAGCGACAACGCCCACGCCCGCGCCGCGATCGACCACCGAATCGCCTGCATCTGAGCCGCCGCCCGCGTATTCGCCTCAACAACCCGAACAGCCCGTGGCGCCGCCGCCGCAACAGCAGGTAGCGCCGCGTCCGAGACCGCAAAAGCCGCAACCCCCGCCGCCGCCCATGAACCTCGCGAATACGGCTTGGACGCTGAGCCATCCTCAATTCGGCGAGGTGACCATCGAGTTGTTCTCAGGCGGCCAGGGCGTGGCGCAAGGACCCAATCTCCCGATGCAGATTCAGGGCACATGGGTCCAGAATGGGAACACGCTGACTTTCACCGCAATGGGCCGTACCATCTCCGGACAGATCAAAGGCGACCAACTCATGGCCAATGGCATGGCCGCGCGTCGCCTGCGCTGAGGGGTTTCGGATTGCGGATTGACAGCAATCTACAATCTACAATCTACAATCCTCAATCACGAGGCACGCGGATGGGCGGCGTAGATCCAGCGTCCCGACACTTCCGGCGTTATGGTAAACACGAGTGAGCCGTTCTCGCGCTGGAACGGAATTACTGCGCCGCGCACGCCGGGCTTCGGACCTTCCGCTACGAGTTCGATGGTTTCGGGCAGCGTTTCGGCCGGAATCCGCAACACGCCTTGTCCATAGGCCATGAGTTGCAGTACTGCGCCGTTTTCGACTTTGCGGTTCTCGGGGACCGGCGCCCATGCGACCGTTCCGAAGGGCGCATCTGCAAAGATCGTCTCGTGCCCGTCGATCGTGACGCGCGTCGAATTGCTGCCTGCGAATGCGATGAGATGTCCGTCCGCATCGACGCGAAATGCCATCGCTTGGTTGCCGTCGTAGGTCACGCGGTGGCCGTTGACCGCGAATCCGTCGAGTTTCAGCGCCTCGGAGGGCGGCGGGTTCTTCTCGATATACGCCTTGTCGTCCTCGGGTTTGCGCGCGAATCCACCGCCCCATGATTCGGTCGTGTCGCGGAAATGTGGCGCGATGGCCACGGTTCCGTTCGGGAACCGGCACGCGAGGTATGGCGTCGTCCGCGAGAGGTATTCGGTGTTGTCGTTCACGCCGTCGATGCGTCCGGTCGGGGCGTACGCGCCCAGCGTATCGAGGATCTCGAACCAGTTGCGCATTTCGTAGCCGAGGCTCTGGGCTTGGTCGTCGCGCGGACGATAACCGAGGACGGTCACCGTGCCGCCGCCCGGCGCGCGCCGATGCGTGCCGACGACGAACTCTTTCGTGCGTGCGACGGTCTCGGTTCCTTCGCGCGGCGTCACCGGATAGAGGCGGTCCACGAGGAAATCGGTCAGTACGGTTTGCGGCGCGACCTTCGCGAACGTGCCCTCGAAAGCGATCTGTCGTCCAGGCGCGCGGCGTCCTTCTTCGAGACCGGGGACATAATCCACGCCGGCCAGTTCCTGCCACGCGGGCAGCGCCGATTCGCCTTCCGCCGTGAGCACGGGCGGCGGCCCGGACCATACGAGTCGTCCGCCGTTGTCGACGAAGGCCTTTGCGAATTCGAGAAACGCCTTCGACGGAAATGGCTCGAACAGCGTACACAGCGTCGTGAACCGTCTGCCCGCCATTTCGAGTCCGCCGGGGACCACTTTCGCGCGTTCGAGGAGTTTCGCTTGCGTCACATAGTTGGCGTAACCGTACTGTGTCATCCAACTGCCGAAGCGTTCCTCGACGGCGACAAGGTCGATCGGGTAGAGCATGAGCACGTCGACGTCGCGGTGCTGCATGTCCTCGACAATGCCATACAATGGCGAACCCGCTGCGCCGAAGGTATTGACCAGCGACATCCGCCGCTGGCTCAACTCGTTCGGCATACCCCAATGTGCCGCGTACGAATACGGCACTTCGTTCAGGATGCCCGTCGAGCAGCCGAGGGCCAACGCGAAGTAGTCGCGGTCGAGCCAACTGCCTTCGGCGTGGTCGTTGCCGTTGCCGGTCAGGAAGTCGCCCCACTTGAAGTAATCGTGGCACGCGGCGGCAGCCTGATGAACCGTACACGACCAGACGAAATTCGACGTGTATTCGTATTGGTTCGGCGCGTGATGGTCCTGGCCGACGTTCCACTTGTCGATGGTCGGACTCTCGGCCCATGTCGCGTGGGCGCGCGCTTCGAGACGATGGCCCATGCCCTGCTCGGCGTAGCGCTTGGCGCCGGTGAACAGGTCCACGACGCCGTCCTGAAGCAGCTTATAGTACCGCGAACGGAACAGGGCCGCTTCGCGCAGCGCCTCGGGCGTGCGCCCGAATGCGTGCATGACGCCGTCCTTGGCGGACAGATCGTGGGCGGTATCTTCTTGTCCATAGCAGAAGTAGACCAGATATTTAGCGAAGTCATTGTACTGTGCGCCATAGAGTTCCGCGAACCGTTTCGCCAAACCGGGGCTGACGTAACGCAACGCGAATTCGCCGTTGTCGTGATGGCCGAAATAGGCCCAGTCCTGTTGGATGTGCATCTCGTCGGAATAAAGCCCGTTCAACTTGACGCCCGCCGCGACATACTTGTCGACCAGTCCTTTGAGGAAGGGCATGGCCTGTTCGCTGAAATAGTCCATCTCCGGCGTGCGGTATTGCTGCACGACCAGGACCCGGTCGAGTGGCCCGATATCCGTCCGGCCTTCGCCATACACGCGGACGCGTTGCGCGACGCCGGTTTCGAGGCCGTCCCAGCACTCGACTTTCGCGGTATCGCCGATCTCGACGATCCCGTTCGGGTCGACGTACCGACAGGACGCGCCGCCAATGCCCTGTTCCTTGAACGCGAACACGCGGACGCCGGCGTCCTCGATATCGATCGGTCCCTTGTTGTTCGTCCAGCGGTGTTGCCGCCAGAGTTGCACGTCGAAAGTGCCCGTCTTCGGGTCGCGCAGTCCTTTGCGGTAATGCATCCACATGCCGGATTCGCCAGTTGCCTTGCGATACGCGTTACCGATTTCGAGCGGACTGAGCAGGCTGAGTTCGAGACCGAGTCCGTACTCCTGCGCGAATTTGCCGACGGCGGCGATCCGCTTGACGTATTCGTCCATATCCGGCGTGAAACGGCGCGGCTGGTCCTGTCCGGGACGGTACTGTTTGAAGAAATGGTCGAAGGCGACGATGAGCGTGCGCGCGCCGCCGTTGCGCGCTTCCTCGCAGACCTGCCGCAGACTTTTCTCGACCTTATCGAAGGTTAGCGACAGATTCAGGAGCTTGTCCGGGTCGCTCGACTGCTCGAGTTCCTCGTCGCTGACGAGGATGATGCACGCGCGCCCCAGCATGAAGCTCCATGGTCCCGGATACGACACCAACTCGCCCGAATACAAGTTCTCGGGCACGGACGGCATGGCGCCCTGCGTTTGCGCAACACCCCAACTCGCTACCACAAGCAACGCGATAAACACGACATTCCGAATCACAGGCCGATTCTCCTTTTCAGGCTGTAGGCTGTAGACTGTAGGGTGTAGGCTGTAGGCAGTACCAAGACTTCTTCCGGCATAAGATCGAGCACGAGGCCGCGTTTGCAAATCGTACAAATAAGTGCCCGCCCGTTTGGATCAGCTTCTTGTATTCGCTTAGCCAGGGCACGCTTCTGAAAGCTGATCTGACTATCACATACGATGGTCTTACCCCAGAGAGCTTTGTAGATCGTTTCATAGGGAATGCATTTCCCCGGCTTCTTCACAAGTTCGCAGATGAGTCTAAACTGTTTGTCCTGCAACACGACATGTTCATCGTTTACGATAATTCCGTATGGAAGTTCCGTGTCGACTATCATAATCACCTTTGGTTTCTTCCAATCCTTCTTCAATACAGTCTCCTTTCGCCATAAGTTGCGAGTATCTAGCAAAAAACACCGCGAATGTCAAGCACTTTCTTTCGTTGGAATAAGGCGTCAAGATCATCGCGATCTTCGTAGTTTGGGTTATAATCTTCCGTCATAGGCGTGTCATACATCGAGTAATCGTGTTGCTTCCATTCATCATACCCTGGAAGGGGTTCCATACCGTCCTACCTCCTATTTGCATTTCATTTTCATGTGGCGGGCCGAAGGATACCCCTATCACGGCCCGCCACAAGGCCCAGCATAGCGTCAACACGACTCTACACGAGGCTCAAAGCTTCCCTGGGGTGTCTGAGGCTCGACTACGGACAATTCGTCCCTGTGGAGGGCTGCAAAGGCACATCGGTCGGCGTCGATGATATGATCGTTGCCTTTCGAGTAGACGATACGCCCCGATCGGGAGTATTGGGCCGTTTGCGAGCCATACTGCGTAATGCGTTCGGAGTCGGTGACGAGGTGGATGCGTTTCAGATGCAGCGCCCTCGAAATGAGGCCTGTGAGCGTTTCCTTGGTAGGCCGCGTTACAGGCCAGAGTACGCCGTGCGGTTGCCACGTAAGCCGTCCGCCGAATGAGATAGGCAGCAGCTTGTCGACCATTTCCTCGCGGACTGCCAGTTCTTGGAGTACGGCAATGCCAGCGGCGCCGTCGTCGATGGCGATGCAATCGAAGTCGTTGATCTTGTCGAGGACGCGGATCAGGTCGACTTGCTCGGGGTAAGGCATATTGGCGCAATGGACACGTCCCATGGCATAGGTGTGCCCTGTTTTGGTTTGCGCCCAGATCGTCATTTCGGTTGGATCGTTCGAGAAGCCGCAATCGATGCCAAGTACCAGCTTCGCTGAATCGCCGCCAGGTAATTCACACGTTTCGCACTTGCACGCGTAGCCATCCGCTTGCGACTTTGCGCAGATGAATTGGTAGTCTCGGCTATTGTCGTTATCATTCACGAACTTCGTGATATCGAACAGGGCCGCTTCAGGCGCGCCGTGCATTCCCAAAACGTTGTGCACGTAGCCGGGCGCGTCGCCTCCACCGTAGAAGTTGAACAGTTCGGTGTTTCTATCTTCCGTGAAGCCGGGGTTCAACCTTGAAGGCCATAGGTACTGCTCCCATTGGGGATCTTTCGAGATCTCGTAGAACTTGTTCCGAATGCCGTTTGGAACGCCATAGACCCAGCGTGTGCCACCGGCATTGAGCGCGGGCAGCAATTCTTCCCATGACCGCTGAAGCATGCACTGCGACTCGTCGATAATCTGCCAGTCGGTGTGCATGCCCTGAAAGTTCACGCCGTTCGGACCGGCTATGCGTCCGAATATCTCGAATCCGTTGCGGAACGTGAATTGCGCCCCTGGCGACATGCGAAGGTTCTTGACGTTGCGCTTGAGCAATGGATTGTTCGAAAACAGTTCGTAGAGGCGTCGCATGAGCGGGTTCAGATGAGTCTCGAATTGCGTCCCAATGAGCATCGAGCGCCCAGGCTGACAGACCGAAGCCCAAGCGGCAATAATCTCGATTTCGGACGTCTTGCCGACGTCGCGACCGTCGCAGTGGCACTTTCGCAGCACAGGCGACTCGAGACTGGCGATCTGGTAGTCGCGAACATTCCACTTCGCTCCATTCGGCTTGTAGATGAACGCTTCGGCAAAATTACGCCTGCTCGAAAAGCGTTGGAAGTCGGGTATCGCCTTCTTTTTCCTGACGGCCATTTTAGGCGCCCCCCTCGTCGAAAGTGGTCTGCATGTCCGGACGCGCAGACGTCAATGGGCTACCGGGGCCATAGGGTACCACGGGCGGCGCTGGGAGGCCTTGGGGGCGGCCTGCAAGCAGATTGAGCAACTCGCCTGCGGGACCTGTCGGTATCGGCGTGCCCGCTTCGGTAACAAACGCGGTCGCATCGAGAATGCACTTGCGAAGCGCCGCATGCGCTTTGAAACGCAGATCCATGCACGTCTCGATTTGCCCGGCGGCAACCTTGAACTCGATTTGCGGCGAAGGGCTGTCGAACCATGTGTGTATCGGTACCGTCGCGGCCTCGATCCAGCGCTCGATACGGTAAACGTACATCAGATGCGCCGCGATGCTTCCGATGAGAATCGTAAGCAACGGCGTCGGCTCGACCATGTGTTTTTTGAAAACGCCACTGATTTGTTCGACAAACCATGCAGTCAGGTCTTCTTCTTCGCGGACTTCGGGCTTCGGACCCGTTCGTTGGCAAACTTCATTGAGAGTCATGATTCGGTGCCTCCTCGCCTTTCACAGGCTCCTTGTACTTGGTTGGTTTCTTCGGTGCCGGGACATACCCGACGTATTCTCCGTGCGCGTCGGAAGACAGGCTCAGAGGTCTTTCCTGGTACTTCTTCGTAAACTTCGGCATACTTGCTTCTCCTCCTTCATTATCAAATCGTTTACATCGAACGTTTCGTCGAGTGTAACCTTGACGTTGTATGTGTCACCAATCATATTGGTAATAGGCTTAATTCCCATAGCTGTAAACTCAGTTCTATGGTCCAGAAGCACCTCGACTAACGTATTGCGAATCATTCGTTGAATCAAGGTTCTAAGACCTATCCCCTTGTTTACGGCAAGATAGCAAAGCAACATCTCGGCTCCCAAGGAAAGATCGATTCGGACTTGTCGGCTTGTTTTCATTCGAAGTGGGGCTCCTTTTTGCCGAGGATCCGGCTTTACCTGATCGACAATATTCATGCGCCGCCTGCAATCTTGGCTTCGATGCTCTTGATGCACCCTGCCATGTACCTCGCAGGCTCGCGGACAGGCTCCATGTCGGTGATACGCGGGTCATGCGACTTGCGGATGTAATCGAGCGCCTCGATGAGCGCATCGGCCTTACCGGCGTCCTTGATGCGTTCGATACGCTCGCGCCAGCCGCGTTTGCGGAACGAGTCGGTACAGACCTTCGCAATTTGCTCGACGAGGCTCTCGGACGCTTGTTCCAACAAGCCACGCACGGCATCCTCGATGATGTTCGCTGTCGGAGTCACCTTGGGTTTCTTCGCTTCGATGTCGCTGTCGTAGACAAATGTCATTGTTTCTCCTTTCTTGAAGGATCCATGTAAATCCTCATTGGTCAACTCATGGCTCGTACCAAGGCCTCTTTGATCATTGATCAATTGAGGAGTTGCACATTTCTTCTTTCTTAAGTAAAGAGCCTTGATATTGATCAATTGATCAGTGGTGGGCCGATGGCCTATGCCAACAGCCAGTTCATTTCCGTCGAAATAAATCAGATCCGCATCGAACAAGCTCTGCAAGTCGCTGAGTATCTTGAGGTTAGGTCGTGATGTTCTTGGCGCAATTGCCCTGTAAAAGTCGCAATATTCGAACTTGGACAGACGATCTTCCCCTTTGCCAACAGCCACCCTGCGCAGTATCTCCAAAAAGAAGCCCATGGCGCGAAACGACACAGTATCGAGACGCGGATCGAATACCATTTCAAGTAGTAATCCGTCGCTAATCATGGTTCTTCTCTTCGTCGATAGGAATGTAGTTGTGATGGATTCCATATTCGCCCGGGAGCGGGAAATTGTACCGCATACCTGCTATGTTAAGCCCGCGCAAAACTACATCGACTTGCATTGCCAGAGCCTCCGGATCATAGCCAATCTTGTAAAAGATTCGCTTGCCGTTGTGCTGGATTAGCGCGATGTATCTTGTCCGTTTTCTATGCGTGCGAAGGTGGACGTTGCGGTACTTTTTGGCGAAAAAACTCGCTTTCAGGGCGTTTTCGGACCTCGAAAGCTCTTGGAGGTTGCTTCTACATTGGTTATAGGGATCGCCGTCGATATGGTCGATGATATTTCCAGGCTTAGGCGCACCATAAATATAGTGAGCTATAACACCTTGCAATATCCTATTGCCTCGAACGTGCAACCCCCGTTTTGACATTTCTTCTTTAACGCCCGGATCGAACCGTACTCTACTTGCCATGGTCTCTTTCATGTCGTTTCCTTTTGTGTCAACAGGTAAGGCTCTTACCTGCGATATCCTCTACTATATAGTCCACGGCATTGCACTCGAAGATACTAACAATTGTTGTTAGGATTACGTGCTAAATGTCGCGTAAGAATCACATTGTACGTTTCTATTAAAGCAATTCAACGGCTGCACGAGGCATTTCGGAAGCGGCTCGTCGAGGCGTGTATTGTTGGAAGAAACGGGAGGCTCCTTTGGGCTATGTCGAGCGCTGTCTCTCGTATGAATTTCGCGGTCGCTTTACCAGAAGTGGTCCGCCGCCGACGAAGAAGTAGATAGTCCCATGGAATAGGTGTAAACTGACATTTTGGTTTTTCGAGGAGGGACTTGCGATGGCGGCAGGGACGAATCGGCGGAGTTTTTTGAAAATGAGCACGGGGGCGGCGTTGGGCACGGCGGTATCGGGCCTGGCGTTTGGCCAGAATGGGGCGGAACGGGAACGGGTGCTGCGCGTGGGCGTGGTCGGCGTGGGTGGACGCGGGACGGGCCTTTTGGGGATCGTATTGGGGATGAAGAACGTTGTGGTACCGGCGGTGTGCGACATCGACGCGTCGAATTTGGCGCGTGCGCTGGATATGGTCGAGAAGGCGGGGCAGGCGAAACCGGAGGGGTACGGCGATGGCAATGAGGCGTACATGGGCCTCATGGAACGCTCGGACCTGGATGCGGTGGTCTTCGCAACGCCGTGGAACTGGCACACGCCGATGGCGGTGCATGGGATGAAATGCGGGAAATACGTGGGCGTCGAGGTGCCTGCGGCGATGTCGTTCGAGGATTGCTGGGCGCTGGTCAATACGCACGAGGAGACGAAGGTCCCGTGTATGATGCTGGAGAATTGGAGTTTCCGGCGGGACAACTTGGCGGTGTTGCGGATGATCCGCGAGGGGTTGCTGGGCGAGATCGTACATTGCCATTGCGCGCATTCGCACGATTGCGTCGGCCACTCACACTGGTTTTTCGACGC
>CAIYET010000342.1 GCA_903925285.1 Candidatus Hydrogenedentota bacterium | reverse complement strand
ATAGTTAGATAGCGCAATTTGTACCTTTTACGCGTGGAGGCCGGTTCGTTCAAAGGACATGTCGAGTTCCTCCAATTCGACAGGAACGCTGATACTCCATTTGTTGAAAACAACATGGACAGGGCGCCGAGAGCTTGAGCGTTGCGGAGTCCGTATGGTACCGTTTCGCGTATATGCGGGAAGTTGTTTTGCGGGCTATTGCGAAAGGATGGATCGATGGATGTTGGCGGGATGTTTTCGCTTGAAGGCAAGGTCGCGGTCGTGACGGCGGGCGGCGGCGTGTTGTGCAGCGCGATTGCACGTGGATTCGCGTCGGCGGGTGCGAAGGTGGCCGTGGCCGATTTGCGCGGAGACGTGGCTCAACGGGTGGTCGACGCCATCGTCGAGGACGGCGGCATCGCGGCGGCGTACGAATTCGACGCGTTTAAGAAGGAGTCGATCGAGGCCTGCTGCAACGCGGTTCATGAGAATTTTGGGCAGGTCGATATTTTGGTCAACGGCGTCGGCGGCAACATGAAAGGCGCGACGACTTCGGCGGAGCAGAGCTTCTTCGACCTGCCGACGGATGTTGTGCAGCGCGTGCTGGATCTGAATCTCGTGGCGGGCGCGATCGCGCCATGCCAGGTCTTCGTCAAACGCATGAAGGATAATCCCGGCGGCGCTTCGATCATCAACATTTCGTCGATGAACGCATTTCGTCCGTTGACGCGGATCCCGGGCTACAGCGCTGCGAAGGCGGCGGTCAGCAATTTCACGCAGTGGCTCGCGGTCCATCTCGCGCAGGAGTACAATCCGAAATTGCGCGTGAACGCGATTGCGCCGGGCTTCTTCCTGACCGAGCAGAACCGGTTTTTGGTTACGGATGAAAAGACGGGCGATTTGACGCCGCGCGGCCAGACGATCGTCGGCCACACGCCGATGGGACACTTCGGCGAGCCAGAAGATTTGGTCGGTGTTGCGATCTGGCTGGCGTCAGACGCTTCGCGGTTCGTGACGGGCATCGTGGTGCCGATCGACGGTGGATTTTCGGCATTTTCAGGAGTATGAGTGCTGTGTGAAGGTTCCAGAGCTTCAACCAAGGAGAAACGGATATGGGTGACACGGGCAAGAAGGACAAGGGCAAGAGAGAAGTACAGAAGAAGGCCAAGCTTACGCTAATGGAAAAACGCAAACAGAAAAGCGAGAAGAAGAAAGTGAAGTAACCCCGCTCACTTCTCGACTGCCGCAGATAGCTGTGAGACCGCGATGAAAGACTCGGCGGTATCGCAACGAGGGATTGCCTGAAAAGGCCCTTTGTTTCATACTACAACTTGTAGGAGGGCTTTGCTCGGGCATGTCTGGGCTTGCTCTCCTTGGCGTAGTCAAGGAATCGGGGTCTACGGAAAGGACTAAACCATGTTCGACGTTTCGATACTGACCAATCACAAACCCACGAGGGATTTCTTCATCGCGGTCGATTCGGATGGTTGCGCGTTCGACACGATGGAGATCAAGCATAAGGAATGTTTCATTCCGAATATCGTCAATCATTGGGAATTGCAGGCCGTGTCGAAATACGCTCGTGCGGCGTCCGAATTCGTGAACCTGTATTCGAGGTGGCGTGGCGTGAACCGGTTCCCGGCGCTGACGATGGCTTTCGACCTGTTGAGCGACTGGGACAAAGTCGTCGAGCGCGGCGTGAAAATGCCCGCCGTGCCAAACCTGCGCCGTTGGATCGCGACGGAATCGAAACTGGGCAATCCCGCGCTCGAGGCGTATTGCGATACACATGACGAGCCTGACATGCATCTGGCGTTGAAGTGGAGCAAGGCGGTCAACGCGAGCGTCGCGGACATCGTGCGTGGCGTGCCGCCGTTCCCGCACGTGCGCGAATCGCTCGAAAAGGGGCGCGAAGTAGCGGACATCCTCGTCTGTTCGGCGACGCCCGGCGAGGCGCTGTTGCGCGAATGGGCCGAGCACGGCGTCGACGTGTATCCGTTCGCCATCGCGGGACAGGAACTCGGCAAGAAGAGCGAACATATCGCCATGTCGGCGGGCGGCAGGTACGACCCGTCGCACATGCTCATGATTGGCGATGCGGAAGGCGACCTCAAGGCGGCCAAGGCGAACGATGCGTTGTTCTTCCCGATCAATCCCGGCAACGAAGAGGATTCATGGAAACGGTTCTACGAGGAAGGGATGGGCAAATTCGTCGCGGGCACGTACGCGGGCGCGTACGAGGCATCGCTGATCGCCGAATTCAAGACGTATCTGCCGGAAGTCCCGCCGTGGAAAAAGTAGGCTGGAGGCTATAGGCTTTAGGCCGTAGGGCAACGGAGAATGAGAGGATTCATTCGTGAGAAAAGCACGTTTGTCCTATTTCGAGAAGGAAGATGTTCTGCATCTGGCGATCTCCGATGAGCCTGAGGCGGGAAGCATCGAGGTGAGTCCAAACGTTACGGCGGAGTTGAATGCAGAGGGCGCGTTGATCGGGATCGAGATTCTCTCAGCCAGTACATTTATCCGGGATTCCATATTGGAAACGGTTCAGGGCCGGCTGCTCGATCTGCCCCGCGTCCAATCCGCGTAGGCTTAAGTCCTGCCCAACCGAATTGAAGACCGAACCCCACCGGATCTCTTCCACTCGACACGTGTTGCACTTCAAGTTTGAAACCGCCCTTCCTCGCGGCGTTCCGACTGCCTTTTCTCGGATGAATGAACACCGAGACAAATAAGCTCAGGGCCGGAATAGAATCTGAAATGTCGATTGTTCTAAGGGACGGCGAAGTGGAAGTGGAGGAAGGGACCGATGAGGATAGTCCGGCAAGTGTGGCGTCGTGGCGCACATGCCGATTTCGTGTGTCTCTTCGTAGCGTATTTCTTGACGGCGCGTTTCGCCGCGCCCGTTCACCACGGTTTTCTCGATGCGATTCAGGCTCACGCCCTGCCGTTTTCGGTCGCACTGGTTCTTTGGCATTCCCTTATCTTCTGGCAAGGCCGTGTTCTGCGACGGTGCGACGAACCTTTCGTTCGCCGCTTGCTGGCCGTAGCGAGCGCGTTGTTCATCTGGTCGGCGATGCTCGCGCTCTTGGCGGTCGTATTCCATCCCAACGCAGTGGATCCATCGGAACTGGCTGTTTTCAGTGCCCTGATTCTGCTCACATTTCTGGCGCGTCCCGTTATCCGCTTATGCATCGACCACTTTTCCGCGCATGCCGCCGTCCTTTTTGGGAGTCCTATTGCGGCGCGCGCGCCCCTTTTGCGCGTCTTCTACCTGTCGGAAGAAGAACTGTTGTGCGAGAACCAGACCAGGGGCTCTCCTCTTGCCGTCGCGTGGGCCTGAGAGAACGTTACTCGAAGGCTATCGCAAGATCGTTCCTATCTGATCAAGGCCAACCATAAGAGGAAAATACCATGCGTATCACAACATCAATAGCGTTATGTTTATGTGCAACATTGTATCTCGTGGCCTGCGCGTTGTACGCAGACACTTCCTATACCTTTGTCGCAAGCCCTGAGCTGAGCAAGTTCGCGCAGGATCTGCGGGGCGTCGGCCCGGGCGGCATACCGGTTGCCGTGCCGGATGGCCAGCGCACGCATACCGGCGGCGTCACGGCGGATCACTATACCATCGATATCAACGAGTACACCGACAAGCTGCATCCTGATCTGCCTCCGACAACGTTATGGGGCTACAATCCGGAGAAGGCGTTGGGCGAGGCGGGTATTCCTGTACAGAAGCATCTCGGCGGGATCATCGTCACGAAACGGGGCACGCCGGTTCAGATCACGTTCCGCAACAACCTTCCGCCGGATCATATCCTGCCCGTCGACACATCTATAATGGGCGGCGATGACCCGCATAACCGGACGTCGACACACCTGCACGGCGGGTACGTTCCGTGGATCAGCGACGGCGGGCCGTTTGCCACGTGGGATCCACTCGGAAATCACGGCGTCAGCTTCCTCAATAATCAGGTATTGCGCCCTGGCGAGAACGTTCCCGCGAACGAAGCCGAATACTACTATCCGAACGACCAAAGCGCTCGTATGTTGTGGTATCACGATCACGCCCTTGGCATCACGCGCCTGAACGCATACGCCGGCATCGCCACTGCATACATCATTCGCGACGATTTCGAAGCCAACGACCTGGTAGCCACCAAGGGCCTGCCGGGCTTCGTCGAAAACGGCGGACGCGAGTTGCCCATCGTGTTTCAGGACAAGATCTTCCTGCCCGCGGACGACCCGAGTTTCCCGGGCAACGCGAAGACTGCCGGCAGTCTGTGGTATCCATACCAATACGATCCTGCCCGCTATGAACTTGCCGAGGACGGCAACCCGCCGGCCATTTCCGTGGTGCCTGAAATGTTCGGCGACACGATGCTGGTCAATGGGACGGCCTACCCAAAGGCGAGCGTCGACCCGCGCCATTACCGGTTGCGAATACTCAACGCGTGCCAAGCCCGGTTCCTGAATCTTCAACTCTACGAAGACGACGGCACGGGCCAGCCCGACCTGGGCAAATCCGGCCCCGACTTCCTCGTAATCGGTACGGAAGGCGGTTTCCTCGCGCACCCGGTAAGCGTTCCCTCCGGTGTTCGGATGTCGGTCCTCACCGATGTGTCCGGCAATCGCGAGGTCGACCCGGCAAACCCCGGCGGAAGCCTGATTACCGCTCCGGCCGAGCGCTGGGACCTTGTGGTAGACTTTAACGGCCAAGGCGGGAAGAAATTCATCCTCTGGAACGATGCACCCGCACCGTATCCAGGAGGCAGCGCCGACAACGACGATCCGCGCCCGCCCGTCGCTCCGGGCGACACTCATTTGCTCATGCGTTTCGAGGTCAAGCCGGAGAGCGGCGCGATCCCGGCCGACCAGGCGTTTCTCATCAATCCCACTCTTTCCTTGGCGGGCGATGCGGCGTCGGGTATCGACAAGCCGTTGGCCGGGCCGAATCCCGCGGCGGTGGAATCATCGCTCGATTGGGCGACGACGCCGACGGATGCGCTTCCCATACCGACTCGTGCCGGCATAAAGGTACGTCAATTGAGCCTGAACGAAGGGTTCGACGAAAGCGGCCGCTTGATCCAGATGCTTGGCACCAATGTGGCCACCGCGGAGGGCGATTTCTCGCGTACATACGAGAGCGCGCCGACGGAGACGCCGAAGGCCGGCGCAACGGAGGTATGGCAGATCGCCAACCTTACCGGCGACACCCACCCGATCCACTTCCATCTCGCGAACGCTCAGATCCTGTCGCGGCAGCCGTTTAACGTGTACGCGTACATGCAAGCTCCTGTCGGCACAGCCGCTATGCCCCTATTTGCCGGCCCTGCGCGCGGCCCCGATCCGACGGAGATGGGCTGGAAAGAAACGATCAAGATGCACCCCGATGAGGTGACGACCGTGATCATGAAGTTCACGTTGCCGCAGACCCCGTTCCCCGTGCCGCTTAGTCCGCGTACGGGAGGCTACGAATACGTGTGGCATTGCCACATCCTCGAGCACGAAGAACACGACATGATGCGGCCAATGATCGTGATGGCTGTCGGCGAAGGCGAAGGCGAAGGCGAGGGTGAGGGCGAAGGCGAGCCGCAACACGACGGTTCGTTGGCCGTGACGATTAAGCCCGCAGGCGCCTTGCTTGATGGGGCGCAATGGCGTCTCGATGGCGGCGCCTGGCAGGACAGCGGCGTGACGTTGGCAGGGCTTGCGGTCGGCCAGCATAAGGTCGAGTTCAACGACATTCCGGCGGGCACACCTTTTGGGTGCGCCGGTTTGCAGGGCCAACCTTGGACGACTCCCGCCAGTCAACTCGTGGTAATCACCGAGGGACACCTCTCAACGCTCACTGCGACCTACGTTCAGACGGCGAAGGAATTGGCGTCGAATACGACAGGGCGCCGGGGCGACCTATTCCTGGTGGCCGCAGTGCCGGGTCTGCTGCTGGCGTATCGCAAGCGCAAAACGCGAGTCGGATAGAACGTTCCTAGATGTTTCCGAAGCCCCATCGACATTCCGATGTCGATGGGGCCACGTACGATATGTTGGCGCACCGCCCCTTCTTCGCGTAGAATAATGGTAGACGTTTACGTCGAAAGGAGATTTCGTCATGGAATGCAAGCTCGATAAAGAATGCTGTTCTTGCGACTATATGGCCTACAAGAAGTTCATTACACCGTGCGTCATCAAGATACTGCTTTGCGTCGGCGTCGTGGTCGCCTTTTTCGGTGGCATCACGTTTATGGTCCGCGAGGACTTCGTCGCCGGTCTGCTCATTGTGTTTCTTGGGCCGGTGGCGGTGCGTGTGGCCTCGGAGTATTTGATGATGCCGTTTCGAATTCTGGAGGCGATCGAGGCCAAGACCGCGCCCGTCGAGGGAACGCCGACCGATCCCGTCCGCCCGGAAGCGATAATATCGTAGTCGATGAAGATTCTGGCTGACGAGAATATTCCTTACGTGCGGGAGGCGTTTGCTTCGTTGGGCGGCGTCTCAACCGTTTCCGGGCGCGCAATTGCTCCCGAAATAGTCCGGGATATCGAGTTGTTGCTGGTCCGCTCGATCACGAAGGTCAACGCGGCGTTGCTCGATGGCAGTGCGGTCCGATTCGTCGCGACGGCTACGATTGGCGAGGACCATATCGACAAGGCGTATCTGGCTTCGCGCGGTATCTTCTTTTCGAGTGCGCCGGGATCGAATGCGGACAGCGTCTGCCAGTACATTGCTGCGGTGCTGTTGCTGCTTGCCGGGCGATATGGGTTGGATCTGTCGCGTTTGAGACTTGGCATTGTGGGCGTTGGCAACGTTGGCAGCCGTGTGGACCGCGCGGCGTGCGCGTTGGGATTGACGACGGTCTTGAACGATCCGCCGCTCGAGCGGCAGACGGGCGATGTGCGTTACCGGCCGCTCGACGCGATCTTCGATTGCGATATTGTCACGCTTCATGTTCCGCTGACGAAAGAAGGCCCTGACGCGACTTGGCATTTGGCGGACGCGGCCTTTCTCCGACGCCTGAAACCCGGCGCGATCCTGATCAACAGTTCGCGCGGTGCGGTGGCTGACGGCGCGGCAATTCTACGCGCGCTCGATGACGGTCATTTGCGCGCGTGTGTCCTGGACGTGTGGGAGGGGGAACCGAACATCGATATCGCGTTGCTTGAACGCGTGTTTATCGGGACGCCGCACATCGCTGGATACTCGTTCGACGGTAAGGTCAACGGGACGCGGCAAATCTATGAAGCGGCCTGCCGTTTCCTCGGCGCGACGCCCGCGTGGGACGCAACGCCTTTGTTGCCCGCGCCGGAATGCCCGTATGTGGCCGTCGACGGCTCTTCTGCGAAGGCTGTGCATGACGCTGTCCGAGCCGTGTACGATATCACGCGCGACGATGCGGCCACGCGACAGTTGCTGGCCACGGCGGAGGCCGAGCGGCCCGGACTTTTCGACCGCCTGCGCAAGGAGTATCCGCGTCGGCGCGAGTTTTTCAATACGCGCGCGATGGTTCAGCCGTCCAACCCGGCCGTCGAAGCCGCGTTGGCTGGGCTTGGCTTTATCCTACAATCGAACGGAGGTTTCCCGTCATGATTTCCCGCATCGCGCCGGAGAACGAGTATCTATCCGACGCCGACCTCGAGGCGTTCGTGGCGCGTGCGTTCGCGGACGCACCTGTCGACGGCTGCAAGGTTTTGTTTCTCATTCCCGACAGTACGCGGAGCATGCCGATGCCCGCGATGTTCCGGGCGCTGTGCACAACGCTGTCCGGACGCGCGGCCCGTGTGGATTTCCTCGTTGCGCTGGGCACGCATCCGCCCATGTCCGAGGAGGCGCTCGAGCGCCTGCTGGGCGTGACCGCCGAGGAACGCCAAGGCTTGTATAAGCACATCGGCGTCTACAACCACGAATGGCAAAACCCGGACGCGCTGACGTTCATCGGCACGATTGGCGAAGACGAAATCGCGCGCTTGTCGAACGGCCTGATGCGGCAATCGGCTCGGGTCGCGGTCAACAAGCGGCTGATGGATTACGACCTTGTGTGCGTGGTTGGACCGGTGTTTCCGCACGAGGTGGTCGGGTTCAGCGGCGGCAACAAGTATTTTTTCCCGGGCGTCGCCGGCGAAGAAATCCTGAATCTGTTCCATTGGCTCGGCGCGCTGATTACGAATCCCGCGATCAACGGTACGAAAAACACGCCGGTCCGCGCCGTGGTCAACCGCGCGGCCTCGTTCATTCCGGTCGAGAAACGTTGCTTCTGTCTGACGGTGGTGGATAAGCAGGCGCGCGCGATCTTCTTCGGGATGCCCGAAGAGGCGTGGAGCGCCGCGGCCGATTTGTCGGCGCAGGTACATGTCGTCTACAAGGACCGTCCGTACCGGAGCGTCCTCGCGATGGCGCCGCTCATGTACGACGATATATGGGTTGCGGGCAAGTGCATGTATAAACTCGAGCCGGTCGTTGCCGACGGCGGCGAATTGATCATCTACGCGCCGCACGTAAGGGAAGTCAGTTTCGTGCATGGCGCTCTCATCCGCAAGATCGGCTATCACACGCGCGACTATCTCGTGGCGCATATGGAGGAGTACGCGGATATCCCCGGCGGGATCTTGGCGCACTCGTCGCATGTCCGCGGCATTGGAACATATGAAAACGGTGTCGAACGGCCGCGGGTGACCGTCACGCTCGCGACTGGCATCCCCGAAGCCGAGTGCCGCGCGATCAATCTGGGGTATCGCGATCCGGCCACGATCAATCTGGACGACTGGAAGGACAAGGAGAACGAAGGTCTGTTGCTCGTTCACAACGCGGGCGAGATCTTGTACAAGTTGAAGGGGTGATCCTTCATAACAAAGACGCGGAAAGAGGTGGATAGAATGTACGTTGGAAAGAACTGGCTGACAGCGGTGTTGGCGTTGTTGCTGGCGGCATGCGCCGCGCAGGACAGCGAGGACTATAAGCCGTCGAAGCATGTGGGCGATCTCAACAACGGCGCGGTGCGCGCGCTGAGCGAGAAGGATCCGGCGCGTGCGCTGGCGCTGGTCAACGAAGCGATTTCGATCGAGCCTAATTTTTACAAGGCATATGCCAACCAGGCAGCCATCCTGAATGAGTTGGGCCGACCGGTCGAGGCTGCTGCTGCGCTTCGGAAATTGATTGCCGTCAAACCGGAATACGCGGAAGCATACGTCCCGCTGGGACTGTTCCTCGAGAAACTCGGCAAGTCCGAGGAGGCCTTGGCGCAGTATAAGAAGGCGTCGGAACTGTACTTTGCCCTCGCGCAAGCGAAGCCCAAGGACGCCACTCCGGTGATCAACCGGGCCGTGGCGCTGTTCCTCTCGAATAACAATCGCGAAGCGGTGGCATCGCTGGGGGCGTACTTGGCGAAGTATCCGGACAACGAGTATGCCAAGAAGGTGAAGTCCAAACTCGAACATACGGACCGCAAGACGTTCGTCGGTTCGATGGCGGAGCAGGCCGATAAGGCGTCTGTGAAGTAGTAGTAAGTAGTAAGTAGTAAGTAGTAAGTAGTAAGTAGTCGGTAGGCAGGACCTGACGTCTGAAGGAGAACACGATCGTGCCGAAGAACGTAATCGTTGCTCAATCGGGCGGGCCTAGTCCCGTCATCAACAGTTCGTTGCGGGGTATCATCGAGACTTGCAATCTGTTTCCCGATACGTTCGGCGCCGTGTATGCGGGCTGGCATGGGATCGAGGGCGTGCTCAAGGAAGAGTTGCTCGACCTCTCGGCGCAGAGCGAGGAAGAGGTCGCGCTGTTGCGGTACACGCCGGCGGCCGGCTCGATCGGCACGTGCCGCTACAAGCTTAAGAAGAATCAAACCGAGGATTTTGCGCGCGTCATCGCCGTGATGAAGGCCCACGACGTTGGTTACTTTTTCTACATCGGCGGCAACGACTCGATGGACACGGCGCACAAGGTCAGCGTCATCGCGAACGAAAGCGGACTCGAACTCGTGGCGGTTGGCGTTCCGAAGACCATCGACAACGATGTTGGCGATTCCGAGTTCAAGCTCATCGATCATACGCCGGGCTATGGCAGCGTCGCGCGGTACTGGATGGGAATCGTGCAGAATGCCAACGAGGAGAACGCGGGGTCGTGTCCGGCGGACCCGGTGCTGGTATTGCAGGCCATGGGCCGCAAGATCGGTTATATCCCCGCCGCCGCGCGCCTTGCGGATCCCAAACGTGAAATGCCGCTTCAAATTTATCTCGCCGAAGCGGGCGTCACGGGCGAAGCGATGTGCGACAACGTCAACGACGAACTGAAACGTAGCGGACGCTGCATCATCGTCGTTAGCGAAGGGTTCGATATCGGCGACCTCGGTTTCACGAAGGACGGGTTCGGCCACGCGCAATACAGCGCATCGAAGACCACTGTGGCCCAGCAAGTCGTGAACATGCTTAACGCGCAGGGGCTGCCTGTCCCCGGCGCGGCCCGCGGACAGGTCTCCGGGACCGATCAGCGCGACACGTGTCTGTACGCGTCGGTCGTCGATCTCGATGAGGCGTACAAGGTGGGACAGAAGGCGGTCCTCATCGCGCAAGAAGGCGAGAACGGCTGGATGGCGACGATCCTGCGTAAGCCGGGCGTCATTTACAGCGTCTATTTCGACAAGGTTCCGCTCGAAAAAGTGGCCAATTCCGAGCGGACCTTCCCGAAAGCGTGGATCGCCGCGAACCAGATCGACGTGACGGACGATTTCGTCCGTTACGCCACGCCGCTCATCGGCGAAGACTGGGCCAGCGTGCCCACGGTTGGCGGTCGACAGCGTTTCACCCGTTTTAAGCCGATCTTCGCAGGGAAAAAATTGCCGACGTACACGCTCGAAGCCCTGCGCAAGTAGCGTACCCACAATCCAAAGGGAGGTCGCGCTATCTTGGTTTATCGGACTGGGAGGATGAGGGCGCTTGGATGCGATTTTCCGAAATGCACCGCGTTGTGTGCTACACGCATTTTGACCTTGTCGGGGAAATCGTCGCCCGTGTTGGGATTCACCTCGAAGCGGGGGTAGTTGCTGCTGGATATCTGGACGCCGATGCGATGATTGGCGTTGAAGATCCAGCTTGTGCTCCATAGGTCGATCGTGACTTCGACGGTCTCGTCGGGCGATGCGAGCGGGGACGCGGCCTTGTCGAAACCGTTGCGGTACTTCAGGCGCTGAATACCGTCGAGGATCAGGATCTCGCGGTCGTCGCCGGGCGGGAAGATGTCGACGAGTTTGGCGGTGAAATCGGTGTCGGGCGCATCGGTCGAAACGAACAGCTTCACGCAAATGCGGCCCGTCGCTTCGAGCGGTTGGGTGAGCGGCGGCGTGGCAAACTTGATCAGGTCTTTGCGCCCGCTGTTTGTCGCACGTTGATCGAACGGTCCCGCGGGCATGAAGAGGTTGGCGCCGCCGTCGGTGTGCAGGGGTTTCATTGGGTCGAATGCGTAATCGAGGCGTCCGGGTTCGGCGTCCGGTTCGGGCAATAGGATGCCTTCGGGTGCGAGATAGAAGGGCGTTTCGGTCGTTGGGAACGGCGGCCATGTGTTGGCGGTACGCCATTCGTTGCCCGGCGCATTCGAGTCGCGGTCGTCGCCCATCGTGTAGTACCACACGGCGGGTTGGTCCATGATCCCGTTCTGTTCGTCTTTCATCCAATAGTCCATGAACTGTCGTTCGAGTTGGCCAATATCGAGATCGCGACGGTTGGGGTTGGGTTTGTAGTCGCGGTCGTCTGGGCCGTTGTGTACCGCGCACCGCATAATAAGTTTCTGATTGCCCTTGGCGCCAAGCCCGCCGTTGTTCTGGCGCGTACTGAAGTTGTTGAGCGTTCCCTGCAAGAAGATGTCGAACCATCCGCCGACGTGCATGGCGGGCGCGGTGATATCGCCGACCTTGCTTTCCGCGTCGTAATGGGTCCAGAACTCGTCCCAGCACGGATGCCCCTTGTAGATGGGTATGCTGTTGCGCAGGCTGAGCACCAACAGCCAATTGTCGCAGAGGTTCTTGCGCCACGCGCCGCCTTGGTAGGCGAGATTGTAGTAGAAGTTCGACGGGGCCTCGATAACGATTTGGCATGCCAAGTCGCGCGTGGCCGGGGCCAACATGACCTGCGTAATGGCCTGCGCCGACTCGCCGGTCGTCGCGATTTTTCCGTTGCACCACGGTTGGCGTTTGATCCACGCGACGGTTTCCGCGCCGTCCTGTTTTCCTTCGCGCCAGCCGTCCGCGAAGAAGATGTTGCAGTCGCCGGTACTGCCGCCGACGCCGCGCACGTCCTGAAACACGAACGCGTATCCTTTGTCCAAGAAACGCTCCGCGCGGTGCATGCCTTGCGAGCGCGGATAGGTCGTGCGCGTCAATACGACGGGCCATGAGGGTCCGCCTTCCTTGGGTAGGTAATAGTCCGTGGCCAATAGGGTGCCGTCGGTGGCTTGGATCTTCAGCATATCGGTCGGCACAACGATTGCGGACCCAAGGAGGGGAAAGAGGCATGTGCCGCAGAATGCCAAGAACAGGGTATATCGCACCGTCGCACGTCTCATGAATCGTCCTCCAACGCATGTCCCGCGCGGGGACCGTTTACTGTCAACTCTCGACGCGTTCGGCACGATAGCGCAAGTCCATCCGGCAGTCAACTTTTCGATGTTTGAAATGGATTGTCAACGAAGGGCTGCTATTGGTACACTAGACAATGGCGAAAGGCGGGCGTCAGGTCCGTAGAAGCCAATATGTTGTGTTAGGGCAATTGTACGCCCAATATCTTGGGTTTGCATGGCCGTGAACGGGACACGATAGGCGATGCCGGCAAATACAGAGCAAGGCCCGATTTCCGGGGGCGACCCTCGGCGAGACGATGATCTGTTGCTGGACCAGGCCATGCTCGACGCACTCATTCAAGAAGCCCAGGGGGCCGACAGCGATCTCGCCGGTGTGGCGTCCGAACCGGAAAGTGTGGCGCTGTCATTGTCGCAGGCGGATATCGATGCGCTGTTGAACAATGATGAATTGGGGCGCACGAACGAAGCCAGCTTCATGGAATCCGTGATCCCTTCGGTATCGCGCACGGATGCCGGTGCTTTGGATCAATCCAACGTCGACGTACTTATTGCCAACATGTTGCCTGCGTCTTCGCAGGCGACCGCCGTGCCGACCGCTGCGTCGGAGAGCGTTATTTCGCAGGAGATGATCGATGCGCTCATCATGGCGGCGACGCACGACGAAAGCGACGCGCCTCCGCAGATGGTCGAACCGTTGCCCGACGTGAAGAAGCCGGACGAAGGTCAGCTCGCGCAGGACGAGTTGGATGTCGCGCTCGAACAGGCGCAACAGGAGCAACGCGAGCGGTACGCGGCGAAACAACGCGTTTTTACGGAATCGCCGTCGAGTCCCGTACCGGCGGACGCGCCCGCACCGGCGCCTATTACCGAGAAGCAAGGTAAGCTGCATCGCGATGTGAAGCACCCGCGCATGCCCATACAAGTCGAAATGCTGAGACTCGTGGCGTCGCTGGCCACGGGAATTATGGTATCGGCGGCGATGTTCACGTATCTGTATACTCATCAGGAACGCGCGCCGAAGCCGACGCCCGCAGTTCAACTCGCCGCGTTGCGCCCCGAATCCGAAGCGTCCATTGCGAACCTGGAGGCGCTGCCCGAACCCATGGCGCTTGGGCAGGCAGATAAAGAATTCGAGGATCTCCATGGCGCGTTCTTGGCGTTGACTGCGGATGCACCTTGGACGGAGATCGAAGCGGTGCATGCGCGCATGACCGATTTCATTCGCGGTGCGCCGGATCATCCCAAGTTGCCCGAAGTGTATGAATGGAAGGCGGCGCTGTACGAGCGCGAACACCGGACCGCGATGGCGCGCGAGATTTACAAGATCGTCCTGGCGCGTTTCGAGGCGATTCCCAATCTGGACGCGGTTCTGCTGGGTGCGGCCAAAGCCGCTATCGAACTCGGGCAGCCCAAAGATGCGATAGGCTATGCGCGGCGTCTGCTCGACGAACGGGACGATTCTCCGCTGGCGTCTGAAGCGGAATTGGTCCTTGCGGACGCGTATGCGGCCACGAACCGGATCGAAGACGCACGGACGATCTGGACGCGCCTGGCCCTAGCGGGGCCGGGGACGCCGACTGGCCATCTCGCCACCGCACGGCTGGGCAAGGCGTATATCGACGAAGGCCGTTTTGCCGATGCGGTCAACTTGTTGGAGCCGCTCGTAAATGTCTCCGGAAAAGTCGAGGGCAACGAGTTGCTGTACTACTTGACGGCGCTGGCCTATCGCGGCGTCGGGCGTCTCGAAGACGCGCGCAGGCGTTTGAACGACGTGCTGACGTTTTTCGGCCATTCCGAACGTGTCCCGGATGCGATGGTCGAGTTAAGCCAGGTGCTCGAAGAGCTTGGACTGCGCTCGGACGCGGTTCAAATGGCACGGGACGCCGCGCAACGTTTTCCGGAGAACGCGGTGGTGTTGCGCAACGAAGGGAACCTGCTCGCCGCGAATGATCGGAAACGCGAGGCTGCGGAAGTGCTGTTGAATGCGCTACAGGCCGGCATGAAGGACCCGAACCTCCTGCTGGATGCGGCGCGGGATTTCCGCGCGGCGGAGGCGCTGCCCGAAGCGGAGAAAACGTACGAGCGGCTGTTGACGGAGTTTCCGCGCGCGCCGGTGGCGCTCGAAGCGAACATCGAGTTGTCTGAAATCGTCTACGAGCGCGGCCAAGTAGCCAAAGGCGTTCGCCTCCTTGAAGACCTGCTCGCGGTCACGGCGGAGGGGCCGCCGCGGCTGCCCGTCCTGTTCTCGATGGCCAAGCTGTACCAGGGGCTTGGACTGAAGACGCGTACTGCGGAGATCTACCGCCAGATCGCGGGACTATCGAATGAGCCGGAGGTACTCGCGCGCGCGGCTGCTGCGCTGCTCGATGGCGCGTTCACCGACGAAGGTTTGGCGGTGGCGGAACGCGTGGACCTCAAGAAGATCTCGGAAAAGACCGCGTACGATCTGCTCGTGAGCCAATCGCAGGCCCTTTCGTCCAGCAATGTGCAACGGTCGTTCGAGTACTTGGAAAAGGCGTATGCCGATTATCCGAAGCAACGCACGCCTACGTTCGAGCGCAAACTGATGGCGGCGTACGCGTCGCGCGACGATGCGCCGCATGCGCAGGAGTTGTTGGCGTCGCTCGATGCGCAAGCCAAGCAAACGCCCGTCGATGCGCCCCGATTCCGGGATACGGCAACCGTGTGGGCCGACCACCTGTACGACAAGAAGGATTACCGCGCTGCTGCGGATTGGTATGCGCGTGCGGCCGAGGGCGACAACGGCAAGGATCCCACCGCAGCATGGGCGGCCTATCAACTCGGCAACGTGCTGCTCGATCTCGACGATCTGGCGGGCGGGATCAAGGCGTTCGACCAGGTCGTCGCGACGGGTAGCGAATGGGCGCGCGACGCGCAGATCAAGGCGAACTATGCGCGTGTCGGACAGCGGATGCGCGGCGAACCCGTCACGACGCCGCCGAAAACAGTGGGCGGACGTGGCTGATGGCGCCCATGTCCCTTGTAGCGCGCGTTCGCGAGCATTTGACGCGGCAGGCCGCGTGGCTCGAAGAGGTCTTGACGGAATTGGATACCGCACGTCTCGACGCCGAGACGCCGGACTTCGATGTGGCCGCGTCCGCGCTCGAGCGGCGCGTAGACGAACGAATGCGGTGCGAATCGGAGCAGGCGCAACTGCTCGATGAGTGGCGCACGGCAGCGGGTTCGGTCTCCGAAACGGAGCGTGCGGATGTCCGCGCTCGAGCGGAGCACGTGAGAGAACTGGCCGAGCGCGTCGGCGAGGCATACCGGCGCGTCGCAATGGAAACCGATGCGCGCAAAGAGCGCGTCGGCGAAGAATTGGCGCAACTCGGACGCGGGCGCGGGTACCTGCGGCGGCTTTATGTCGAGAATCCCGATGGTTGGTTTATAGATCGAAAGGCGTAGGGCGACACGATGCTCGATCCCAGCGACGAGGTAAGGGCGCTTAAAGAAGCCTTCGAGATGTTCACGCGTTCGACGCAGACGCTCGAGGACGCATACCGCCGTCTCGAAATGCGCGCGCGTGAACTCGGCCTCGAACTCGCCGCCAAGAATCAAGAACTCGAGATGACCATCGACTATCTCAATTATATCCTCGAGAGCATGTCCGATGGCGTTATCGCGGTCGATACACGCGGCGTGATCACGACATTCAACCGCGCAGCGAGCGAAGTGCTCGGATTCACGTCCGCCGAGGCCATGGGCCGCTCGTTCCACGAACTTTTTGCGCGCGAGTTCAGGGTTGCGAGCGTAGCGTTGTCGAGCCGCCTGTGCGCGAGAAGCGGGCGCTCGGTACCCGTCACCGAACGTGACGAACCGATCGCGGACCGCCAAAAAGCATGCATCGGCCACGTCAAAGTATTTCAGGATCTTACGGAAATCGAAACCCTGCGCGAACAAGTGCGCCAGAACGAACGCCTGGCCGCCATCGGCGAAATGGCCGCAACCGTCGCGCACGAGATCCGCAATCCGCTCGGCGGAATCCGCGGGTTCGCGGCGCTGCTCGCGCGCGATATCCCGGCCGACGATCCGCGTGCACGGCTGGTCGAAAAGATCATGGTCGGCACGGCAAACCTCAACCGTGTCGTGGACGAACTCCTCGAATACACGCGCCCGGTCGAGATCCATCTGCGGCCCGCGGATTGCTCCGAGTTGGTGTCGGCGGCGCTGGCGTATCTGGAACTCGATGGACGCCCGATAACGATTGCCAACAACGTGCCGCCGGGATTGAACGTCCGGGCGGATCCGGACAAAATGCGCCAGGTTTTGCTCAACGTCTTGCTCAATGCCGTGCAGAGCATCGACGGGACCGGCACGATATCGATCGACACGGTAACGGATGCGGATTGCGCCACGCTGCATATCCGCGATTCGGGCATCGGCATTGCGCCGCAATACGTGGGCAAGATTTTCTCGCCGTTCTTTACGACGAAGGAAAAGGGCACGGGCCTCGGCCTCGCGGTCGCGGCGAAAATCGTCGAAGGCCACCTCGGCGTCATCGAGGCCACGAGCGTGCCCGGCGAAGGTACAACAATACGGATACGGCTTCCTAGAATGGAGTGACAGTGGCGAAATCGCGAATACTGGTGATTGACGACGAAACGCTCATGCGCGAGTACGTCGAGGAGGCGTTGGTGCGTTCCGGCTACGACGTGACCGGCGCCACGAATGGCCGCGACGGCCTGCAACTGCTGCGCGACAAGGGCTTCGACGCGGTGGTTACGGACCTCAAGATGATGCCGGTCGACGGGATCGAAGTCGTGCGTTGCATCAAAGAGGAGAAGCTCGACACGCGCTGCATCGTGATGACGGCGTACGGTACGATCGAGACTGCCGTGGCCGCGCTCAAGGGCGGCGCGGACGATTACATTCTCAAACCGTTCACGCCGGACGTGCTCGAACTGGCCGTCGCACGCGCGCTCGAACGCGGGCGCATCGCCGAGGAAAACCGTTACCTGCGCGCACAGCTCAACCGGAACTACGACTGCAAGGCGCTCACCGGACGAAGCGCCGCCATGCGCAAGGTCTACGAGGCGATCGACAAGGTCGCCTCGAGCCGGGCCACGGTCCTCGTGCGCGGCGAGAGCGGCACCGGCAAGGAACTCGTCGCGCATGCGCTGCATTACAACGGGCCGCGCGCCGAACGTCCGTTCATCAAAGTCAACTGCGCGGCGCTGTCTGCGGGCTTGCTCGAAAGCGAACTGTTCGGCCACGAAAAAGGATCGTTCACGGGCGCGCACGAGCGCAAGATCGGACGCTTCGAACTCGCCGATTCGGGCACGTTGCTGCTCGATGAAGTGAGCGAAATCGGCCTCGAACTTCAGCCGAAACTGTTGCGCGCGTTGCAGGAGCGCGAATTCGAGCGCGTCGGCGGCGTCACCTCGATTCAAGTGGATACGCGGATCGTCGCCACGTCGAACCGTAACCTCGAACAGGCCGTCGAGAAGGGTCAAATCCGCGAAGACCTGTTTTTCCGGCTCAACGTCATCCAACTCGTCCTCCCGCCGCTACGCGATCGCAAGGACGATATCCCCGCGTTGATGGACCATTTCCTCGAACGCTATGCCCGCGAGAACGCACGCAAAATTACCGGGTTCGCGCCGGAGACTCGCGCGTTGTTCCTCGATTATGCGTGGCCCGGCAACGTCCGCGAACTGCAAAACGCCATCGAACGCGCCGTCGTGCTCTCGTCCGACAAGGTGCTGCGCCCCGACCATTTCTTGCTCGGCGCGGCGCGGCGTCCGTCCGGCGACGCGGGTCTGACGGCCGGCGTCACGCTGGCGGAAATCGAGAAGCAACTCATCTTCAAGACGCTCGAATATTGCAAACAGAACCGGACGCATGCCGCTAAGGTGCTCGATATCAGCGTCCGCACGTTGCGCAATAAGTTGAAGGAGTACAGCCAATGAAGCCTGAGAAGGAGTCTGTCGTGTGGTGTCAGGATCACGTTGCGTTTCGCGTTTCGGATATGGATGCGGCGTTGAGATTCTATGAAGAGACGATCGGCCTCAAGCGGGTGTCGTGCCAGACGGATGAGGCGCATCATGAGCGGTTTGCTTTCCTTGAACTCGATGGCGGCAATCTCGAACTCCTGCAATGCCTCGACGAGTCCAACCGGCCCAAACCTTATACGAAGCCCGTCGTCGAGCCGCCGTACTGTCCACATCTCGCACTCAAGACCGACGATATCGAGAGCGTCATCGAGAAGCTTCGCGAACGCGGTGTCGCTATCGTCAAAGGCCCGCTCGAAATCCCAAACCAGGTTCGTTGGCTCTATGTCGCCGATCCCGACAACAATGTCATCGAATTTGTTCAGTGGGTAGGGACTGGGATAAGTGGCGCGATGTAGAACACGGACTTACACGGACTTACACGGACTTACACGGACTTACACGGACGAACACGGACAATTTGTCGATGATTGTTCGTCAGGTTCTAGTCACGATGGTTTCTTCGGATCTGTCTGTGGCGATAGAGGCGCTCGGTGAAACCGCCTTCATTTTCAAAGGCGTTAGCCTGCGCCGCCACTTGGCGGTCGAGCAGGTAGCAGCAGAGGTTTAGGAGAGACAGCGCGGCGTTTGCGACTAGCGTTGCGGAGGACATGGACTGACACGGACTGACACGGACGGGCACGGACATTTCATCGGGGCGCGTTTGTCCGTGTGTGTCCTTGTTCGTCTGTGATCGTCCGTGTTCGTCGGTTGTCTGTGTTCGTCCTTTGGCCTTTTCGTCGTCTACCCAGGCGCGGACCTCTTCCAGTTTCGAGCAGCGTCGGTTTTTGAAGCGTTCGAGAGCGGGATGGTCCGGCGGCAACTGGGGCAATCCGCGTTGCCGTAGAAAGTCTTCATAGTCCAGCCGCAATTCTTCGAGGCTCGCGCGCGCGACGTTTGTTAGCTTCAACTCCATCTTCTTCGACGTGCCGCTTGCTTGGCTTCCCTCGGCGATGTTCTGCACCCCGCTTCGTGCTGCCTGTACCATTTGATCGCGCGTCCGGCTACCGCGTTCGACGTAGCGCTCGCAGAACCGAACCGTGAGATCGTATATCAACTGCCCCATCTGAAAGCTCTTGAGCTTTCGGTAGCCGCCGTGCCTCGGAATTAATGGCTCTTCATCCGCCACGGTATTTCTCCGTCTAGGTGTGTCCGTCCGTGCTCGTCCGTGTCTAGAAAAGTCCCGCGTTTTTCCTGACTCGCAGCCTCAACGCATTCAGTTTAATAAACGCGCCGGCGTCGGCTTGTTCGTATGCGCCCTCGTCCTCTTCGAAGGTTGTGATCTTCTCGTCGTAGAGGGACTTGGGCGCGCGGCGTCCGACTACGTCGCAGTTGCCTTTGTAGAGTCGTAGGCGGGCGGTGCCGGTAACGTTTTCCTGGGTCTTGTCGACGAAGTTCATCATGAGCGACATTTCCGGGGAGTACCAGAAACCGTTGTAGATGAGCTGGGCGATCTTGGGCGACAGTTGGTCGCGGGCGAGCATGACTTCGCGGTCCATGGTGATGGATTCGACGGCGCGATGGGCTTTATGGAGGATTGTGCCGCCGGGGGTTTCGTACACGCCGCGCGACTTCATGCCGACGAAGCGGTTCTCGACCATGTCGACGCGTCCGACGCCATTTGCTCCGCCGAGTTCGTTCACGCGTTCCATCAACGCGGCGGGCGAGAGGCGGGTTCCGTCGACGGCGACGGGCGTGCCTTCTTCGAAGTCGATCTCGACGTACGTCGGCACGTCGGGGGCCTTGCGCGGGTCGACGGATAACAGGAACATGTCTTCGGGCGCTTCCGCCCACGGGTCTTCGAGGATGCCTCCCTCGAACGAGATGTGCAACAGGTTGCGGTCGGACGAATACGGTTTCTTGACCGTCGTCGGCACGGGGATGCCATGCGCTTGCGCGTACTCCATCATTTTCGTGCGGCTGGTCAGATCCCATTTCGGATCCCGCCACGGCGCGATGATGCGGATGTTTGGCTCGTGCGCGTAGTACGTCAACTCGAAGCGGACCTGATCGTTGCCTTTGCCCGTTGCGCCGTGCGATACCGCGTCGGCCTTTTCCTTGCGATAGGTTTCGATCTGGCCTTTGGCGATGAGGGGCCGGGCTACGCTGGTGCCGAGCATGTACGTGCCCTCGTACATCGCATTGGCACGGATGGTCGGGAACACGAAATCGCGCGCAAACTCTTCGCGCAAGTCGTCGGTGTATACGGCGCAGGCGCCGGTGGCGATGGCCTTGAGCCGAGCCGGTTCGGTTTCTTCGCCCTGGCCGACGTCGGCGATATAGGCGACGATATCGGCCTTGTAGGTTTCCTGGAGCCATTTCAGGATTACGGAAGTATCCAATCCGCCCGAATACGCCAACACGATTTTCTTGAAGTCGTTAGCCATGGTTCGAATTCCTTTATTTCATCAAGGCCAGCATAATGGCCTTCTGCGCGTGGAGGCGATTCTCGGCCTCGTCGAATACGATGGACTGTTTGCTATCGATAACGTCGTCGGTGACTTCGCTGCCGCGATGGGCGGGCAGGCAGTGCATGAACAGCGCGTCGGGTTTCGCATAGGCCATGCAGGCGGCGTTGACTTGATACGGTGCGAAGATTTTCGCACGCGCCTCGGTCTCGTCTTCCTGGCCCATGCTCGCCCACACGTCGGTGTAGACGGCGTCGGCGTTGGCGACGCCGGATGCGACATCGTGCGTTACGACGACGGAGCCTTTTGCTTCGCGTTGTGCGAAGGCCAGGATCTCTGAGTCAGGTTCGTAGCCTTCGGGACAGACGAGCGTCAGGTGGATCGGAATGCGCGCGGCGAAGTGCGCCCACGACGCAAACACGTTGTTGCCGTCGCCGACGAAGGCGATCTTGAGTCCGTCGAAAAAGCCCTTGTGCTCGCGCAACGCCTGGGCGTCGGCGAGGATCTGACACGGGTGCTCGCGGTCGCTCAACGCGTTGATCACGGGGACCGATGCGAACTTGGCCAAATCGAGGAGAACCTCATGGCTGTAGGTCCGTGCGACGATGCCGTCGACCCAGCGTTCGAGATTGCGCGCGATGTCCGGCACGCTTTCGCGTTCGCCCAATTGCGTCTGGTAGAACAGTCCGTGCCCGCCGAGTTGGAAGATGCCGATCTCGAAGGTCACGCGCGTTCGCAGGCTCGGCTTTTCGAAGATCATCGCGAGCGTCTTGCCTTCGAGCGGGCGATAGACTTCGCGGCGGTGCTGTTTGCGTTTCAGTTCGTCTGCGAGGTCCAGCAACTCGATGATCGCCTCGCGTTCGAGATCGGCCAGGGACAGGAAATCGTGCATGGTCATGCGCCTCCCAGGATGCCGTCGAGGATGGAAACGACACGGTCGATGTCGGCTGTTGTCACGATCAGCGGCGGAATGAAGCGCAGGACGTTCGGGCCTGCCGGACCGCATACGATACCGGCGTCGAGCAGCTTCTCGATGACCGGCGCGACGGGATCTTTCATCTCGATGCCGATCATGAGGCCCTTGCCGCGCACCTCGACGATTTGCGAATACTTGGCGGCCAACGTATCGAGCTTGTCGAAGAAGTACGCACCGGTGCGTGCCGCGCCTTCGATGAATCCCGGGGCCGTCAAGGCCGTCATCGTGGCGACTGCGGCCGCTGTGCTCAGGGGATTTCCGCCGAACGTGCAGGCATGCGAGCCGGGCGCGAATCCGGAGGCAACCTCTTTGGTGCATCCCATCGCGCCGATGGGGACGCCGTTGCCGAGGCCCTTGGCGAGCGTCATGATGTCCGGTTTGACGCCGTAATGTTCGTACGCGAAGAGCTTGCCGGTGCGTCCGAGGCCGGTCTGGACTTCATCGAAGATCAGGAGGACGTTTTTCGACGTGCATAGCGCGCGGACTTTCGCGAGGTAGCCGGGGTCCGGTACGCGCACGCCGCCCTCGCCCTGGATGGGTTCGAGGATAACCGCGCCGACGTCCGGCGTGAGCGCGGCTTCGAGCGCGGCCACGTCGTCGTACTCGATGTGGCGGATGCCCGGCATGAGCGGCTCGAAACCTTTCTGGTACTTCGGCTGGCCGGTGGCGGTGATCGTGGCCATTGTGCGGCCATGGAAGGACTGGTGCGTCGATAGCAATACCGGTTTGGGCGTACCTTTTTCCGCCCAGTACCGGCGCGCGATTTTGAGGGCGGCCTCATTCGCCTCGGCGCCGCCGTTGCAGAAGAACCAGCGGTCCGCGAAGGAATGTTTGCAGAGCAGCGCGGCCAACTTGACCTGCGGCTCGATGTAATAGAGGTTCGAGACGTGAACGAGCGTGTGCGCCTGTTTGCAGATGGCGTCTGTCACGGCGGGATGGCAATGCCCCAGATTTGCCACGGCAATCCCCGCGAAGAAATCCAGGTATTCCTTACCGTCGGCGTCCCACAGTTTCATGCCTTCGCCGCGCACCAGCGCCATTTTCCGTGCGCCATAGGTGTTGATGATGTGGTTGTCGTTGAGTTGCTTGATTTCGTCTGTATTCATCGACTTCTTCTCCTGGCCGCATTCTCTGGTTATACTTGAACAAACAACATGCGCATGCCGGTCGCGTTCAGTCCTTCGATGGGGTCGAAGGTTTCGCGGTCGGCTTGGATTCCGTTTTCGATTCGGACTTGGATTCCGTTTTCGATTCGGACTTGGATTCCGTTTTCGATTCGGACTTGGATTCGGACTTGGTTTCGCTCGACGATTCCGTCTTAGGCTCGGCCTTCGCGCCGCTATTCTTGTAGTCCGTTTGATAGAAGCCGGAACCCTTGAAAATAACGCCCGAACCCTTTCCGACCAGTCGCGTACACCTTCCGCCGCATTGCGTGCATTTCACGCGCGGATTCACGCTCATCGAATGAAACAGGTCTTGCACATGCTCGCATTTCTTGCACTGATAACTGTATGTCGGCACGTCCTAAATCTCCTGTTTCGACGCCGTTCAACAACACCTACGGCATACGACACCGACGCGGAAGCCTTGCGCGCAGCGGCCGGAAACTGATTGGAAGAAGCGCGTACTCTATCATCTTTGGAAGTCGAAAGCAAAAGCATCGCGCGTCGCGTCTACCGGATATGGCGTCAACGCGGGGGCAGGCCTGTTTCCTGGCATTCGCGCAGGAAATCGCTCTTATGGATTTTGTACAGCGCACATCCGCCGTCGGAGCGCCTGTCGAACGCCGACTCGACGAGATGTTTGATCTCTGGAGCCAATACCGGCTCTGGATTCGTTTGCATGAAAAGGTTCACGACGTATTCGCCGTCGATGCCGCGTGTTGTTTCGTACATGGCCGCGAGGGAAGCTGCGGTATAGACGCATTTCATGCTGTATGCGATCCCCATGGATTGGGCAGCGATTTCGAGCAGGCTGTTGGGCGTAAAGACTATATCGTCGTACGCGGTATTGGCGCCGAGAAAGGCGGGGGCGCGTGTGGTGTCCAGCTTGGGCAGGATTGTGAATTGTTTCATCGTTTTCGCGTACTCGCCAACGGTGTAAATGCCCGCCAGCGCCAATAGGAGCGGCGCGGCCACGGACCATCTCAGAACGATTGGCGCGTTCGCGCGGCCCGTCATGCGTTTCCACCAATGTCCTGGACTGAGCACTTCGAGACCGCCGCCCACAACGGCCAGCAGGGCCGTAGGCGCCAGTACGAAGGGGACTGTCGCCAAAACGAGCGCGAACTTGGCGGTCGTGAAGTAATGCAAGATATGTGAACTGTCTTGGCGGAACACGAAGACGTGCAGCATGCACGGGGTCAACAGCATGAATATCAGGGAAACCGCCGAGACGAGTGCGGGGTTGAGCGGTGGGCGCAACAGGCGTCGGCCGATCGTGTACGCCAGCAGGAGCAATAGAACCACGCCCGAACCGAGAATAAGCCCGCGTCCGACGATCCCGTATCCGCGGACGATGTGGAAGCTCCAGAATAAGGTTTTCGTCGTGGGTGCCAGGAAATGGTTCGAGCTTGCCGCCGAGCGTTCAGTGAAGCGCTCCGCCAAGTTCCCGAATCGCTCGAAATGCCACAGGGTCAATGCGAACATTCCCAGCGCCAATCCCGGTCCGAACCCGAACGTGAACGTTCTGCCGAGGGCTGCTTTCCAGCCGCCGCTGGTGAGTTGTCCGCGCGCCAGACGTTTTAGGTAGACGCACGCGAGCACGAAGACGAAAAGCCAGTCGCAAAGGGCCCCGTAGAACCCCAGAAACCCTTGAAGCAGGCGTAACCATCGCGGCACGGGGGCTGCGCCCCATTCGTCTCGGATGAATTCGAGCAAGACGAACACGGCGAATACCGGCAAGACGACGATGTGCAAGTAGGCCATCTGAAACAGGAATGCCGGCGCGGGCAGGAGCAGGCAGGCCAGCGCCGGGATACAGGCGAGGCATCCCGCGTCGAATAGGCTCCCGCCCGCCTTTCGCGCGAAAAGGAATACGAGGGTCATGAGCGCCGCCACGATCATGGCCTGGCTGACAAGCGCGAACCCCATAACGGTCGCGACCGACGATTCGTGCCCCAGTAAGCGGCTGAACAGGTAAATAGGGAGCGTCGCGCCGGGCGGATAGGAGTTGTACATATCGCGGGATTCGAGCGTTGGGAACTCGATCGAGCGCGGTATCCCGAAATAACCGAACCACAGATGAAACGGCCCTTCGCGATACCAGTTCTTCGCCCACAACACGACCGCGCTGTTCATCCACGGCTGCATACAGATTGGACTCGTGCCAAACCACGGCTCGCGCATTTGCACGGTGTATACGAACAGTCCAGCCCCTACGGCCGTCAGAAGGACCGCGCAAACGAGCACGGCCCATGCAGGCTTTGTGTTTTGGATCATGAAAAACCTCCGAGCATCTCCGAGTATGCCGCAACATAAGACGTTAGACAACGGCGTTTGCGAATGTCAAGGGAAGTCCCGCCACACAAATACAACATTTCATTGCACAAACCCTATCGAGCGTGGTATCGTTTAACAAGGTGGTTTTCGATGGAGAAGTAAACATGACGGCTGTAATTGTATCCCCAAAATACCAAATTGTGATTCCGCGCGATGTCCGCGAATCTTTGAATATCCAGCCTGGTCAACGGGTGCAGGTCTTCGAACTCGAAGGACGTATCGAAGTGATTCCCGTGCGCCCTATCGAGGAAATGCTCGGATGCTTCCCCGGTATCGACACGACCGTGGAACGGGATGAGGATCGTGCGGAAGGTCAAGGATGAAGGATGAAGGATGAAGGATGAAAAATCGAAGGGCGCTGATAGGTTCATCCTTCATCCTTCATCCTTCATCCTTCTGCCTGCTTTCCAGTATGGTTCCTTTCGCTTATGAAAACGGAAATGTGCAAAGCGTTGTCATTTACGGTCGAGGCCCGCGATCCCGGATGCCTGGCGCGTGCGGGCCGTTTGTGTTTGCCGCATGGCGAGGTGGAAACGCCGATCTTCATGCCCGTCGGGACGCAGGCGAGCGTCAAGGCCGTCACGCGCGAGGATCTGTACGCGGTGGGTGCGCAGATCATCCTCTCGAATGCCTATCATCTTTATTTGCGGCCGGGGACGGACGTCATCGAGAGGGCGGGGGGACTGCACGAGTTCATGCGGTGGGAGCGCCCGTTGCTGACGGATTCGGGCGGGTTCCAAGTTTTCAGTCTGACCGGATTGACGAAGGTCACTTCGGACGGTGTGACGTTTCAAAGCCATATCGACGGGTCGCGGCATGTCATGACGCCGGAGAAGGCGACGGATGTCCAGATCGCCATCGGCGCGGACATCATGATGTGTTTCGACGAATGCACGAAGTACCCGTGTACGCCGGAGGCGGCTGCGAAGTCGCTTCTACGGACTGCGCAATGGGCGGTGCGTTGCAAGGACCGCTGGATGGAACGGGGTGGGGATCGCCAGGCGTTGTTCGGCATCGTCCAAGGAAGTGTCTATAAGGATCTGCGGATCGAGAGCGCCGAACGGACGCAGGCTATCGGGTTTCCCGGCTATGCGATCGGCGGCGTCAGCGTGGGCGAAGCCAAGGATGAAATGCTCGAGGTGGTCGAATCGACCGCGCCAATTTTACCGGAGGACGCGCCGCGTTATCTGATGGGGGTCGGGCCGCCGGAGGATATGCTGCACGGTATCGAGTACGGCGTCGATATGTTCGATTGCGTGATGCCGACGCGCAACGCGCGCAACGGAAGTCTGTTTACGTCGCAGGGACGCGTGAACATTAAGAACCGGCAATACGTGGACGATTTCGGGCCGTTGGACCCGGCATGCGCATGCCCGGTTTGCCTCACGTACAGCCGTGCGTATCTGAGCCATCTGTACCGGGCGGGCGAGATTCTGGCGCTACGTCTCAATACTTTACACAACCTTTTCTTTATGCTACAATTGGCCGCTACTGCCCGTGAGGCAATCGTCGTCGGGCGGTTCCGTGAGTTCAAGAGGGTTTTTCTCGAAGCCTACTCCGCGCGGGCAGTCCCTGATGCGTGAATGAGGGTCGTGCGCGGCATGTTCGCCGTAGCGCGACGTTTCCAATGTCGCGGGAATGGAGCGGCAAAGAGAAGCCGCGACGTTGGAAACGTCGCGTTACGAGGAGGTTAATGAGACGTGTGGAACGTGATCTTAGCGCAAGTCCTGGCCGTGGCCAATGAAACACTGCCGGTCGATCCGGAACCCACGGGCGGCGCATTGGGCGGCAGCGGCAATCCGCTCACCAGCATGCTACCCATGGTGGTGGCATTTATGGCGATCATGTATTTCCTGACGATCCGTCCGAATCAGAAAAAGGAAAAGGAACGCAAGGAGATGCTGTCGTCGTTGGCCAAGGGCGATAAGGTGGTCACGTCGGGCGGTATCACCGGGAGCGTGGTGGGGTTATCCGAAAAGACGGTGGTGCTGTGCGTGAGCGACAACCCCAATGTCAAGATCGAGTTTCTGCGCGGCGCCGTGACTCAGGTGGTATCGCGCGAAGGGCAGAACAAGGACTAATGAAATGGAAACGGCGGCGCGGGTTCGGTCCTTCGCCCGACTGGAGTAATCGATGAAGAATTCGTGGATTCGTACAGCGTGTATCGTAGGCGTGTTGATCTTCACGTTCGTTTACGTCTACCCGACCGTCGGGTGGTTGTGTCTTTCCGAACCAACGCGCGAGGCCAAGCTGAAGGATTGGAAGGCTGAGGACAGCGTCTATCAGGCGCCGAACTTCTTCCACGACGCGTGGAAAAGCCTCAGTCGCTGGGTGCAGTTCGACCGCACGAAGGTTGTGAATTTGGGTCTCGATCTTCAGGGCGGCGTACATGTCGTGCTCGGATTCGAGTTGACGCAGGAATTGAAGGATCAGAAACTTACCGAGGATTACGTGCAGGAGATGGTTCTGCAACGGATCCGACGCCGTATCAATGAATTTGGAACCAAGGATCCCTCGATTCAGAAAATGGGGAAGAATCAGATCCAGATTCAGTTGCCCGGCGAACGCGATGTGGACGCCGCACGTTCGCTCATCATGAAAACTGCCTTCCTCACGTTCCACGTCGTGGCGGGCAACGATGAGACGATTAAGGTCTTCGACGCGATTCGCAAAGCGCCTGCTTTCAAGGACCGGTTCACGCCGTTCCTTAAAAGCCCCGACCCGCGGCGTGGTTATTTCCGCGTGCCGCTCGAACACATCGCCAAGATCAAGGAGGTCGTCGAAGAGGTTAACAAGACGCCTGGACTGCTGCCGGACGATAAAATGCTGGCCCTGAGCCAGCCTCCAAATCCGTGGGACGAGCAGGAGTACTTGGTCTACCTGATGGTCAAGCAGCCGCTCATCACCGGCGAGGGACTGCGGATGTCGGTAGCGCGTCCGGACGATCAACAGCCGGGCAAGTACCAAATCCTGTTCGAGTTCAACAGCGAATCCGCCATCAAGTTCGGCAAGGCGACCGAAGCCAATATCAACAAGCCGATGGCGATCGTCGTGGACGGCGTGGTGTGTTCGGCGCCGGTCATTCGCGACAAGATTACGCGCAATGGCCAGATTACGGGCAATTTCAGCGGCGAGCAGGCCAACGACCTCGCCATTGCGCTGAACTCCGGCTCGCTCCCCGTGCCGGTCAAGGAAGAGTACACGGGCGTGGTCAGCGCAAGCCTTGGCGCGGACTCGATCCGGCAAGGCATGAACTCGGCCATCTTCGGCGTGTTGTTCGTGCTGGTGTTCATGACGACTTACTACCGGTTCGGCGGCCTCATCGCGAATGTCGCGCTGTTCCTTAACGGGTTCATCCTGATGGCGGCTTTCGCGTATTTCGGCATTACGCTGACGCTGCCCGGCATCGCGGGCTTCGTGCTGACGTTGGGTATGGCCGTAGACGCGAATGTGCTGATCTTCGAGCGTGTCCGCGAAGAGGTGCGCAACGGCAAGTCGCTCATTTCGGCCATCGAACTCGGCTACGAGCGCGCGACAACTACCATTGTCGACTCGAACCTGACGACATTGATCGCCGCATTGGTCCTGCTCCAGTTCGGCACAGGCCCCGTACGAGGATTCGGCGTGGCGCTGGCCATCGGTATCCTCACGAGCGTGTTTACGGCGCTCGTGGTATCGAAGGCCATCTTCGATGTCTTCATTTCCCGCAAGTGGCTCAAGAAACTGACGATGATGAGTGTGATCCCGCACGGCACGAAGTTCCCCTTCGTCGAATGGCGCAACAAGGCCTTCATCATCAGCCTCGTTTCGGTCGGTGTGGGGATTATCGTGTTCTTTGGCCGCGGCTACGAGAACAATTTTGGCGTGGACTTCGCAGGCGGCACGAGCATGATCGTAAAGCTCGAAACCGACAAGAAGGTCGATATCGCCGACGTCCGCAAGCAACTCGAAGTCGGCAATTTCCGTAATGCCGTAGTCCAGGAATACGGCGAGGGCGCGGCTCACGCCAGCGGCAACGAGTTCGCCATCCGAACCAGCGACATCCAGGAAGGCGGCGGCGCCGCCAGCGGGCAAGGCGTCATCGAGACACGTATTCGTGAAGCCATGGCCCCGCTCTGTGGCAATACGCCCACCCCGGATAAAGTCATCCTTAAGAACGTCGCGGTGGTCGGACCGGCCATCGGCAAACAACTCCGCGTCGATGCCCTCAAGGCCGTCATGTACGGCTTCTTCTTCCAGATCCTTTACCTGTGGTTCCGGTACAACCTGGTGTGGGGCGTCACGGGCGTCATCGCGCTGTTCCACGACGCGTTGTTCGCGGTGGGGATGCTGGCCGTCTTGGGCCGCCATATCGACATGACGGTCATCGCGGCCGTACTGACGATCATCGGTTACTCGATCAACGATACCGTCGTGGTGTACGACCGCATCCGCGAGGACCTGAAACTGTACGCGGGCCGCGGCCTGACGCTCGGTCAAGTCATGAACATGGCGATCAACGAAACCTTGAGCCGTACGATACTGACGTCCTTGTGTACGTTGCTGACGGTGATCATGCTGCTGATTTTCGGCGGCAGCGTGTTGCGCGATTTTGCGATCTGTTTGACGATCGGCATCATCAGCGGAACCTTCTCGAGTATCTTCGTAGCCAGCACCTTAGCTGTCGTCTGGCACAATTGGACCAAGAGCCGCAAGCCCACGGGGCCGACCCGAACGCAGTCGTCCCGCAGGCGCCAGACCAAAGAAAGCGGCGCGAAGTCGGCGGAAGCTTCTGTCTGATCCAATTCCCGTTGAAAGTAGAAGCGGCCCCTGGATTTTCCAGGGGCCGCTTGCTTTTGCATCCCGACGTGGCCGAGCCTGCCCCCCTTGACAACTGAAGAGATATTCAGTATACTGAATGTGTCTATGGGAGGGCTGAACCATGAAGACGAGTGAATTGATTCGATATGCGGTACCGGTGGAGATCCTGGATATCTGGCGGCAATCGGAAAGCGAAGAGTTGTTGCCGTTGCAGGAGATGGCCATCAAACAGTATGGACTTTTCGGCGCTGGGAACCTGTTGATCCAAGCGCCGACGAGTTCGGGCAAGACGTTCGTGGGCGAGATGGCGGCGATACATACGGTGCTGAGCCGGAAGCGGGCCATCTATCTGGTGCCGTTGAAGGCGCTGGCGGAAGAGAAGTATCGGGACTTTCGCGCAAAGTACGGTCCGTACGGCATCGACGTGATCATATCGACGCGGGACCGGCGCGAGTTCGATGCGCGGTTCGAACAGGGCGCGTTCCAGATTGCGGTGGTGGTGTACGAGAAGCTGGCGCAATTGCTGGTTCGGCGTCCTGAACAGTGCGGCGAGTTGGGACTGGTCGTCGCGGACGAATTGGAATTGTTGTCGGACCCGGAACGTGGAGCGCTGGTCGAGATCCTGCTGACGCGGCTTTTGCAGGCGGGCACGCGCCTGATCGGGTTGTCGGCGGTGATTGGGCGTGCGGAGGATTTGGCCGAATGGCTGCATGCTCGGCTGTTGTATTATGAACGGCGGCCGGTCGAGTTGCGTTATGGCGTGCTGTACAATGGGGTTTTCCAGTATCGGACGCACAATGAGCGGCTGAACGGTGAAGAGGAACTCGTGCATCTCGTGGGCGAATCCACGTGGGACACGCTGGTCGAAAACGTGCGGATGCTGGCCGAGCGGGGCGAATCGTGCCTTGTTTTCGTGAAGGCGAAACAGGAATCGCGTCGTGCCGCCGAGGTACTGTCGCAACGCGTATCGCTGCCTGCGGCGCAGGAGACAATCGAGACGTTGCGCGGGTTGGAATCGACGCGCTCGCGCAATGGGCTGCTCGATACGTGCTCGAATGGCGTCGCGTTTCACAACGCCGATCTCGCGACCGAGGAACGAGAGGCGGTCGAGATGGGATTTCGAGCGGGCGAGATCAAAGTCATCGTGTCGACGAGCACGCTGGCGGCGGGGATGAATCTGCCCGCGCGCAACGTCTTCATTTCCGCGGAGAAATGGCGTTACGACGACCGGCTCAATATGCCGTGGAAAACGCCGATTTTGCGTAGCGAATACGAGAACATGGGCGGGCGCGCGGGACGTTTCGGGGCGGGGCATGCGTTTGGGCGTTCGATTTTGGTGGCCGCAACGCCGTTTGACCGCGAGAGTCTGTGGCGTCGGTATGTCGATGGCGAGCGCGAACCCATCGAGCCGCGCTTGGCGCACGATTCGCTCGAGAACCATGTGCTGCGGTTGGTGGCGGCGCGATTTTGCCGGACCGCTTCGGAGTTGCAGCAGTTTCTCGATGGGACGCTCACGGCGCATTGGGTGTGGCGGACGACGTTGACGCCGGAGGAAATCGCGTTCCGGGTTCGTGCCGCGACGAATCGCGCCGCAGACGCGGGCGTGATCTTGAGCGATCCCGAACGGGGACGGCTCGAACCGACGCCTTTCGGGTTGGCGGTGGCATCGAGCGGGGTGTCGATCGATACGGGGCGCAATTTGGAGCATTGGGTGCTCGAATCGCAACGGCGAATCTGGAGCGACATCGATCTGCTGCTCGCGGCCGCGATGACGCGCGATGGGCGGAGCATCTCGATGTCGTTGACGGTCCAGGAATACGAGCGCGCGGATTACGTGGGCCAGATCAAGGAGGCGGCCGGAATGGACGATATCGCCGCCGACGTGCCGTTGAATCGGATCCGCAATTGTGCATTGATGCCGTTTTTCGACGAGGTCCGCGCAATCAAGACGGCGTTGGTCCTCGCGAACTGGATCGACCACGGCGCCGTTGGCGATATCGAGGAACGTTACCAAGTCATGGCGGGGCAGATCCGCGCCGCCGCCGACCAAATTGCATGGCTGATCGACGCGGCGGCCTCGGTGGCGGTGGCCATGGGCGCGCCGGAAGCGTTTATCGAGCGCATCGCCACGTTGTCCAAACGCGTCCAGCACGGCCTTCGCGACGAGGCCTTGCCGGTGGCGCAACTAGGGTTCCCTGGATTGAACCGGTCGGCCCTGATCGCCCTCGCCGCACGCGGATTGAACACGGCGGAGGCGTTGGCGCGCGTGACGCCGGAATCGCTGCAAGGCTGGCTGCCCGCGCACACGACGCGCTTGTTGAAAGAGTGGGCGCTCAAGACGCGCGGCGACGGCGGCCCGCCGACAATCGAATGCATATCCACGCGCTGTGACCCCGCGCTCGTGGTCGACGACCGGCATCCGACCGAGATCTTGCTGGACGGTATCCATATACGGTTGCAGGAAAAACAGTTCCGGTTCATCCGCGTGCTGGCGGCGGCCCCCGGCGAATGTATCCCGTATAATACCTTGTACAAGAAAGTGTGGGGCGATACGATCGTCAACGAATCCCAGATGAGTTTTCAGAAACGCAAACTCCTGGCCCGTATCGTCGAGCACTTGCCGGATCGTTCGGAACTCGTGATGACCGTGCCCAAACGCGGCTTCGTGCTCGCGCTTCCGCCCGAAGATGTCCTGTTGCACGCACGTCCGGTGACGTCGGCGGCATGAGGCCCAAACGTGCAATCTAAGAGTTGAGATTTGATGAGCGGTAATGCACAATCCGCAATTCATTTGACAACGCATGCGGTTGCGGCTCACACTTTTGCTTTTGGTACCGATCTCAGGAGTTGACTGAACGCGGAGGAGTGACACCATGCCGGAGAAAACTTCGTTTCATAGTATATGTCGGTGGACATTCAACGCGGGCAAGGGCGGGTTTGTGCCTTCTGACATGCGGCCGGGCTGGTCTTCGGATCGGTTTTCGACGGCGGACATGGTCAAGCTGGTTAAGACCAAAGTAGCGCCACGCCTGCCCAAGCATGTCCACCTCGGTGTCGAGGTCCATTACGATACGGAAATCGATGAGAAGACCGCGCCGGCCGTGGCCGATGCGCTTGGCGAAGCCGGCGTTCACTTGGCGATGATTACGCCGGGCGCGCATAGCCATTTTGCCTATGGCGGCATCGCCTCGCTCGATCCGGCGGAACGCACGGTGGCCGAGGATCTCGGCAAGCGGGCGGTGGATCTGGCGTACGGCACGTTGCGCAAGGTCTGGCACCCGGACCCGGCGCTGGCGCCGTCGTACATCTTGTGGAATGGCTCCTACGGATATGACATCGCGACGGTCGGCATCCGCGCGATGTACCAGAACCTGAAAGAGAGCGTGGCGGGACTTTGCCGCTATGAGCAGGACAAAGGGGGCCAGTTGTTCGTCGGGTTCGAGCCGAAACCGAACGAGGGCCATCCGGCGATGCTGATCCCGACGGTGGCGAGCGCGATCCTGTTCTGGCGCAAGATCGAGGAGGAGTTCGGAATACCGCGTGTAAGAAAGGGCGTCAACAAGGAGTTCGGGCATTCCGAGATGATCGGCTTGGATCACGTCTACGATACGGTCGAGGAACTCGACAATGACGCGATGATGCACATGCACCTCAACAGCCAGGGTTACAACGACGGGATTATCCTCGGCGGTCCGGGCAAGTTCGACATTGATCACGGCGCGCGGGTAAATGGCATGAATATCGCCATCGCGGGGCTGATTCAAGCGGCCCGTTACGGGCGTTGGAAGGGCCACGACATGCAGGCGCGTTCGTACGACAACGAGCAGCAGGCCATCGACCGCGTGGTGCGTAGCGTGCTGAGTTGGGAGGCCTGCGAAACAGCCGCCAGGAAGATCGATACGGCCAAGCTGATGGGCTATCTCGTCGCGCGAGAGACCGCCAAGGCGGAAGACCTGATGCGCGCGGCGCTGGTGACCGCGCAAACGGCGTTCGACGAGATGTACGTCTAGCCGAAAGAATTAGGAATTAGGAATTAGGAATTAGGAATTAGGAGTTAGAACTTAGAAGTTAGAATGACTCCTAACTCCTAATTCCCAATTCCCAATTCCTGTAGAGGCGCAGTTGGAATGCCCTTAGATGAAGGTACCCCCGCGAGCCACACGCCGCTCTTGGACCGTGTCAACGGGCCAAACGATTTGCATGCGTTTTCGCTCGACGAACTCGAACAACTGGCAAAGGAGATTCGCGGGCGGATCATCGAGACCGTCATGGTCAACGGCGGCCATTTGGCGTCGTCGCTGGGCGTGGTCGAGTTGACGCTGGCGCTGCATCACGTCTTCGATCTCGAGCGAGACTGGCTCATCTGGGACGTTGGCCACCAAAGTTACGCACACAAATTGCTGACGGGCCGCCGCGACCGTTTCGATACGTTGCGGGTCAAGGACGGGCTTTCGGGATATCCGCGCCGGACGGAAAGCCGGTATGACGTTTTTGGGGCGGGACACAGTTCGACGTCGATTTCGGCGGGCCTTGGCATGGCCGTGGCGCGGGATTATTTCAAGGAGGATCGCCGGATCATCGCGGTGATCGGCGACGGCGCGATGACGGGCGGCATGGCGTGGGAAGCGCTGAGCCATGCGGGGCACTTGGGCAACGACCTCATCGTCATCCTCAACGACAACAAAATGTCGATCGCCGAAAACGTGGGCGCGGTTTCCGAGTATTTCAGCCGACTCATCACCGGCCGCCGTTACAAACGCGCGAAAGAAGACGTGTCGAGTTTCGTCAAGACGATCCTTGGCCGCCGCCTCAGCCTGACCGCGCATCGGCTCGAACAGTCCGTGAAAGGCTTCCTGACCGCTGGCGGCGTATTCCAGGAATTGGGCTTCAACTATGTCGGCCCGGTGGACGGCCACGATCTGCCCGTACTGGCCGGCATCTTTGCGAACATGAAGAACATGCACGGACCGATCCTCTTTCATTGCGCCACGCAGAAGGGCAAAGGATTCACCGAAGCGGAAAACGATCCGCTCAAGTATCACGGCGTCAAACCCTCGAAGGTCTACACGGTCGAGAACGAAGGGGAAGCCCGCGCGCCCGAAAAGGCCTCTCCGGCGCTTCCCGCGAAGACGTTCACCGACGTGTTCGCCGAGACGCTCATCGACATCGCGGAAATGGATCCGACGGTGGTCGCCATCACGGCCGCCATGCCCACGGGCACGGGACTTCACCGGTTTCAGGAAGTGTTTTCGGAACGCTTTTTCGACGTGGGCATTTGCGAGCAGCACGCGGTCACGTTCGCGGCAGGTCTTGCAGCGCAGGGCATGCGGCCCGTTTGCGCGCTCTACTCGACTTTCCTCCAGCGGGGCTACGACCAAGTCGTCCATGACGTCTGCCTGCAAAACCTGCCTGTCGTGTTCGCAATCGACCGCGCGGGCGTGGTCGGCGAGGATGGACCGACCCATGCCGGCGCATTCGACCTGACCTTTCTGCGCGCATTGCCGAACATGACCATTCTCGCGCCGCGCGACGATTGCGATCTGCGCGCGATGTTGCGATGGGCGCTGGCCCAGCCCGGACCGGTAACCATTCGGTATCCGCGCGATACGGCAATCACTAGTGGCGCCCCAGGCCCGCGCGATATCACGCATGGCGAAATCTTACGGCACGGCGTCGACGCGATGTTCCTCGCGGCGGGGTCGTTGGTGCGCGCGTGCATGAAGGCGACGGACCTGCTCGAATGCGAAGGCTTGTCGGTGGGCGTGGCCGATGCGCGCTGGGTCAAACCACTCGATGGCGCGCTCCTGGATGCGCTGGCCTCCGTGCCGCTGATAACGGTCGAAGAGAACGCGCTGATGGGCGGATTCGGTTCGGCAGTGCTCGAATACTATGAAAGCAACGGGCGTCTGTCCGAGGTACGCATTCGGCGTGCCGGGCTGCCGGACCTGTTCGGCGAACACGCGACGCGTGCGCAACAGTTGGCCGAGCATGGCCTCGACTGCCGCGCGTTGGCGGAGACGGCCCGCGCATTCGTGGCTGCGACGGCTGCGGAAAGACTGCTATAACGCCGAGTGGACGGACGCGGACGAAGAGGGACGGGTGGTATGGATGCAGGCGCGTTGCTTGTATGTGCATGGGGGCTTTCCTTGGCGGCCCACGCGGGGCTGTGCGAAGACCGTTTTGCATTGCCGGGTGAGAAGAACATCATGGAGGAAGAGCATTTCGGGTTGGCGCAGGGCATGCTTTCAGTTGGAATTCCTTATCGTCACGTGGGCGGGGTGCAGGGGATTTGGTCGCCGCCATGGGTGAGTTCCGATTTTGCGATCGAGACTGCTATCGATGGCGAGGCATGGCCGACGGAACGCTACACGTGGCGATACGGCGAAGTCGAATGCGCCGCGACGAAGGGCGACCTCGATGTGGCCTCGGTGGCGCTGCTGATTCCGGATGCGCGCGCGGGTCTTATTGCGCTGACGCTGTCGAATCGCGGTGCAACACCGAAAACCGTTTCGCTTGCATGGACCGTACGTGGCACGCTCGACGAGACGCCCATGTGGGAATTCGCGCGCACATCGAGCAAGACGGCCGTCGCGATGACGGCCCTTGGCCCGGAACTCCGGCTCGAGCAGGGCGCGCAAGCGGTTATTGTGCGCGCCGACGCCGTGTGGGACTCTGCGAATGGGCGTGGCGTTGCAACGGTTACGTTGGAGCCTGGCGCGCGGCAGACCGTCTATCTCGGCTTCGCTATCGGGAAGATCGACGAGGCCGTTGCTGCGTGCGAGCGCATCGTTTCGAAACCGAGCCGTGTGCTTCGCAAAGCCCGCGCCGCACTCGATGAACGTGTCCGCGATTTGTTCGAGAAGCTGCCGACGTTCGAGTCGGACAACGCGGCGTTGACGGCCTTCTACAATCGATCGATGGTACATCTGCTCATGAATCGCTGGACCTTGCCGGACGTCGTATTGAATCCCTACTACAGTACGGGAAGCGTCAAGGGCGGTTGCGTCTGCAATTATCTGTGGAACTTCGGAGAGGTCTGGGAAATCCTTCCGTTGTACGATCCCAGTGCGACGCGCGAACACATCAAGCGATTCCTGCACACGGATCTTGTCAGCCATTTCGCGTTCATTCCGACGACGGGCGAGGCATTCGGTCCGTGGTACATGGTCAATCAAGAAAAAATAATCGGTCTCATTTATTACTACGTCAAGAACACGGGCGATACGTCGTTTTTGCGCGAGGATGTGGATGGTAAGACGATTCTCGAGTGGGCCGTATTTCACGCGCGCGTGCTCGACAACGCATCGATACCAGTAGCACTTATCGACTATGGTCCATCGAATAGCCATCTCGAATTGCGGCGCGGTTACCCTTACAACCACGTCATGCCTGACCTGAACGGGCGTCGCTATGCGAATTACCTCATGGCCTCCGCGTTGTGCGATTGGGCGGGAATGCCGCAGCCGGACTTGACGAAACGCGCGGCGGCGCTTAAAACGCTGTTGAAACAACGCCTGTGGGACGCGGATGCGCGATGGTTTCGGTTCGAGGACGGGCAAGGGCATGCGGACCTGCGTTACACGATTCAGATTTTCAAACTCTTCGGAAGCGGTGTGCTGGACGCGAACGAGGAGGCGGGGCTGCTGGCGCATTTGAATGAAACCGAATTCCTTTCGGAATACGGCGTCCACAGCTTGTCCAAGACGGATATTGCCTACGATCAGGTCGATATCGACAACGGCGGCGGCGGCGCATGCACGTGCTTCCCGCCGCAGATCGCCGAGCGGCTTTACAAGTCGGGCCACGTGCTTGAAGCAGACGATATCCTGCGCCGGATCCTATGGTGGGGCGAACGGATGCCGTATTGGGGCGATTCGCTCGTTGCCAATGCCGTCGATTACCGCAAAGATTCGCCGCTCCAATGTACCCTGGATGGGGCAACTGTCGCGCAGTGTGTCATCTTCGGGATATTGGGAGTAGATGCGCGGACGAATGGCGACGTCGCGTTCAATCCGCACCGGCCGTCGTTCGCCAATCGCCTCGCCTTGCGCGGATTGCGGTTGCACGGGATATCCTTCGATATCGAGGTCGATGGAGATGCCTTCGAGGTGCGCTCGGGCGGCAAGCGGTTTCGTTCATCGCCCGGCTCGCCCGTACTGTGGCGCGCGTCCGAGCGCACGTTCGGACGTATCGAATGAAAACCCGCGCGATGCAATGTATGTGTCAAATCAGTTTACGTCGAGAGAGGAACTTCATCGCCCGACTCTTTGTCGTCCTGTTCGCATGCGTATTCGGCGCTTGGTCTGTCTATGCGCAACGGGTCTTGGCCGTCAGTACGACGTTGTCGCTTACGCGCGAAGCTGGACGAACGTATGTGCAAATCGTCGACTTGACCCGTGACGGTCGCGTCGAGGCTGCCGAGATATTGCCGGGCGCGGTCTTGTTGAGCATGCCGCAGTTCGTGCGCGAAGGCCAGAGCGTCGTGCTGTCTTCAGGCCCTGCACGCGCTTCCTCGCAACCGGTCTGGGATTACATATCGCTTCTCGACCTTTCCACGTTCGGCCTTTCGAGCGTGCATGCTTCGCCGACCGGCGAGACCGGTTTTGTAGCTGCGTTGACCAACGCGCCTGAGCCTTGTGCCATCCGCATCGGCGCCGTCGGCGCGGGATTCATCGAGGCGTGGCCGCTCGAAACGCAGCGAAGTGTGCCACGCTGGGAGTTGCCTGGCGCACCTGTCGCGGCAGTCCGTTTAGGCAGTACGAGCCTCGTTGCCGTGCTGTGCCGTCCGGCATCGAAATCCGGCGCTATCCTTCGAGTTGCGGACATGGCCGATGCGAAGGGGTCCGGGGAAGAGGTGCTTCTCGAAAACGAGCGTCTATTCGATGCCGTGCCTACTGGGCTTGCCGCGAACGCCGACGGGACCAACGTATTCGTGCTGCTTTCCGGTCATGCGGTGGACCGTCCGTCCGGGGAGCCGTTGTCATGGCTACACGCCCTGCGTACCTGGACTCCCCCGACCGTCCCCCCCGTTGTGTCGGGAGCGACGCGTGCATTTCGTCCCGCTCGCCCCATCGAGGTGGGACTTCCTGTTGAGATTCCCGGCGTCGCGCTGGCATCGGACAGGCCTTTGCTTACCGTGGGTACGGCGTCTTGTTGGGTCGCCACGCGCACGCAGGGATCGGGTTTCGCACATGTGGTCCGCGTGACGCTTGGCGTCGATGGCTTTACGAAAGACGCGCAGATTGCGCTCACGGACGTGACGCACCCCGTTCGCATCGCCGTCGAACCGTCGTGCGAACGCTTGGCCGTGGGTGTCGACCGCACGCTCGAGATATGGCGCGGGAACGAGCGCGGCGAGATCCGGCACGTATACGATCAGCCACTGATGACGGTATGCTGGGCCGACACCGGGTTGTTCATCGGCGAAGGCGGGTCCGTTCATCGGGTAGAGCCGGACACGGCTGCGCCCGTGCGGTCGATGGCGTTGCAGAGCGGCTGGATTATGAACGTGATTGCGATGGAGACCGCGCAGCCCGTAGTTGGGAATCGCGTTCCGTCGAAACTACCCGGCCAGATTCTGTTTCATGCCGAAGCGGCGGGTCAGGAAGTGAAGGCATTTCGCGTGGGGCAAGACGAGCCGCGTGGCAGCCCATGGCATGTCTCATTCAATCGCGATGAGATGCCGTGGCTGGTGATCCATCCGACAAGCGGAATCACGCCGAATGTGGTGTATATGGGCGTAGATCCGGGCCAATATACCCAGGGAAGTCTCGCCTCGAACATGCTGACCGTCGAGACCGCTCACCAGACCCAACCGCACGACATCGACCTGCGGATTCTTCCGCTGGCGCGGTCCGAAGTGCGGCGCATCCTGTGGATATGGCCAGACGAGGCGAAAGGCGGCTCGTTTCGCGACGCGTCCGACCCGCGCGGGATGCGGGATTTGGGCGAACTGCTGGCAGCGCCGCCGCACGTGTTCTCGCATCGCGAGGCAGTCGTGCCGGTATCGGAACCGCTCGATCCGTTCACGGTGGTCGTGCTCGAGGCGGCGGCGGCGATACGGGGCGCGGTGACGCGTCAGGCATTGCTCGAGTACGTCATGCACGGTGGCTCGTTGCTGTTCATTGGACGCTACCTTCCCGACGCGGACCCCGAGGCGTTGGCCGCATGGCTCGATCCCGTTCAGGTCGAGGTCGACACGCATACGCTGCTCGAAGGCACGTTTACCTCGACGCGGGATACGCGCGTGGGGCGTCATTGGCGCGATGTACGCCTGTCGGACGGATGCGCCGTGAATACCGACGATGCGTTGGCGATTGCCGTGCATGTTGCGGGCAATCCGCAACGGGCCGCGCTCGTTCTGCGTTCCTACGGACGCGGACGCATCGCGATTCTCGCCGCGCCAACGCCGCTGCTGGGTGCGTCCTTGAGCGACGCCGAACATCGGCGCTTCGCCGAAGACCTGTTTGGCTGGCTGGCGCAGGCCGGCACGCATACCGGCGAACAGGATATGGACGGGGACGGTATTCAGGATGACATCGAGGATAAGAATGGCAACGGCCTCGTGGATCCCGGTGAAACGGATTATCTCGATCCGGATACGGACGGCGACGGCGTGGACGACGGCATGGAAGACACGAATCTGAATGGCGTCGTGGACGATGGCGAGACGAGTCCGCTCAATCCCGACTCGAACAGCAATGGGATTCTCGACGGCGTCGATCCCGCGCCGCTGCCGATGGAAGGCGCGCCGGTCGTGACGGGCGTAAGCCCGGCGCAATGCCCGGCGGAGGGCGGCGTGCCGGCGCTGATTTCGGGCCGCAATTTCGCCCCGGGCGCCTCGGTGTGGTTCGGCGACACCGTAGCGCGCAAGGTACGCGTCTTGCGCAGCAGGGATGCCCTCGTCGAAGTTCCGCCCTGCGCGTCGCCCGCCGGCGGCGATGTCCCCGTGCGCGTGCGCGGTTCGTCGGGCGGCGCCGAAGCCGCCCTGCCGACTGGTTTCCATTACGGTCCGCTCAGCCATGTTACGCTGACGCTGAAAGGACCTGCGACGGCGGAGAAGAAAGAGGGCGCGTATTGTGGGACCATCTCAATCCGGCTGGACGCGCCTGCGGACGTCACCGTGAACCAAGTCTTGCTGTTGCTGAAGGCGACGCCTTCGGACGGGTTCGCATGGGAAGAACAACCGCTCGTCGGCGCTCCGGAAACACGCAAGCGTCTCGTAACGCGAACCACGCAATCGGGCGATCTTCTCGTTGTGGTCTTGAACGAGAAACCCGGCAAACCGCTACGAGGCGGACTTGGCGAGATCGCGTGGCGCATGACGCCGCCAACCGGGACAACCGGCCCGCTCCGGTTTACGGTGGAACAGCCGCGCGTCATGACGCACTCGAATTGGCCGCTCGATGTCGCCGTACATCCGGCCACGGTAGCGTTGCCGTGAATGCGTCGCGATGGACCGTGCACACGCTGTTGGCGGCCGTCGTTTTCTGCGCGGCGGGATGCGGCGATCTACCGGGACCGTTGGTCCTCGCCACGCGTCAGAGCGGCGCGTTGTGCGCAATGGCGGCGAGAGTCTACCCGTCGCGCGCGCCTGTCGGCGACGCCAAAGTACATGGACTGTACCTGACCGGCTGGACCGTCGGCGGCAGCGACCGGTTACGGCATTACATCGAGCTGGCGAAGACGACCGAGATCAACGCATACGCGATCGACGTCAAGGATTCGGACGGTTATGTAGGGTACGCGTCGGACGTGTCGGCGGTGCGCGAAGCAGGCGCTTGGCTGCGGAAATACAATCCCGACAAGGTGATTCCCGCGCTCCACGCAAACGGGATACGCGCGATCGGGCGAGTCGTCTGCTTCAAAGATCCCGTGCTGTCGTCGAAACAACCCGAATGGGCGATCCACGACACCCAGGGGAAGCTGTGGAAGGATCGGGACCATAAGACGTGGCTCAACCCGTACGCCCGCGATTCGTGGAAGTATCTCATGGCCGTGGCACGCGAGGCCGTTGCGAAAGGTTTCGACGAGATCCAGTTCGACTATGTGCGGTTTCCGAGCGACGGCCCCAAGAAGGCCATGCAATTCGGCGACACGCGAGGCCAATCGAAATACGACCTTGTCGGAGAATTCCTCGCCTATGCACGGCGTGAGTTACCGGATGTCGTACTGTCCGCAGACGTTTTCGGGATCATCTGCGAAAGCCGCGAAGACACCGAGGACATCGGCCAGTACCTCGAACGCATCGGTGGCGACATGGACTACCTCTCGCCGATGGTATATCCGTCGCATTACGCGCTGGGACAGGTGATCAATGGCGGACGGTACGCCGTGCCGGACCTCGAACCGTACAAGGTCGTGTACAACTCGCTCGTCAAGGCGAAGCGGCGCATCGCGGCAACGCCGAAGTTCCATGCAAATATTCGCCCCTATTTGCAGGATTTTACGGCGAGTTGGCTCGGCAAGGGGCGCTATCGCGCGTACGATGCCGATGAGGTGCGCCAGCAGATCAAGGCGGTGTACGACGCGGGCTACGATCAATGGCTGCTCTGGAACGCCCGAAACCAGTACTCCGAGACGGCGCTCGAACGCAAAGCGGAGCCATGATCCTAAAAAAGGCAGTTGGAGTCCATGGACGCTCATCGAAAGTGTGGACATAGTGGACTTTGTGGACATAGTGGACGAGAATAGGATTCACTCAGCGCGCCGCGCGCAAGGCTTCCGCGCCGGTGGTGAGTCCCATTTGCGTCCACTCCGTCCACAAAGTCCACTCCGTCCACACTTTCGACAAATCCCAAGAGATCCTACTGCCGAATTTAAGATGATAGCCCTCGATTAAACGCACCTAACATTTGCGGCGGGTGCGCTTGACGATCTACAGTGGTCGTGCGGGATGCCCGTGCTGAGAATCGTGTAACCGAGGGAGGTTGGTCGTTATGTCGGACGATGGAATGGAACGCTGGGGATTGTCGCGGCGGCAATTTATTGGACAAGCGGCGGGTGCGGCATTGGCAGTGGGGACTGTGGCGGCTGCACCGCGCGTAGCGCTGGCGGCATCGAAGAGTCCCAACGAGCGCCTCGGCGTAGGCCAGATCGGCTGCGGCGGACGTGGCGGCGCGCACCTCCAGATCATGGATTGGCTGAAGGACAATGGCGGGGGCGTCGAGATCGTGGCGGTGTGCGACGCGTATCGCGGACGCCTCGACCGTGCGGCGAAGAAATACAACGCGAAACCATATATGGATCATCGCGAAATGCTGGCCGATCCGCGCGTGGACCTCGTCTGTATTGCGACGCCAGACCACCTGCACGGCTATCAGGCGCTCGACGCGATTTGTGCCGGCAAGGACGTCTATTGCGAGAAACCCGTCACGCATTGGCGGCAGTTCGACCTGACCAAGAAGCTTGCCGCGGAGGTCAAGAAGTCCGGCCGCGTGATGCAGGTCGGCGCGCAGGGCATGTCGGACAGCGCGTGGCGGCAGATGCGCAAGCTCATCCAGGACGGTCTCATCGGCCAGCCGATCCACGCCGAATGCGGCTACTTCCGCGTGGGCGATTGGGGCGAGCGCGGCATGCCCATCGACGACCCGAACGTGAAGCCCGGACCCGATCTTGACTGGAAGGCATTTCTCGGCGATGCGCCCAAACGCCCGTTCGATGTGAGCCGGTACTTCCGCTGGCGCATGTACGAGGACTACGCGGGCGGACCGTCGACGGACCTGTTCCCGCACAGCCTGACGCCTGTCCTATTTATGCTCGGCGTCGGCATGCCTTCGATGGCCGTGGCGACCGGCAGCAAGTTCCGCTACGAAGAACGCGAGGTTCCCGACACGTTCAACATGCTCATCGATTATCCCGAGAAAATTACCGTCGCGATCCTCGGTACGCAAGGCAACGATTACCAGGCCACGGGCGGTCGTGGCGCACCGGGACGCGTCCCCGTCGTCCGCGGCTGGGACGGCGCGCTGACGGTTCAGGATAAGGAAATCGTCTTCATCCCCGCAGAGGGTTCAAAGAATAAGCCTCAACGGTTCTCGATCGAAACGCCGGAGGACGCAACCGCGCATTTCAAGAACTTCGTCGATTGCGCCCGCGCGCGCGACGTCAACACATGGAGTCCGATGGACCTCGCGTTTCGCGTGCAGACCGCCCTGCAAATGGGCACGCTCGCCCTGCGCAAAGGAAAAGTAGCGCGTTTCGACAACGCGAAACAGAAGATTGTCGTGTAAGCAGCGATTGCGTGGAGACAGCACGAAAGCTTCTTGGCCCTGGAAATGGCAGTAGAAATTCAGAATACAGGAGAGCCTCTTGCAAGACCCATAGGCTTTAGGCTTTAGGCTGTAGGCTTTAGGCTGTAGGCTGTGCCTACAGCCT